>JAIRTL010000097.1 GCA_031254915.1 Planctomycetota bacterium
GTTTTAGCAATTTCAATCCGACATCGGGATACAAAAGGGAAGCCCCTTCCGGGGGGAGCGGAAGGGGCTCGGGACTTTTGCGCGCGAATAATTCGATCGGATGTCTCTGATCAGAATGGGGGAATCGCACGCACAACCAGTCTTGGGGGTAACTGGTTGCAAAGAACTATATCCCGCGCCCCGCTTTTGTCAATGCTTTTTTCACCGAAAACCGGCAAAACTTGCGCATCCAACCCCCACTTACGGTTTTTCGCCGGCGCCGGCCGCGACAGGCAATCCCGCCTTCAGCATGCGCTCCGCCCGCGCCGGCATATACGGCGACATGAGGACGAGGCCGCCCCAGGCGACGAGGCAGGAAATAAGACCGACGAGGAGGCCGGTCTTGAGCCAGGCGAAGAAATTCATCCCGGTGCGGTAGCGCTTCTCCATCATGCCAAGCGACACGATGTTGGCGCTCGAACCGATCATGGTGATGTTGCCGCCGAGACACGCGCCGTGCAGAAGCGCCCAGAGGAGCGGGGTCTGGCCGATCTTGGTGACGACGGGCATGAACGCGGCGACGAAAACGATGTTGTCGACGAAGGCGCTCCCGACGGCGGAGAGCCCGAGAATCACCGGCACGACGATCGATGGGTCTTCGCCGAACGCGGCGATGAAGCCGTTGGCCATGGCGACCGTGACCTTGGTGTGCTCGAGGGTGCCGGCGACGGCGAAGAGCATCATGAAGAACATGAGCGTCCACCACTCGACGTCGTGTTCGATGTACCTTCTGGCGTGGTCGTGACGCCAGGCCATGAGCGCGCCGGCCAGAATCAGGGGCGTCATGATGAGCATGGTGTTTGGAGCCAGCCCCAGCCAGCGTTCGATCGACGTGTGCAAGGCCAGGAAGAACACGAGCAGGAAAAGGATGAGAATGCTCTTCTGGTACGGGATCCGGACGATCGGGCCGAGGGTGAGGCCCATGGCGCGGCGTTCCTCGAGCTTCACGTCCATTTCCGAGAGCACGCCCCGGAAATGCCAGATGAGGAACGCCATCACCACCGCGAACTCGATCATCATCAGCGGGAACGACCACTGCATGAAGTCGATGAACGAGAGCGGCGGGTCGGCGTTCTGGCCGATGACGATGCCGACCGGGTTGCCGAGCATGGTGCCGGTGGAGCCGATGTTCGTCGCCATGACCGCCATCATGATGAACGGCACGGGCGAGAGCTTGAGGGTGTCGCAAACCTGGAAGACGAGGGTGGAGATGAAGACGATCGAGGTGACTTCGTCCACCATGCAGGCCATGATCGCGCCCATGACGCAGGAGAGGACGACGAACAATTTCGAGGTCATGCGCCGGGCGGAGATGATCGTCAGGATCAGCCAGGTGAAAAGGCCGAGATCCTTGAGGACGCCGACGGTGATCATCATGCCGATGAGGAAGAGAATGACGTCCAGCTTCGCCTCGGCGATGAGGCGGTTGATGTCCATGATGTTGAACAGCATGAGGACGCCGATGCCGATGAAGGCGATGGCGAGGCGGAAGTTCCAGAACAGCAGGGTGGCCATGATGATGAGCGTGAACACGGACGACGACACGATCTGGTCGAAGGTCAGGCCGGCGTTATGGGTGATCAGGCCCACCAGGATCGCGGCGAGGAACATCGCGCCGATCCGGTGCATCGCGGCCTTGGCCTGGTTGGCCTCTTTTTTCTTTGGCATGGTTTTTCCCTCGCGCCGGGATGGCGCATCAGCCTTTTCTCTCTCTCCCGTCTTCCCCGCTACCTGAGGACGGTCCGCAAAAATTCATGGATCCTGATGATGCCGACCAGCTTGCGGTCGCGCAGCACATAGGCGTAATCGGTCTGTTTCTGCCCGATCTCCTTCATGGCGAGGATGGCGGGCGAATCCTCCGTCACTTCGGCGTAGTCCGAGGTCATGATGTCGTTGAGCCAGGTGGTGGATTCGCGGCGGATGATTTCGGCGAAGGGTTCGAAATTGAGGAACGGGCTCATGTCCTCCATCCACATGATGTACTCGGGCATGCATACCCTGACGAGCTGGCTTGTCGTGACGACGCCGACGAGCTCCTGGTCGGAGTCGAGGACGGGAAGCTCGGTGGCGTTCGAGTCGAGGAAGAGGTCGATCGCCCGCGCCAGGCTGTCGTTTTCGTTGAGGGAGGCGCCGACGTCGCTCATAATGTGCCTGGCCTGGAGGTGGTCCGGGAGCCGGTGGCCGCCCTCGTCGAAATGCTGCCAGACGGCGAGGGGCGACTTCAGCGCGGCGACGGTTCTGGCCGTGTCCTCGGGCATGCAGACCTGCGCCAGGGTCTGGAGCGCCTGCATGTGCGCGCCCGGCATGTCCACGGGGATGAGGATGATGATGACGAGGTTGGCGGGTTCGCCGCCGAAGTCGATGCCCTTTTCGGACGTCGCCACCGCGATCCGGAGCGCGCCGAGGTTTTCCAGCCGCGCGTGCGGGACGGTGATGCCGGGGCCGACGTTGACGTTGCCGCGCGCCAGCGCCTCCATCACCCCCTTCTCGGCGTCGTCGACGCTGCCGATGCCGTAGCGGATCGCCAGCCGCTCGAGAAGTTCGCGAACGACCTTCTCCTTGCTGTCGGCCTTGGTGTGGTGGACGATGTCCTCCGGCTTGAACAGCGCGGTGAGCCGGGCGTTGCGGATCGACTGGCTGCCTTTGAGCGTATTCGTGTCCATGGCTCGTTCCATAATCATAGACGGCAATGGTCCAGGACCGTCGCCGTCGAGAAAACCGCCGGATAGGTGAAATGACATGCCGTACGCGGCTCGAAATTGTGAAAATGGGGGTTGGGGGTTGCCCCGTTCCACATTCGATTCCCGGGCGCATCGCTTGCCGCGCACAGTCCGGGGAATCGCAATTTCAAGGCGCTGACGGCATAGTATAGCGCCGGAACGCCGTGTGGGAACAAAAAAACACCCCCGGTTCGACGGGGGAGAAGAAAACGCCGGGCGCGTCCGGCCCGGCGTCGGCGTATGCTTTTTTCAGTCGGGCGCGTCCGTTCCCCCACCCCGACCGCTTCCAGCGCCTTTGGCGAGGACGGGCAAATGAAAAAGGGGACTGCAAGGGCGCCGCGCGGCAACGCCCGGCCGGCAGCGGCCTTGGAACCTCTCCGGATGGGACGGGATGGATATTGTCCCCCATTATTTTTCAATGAGTCCATCCCGGAAAGCGCCCCTATTCGGAGAGGCTCTTACTGGTTGGGCTTGAACATCATCTTGCGGACCACCTTGCCGGCGGCGTGTCTGATTTTCGGGATATACGCCTGCTGGACGACGTCAAGCCCCTTGTAGAGGTGAAGCGTGTCCTTGTCGATCACGTCGACGGCGCCGTATTCGCGCGCCTTGGCGGCGACCTGCGACTGGTCCTTGGCGATCGTGGAGCAGATGACCACCGGCTTCGGATAGTGCTGGGAAAGCGACTTGAGGAACTTGAGCCCGTCGAGTTTGGGCATGATGATGTCGAGGCTGATGACGTCCGGGTCGAGCTCGAGGATCTTGTCCCGCGCCTCGAAGGCGTCGCCGGCCTCGCCGCAGACCTCGAGGTCGCGCGTGCCGGAAATGGCCTGCTTGAGGATCTTCCTGACCAGCGGCGAGTCGTCGACGACGAGGACCTTCGTCTTGCGGGTCGCCAGGTCGCGCCGCCGCGCCTCGAGGCGCGCGCCTTCCTCCGTCTTCTGGATCACTTTGACGACCACCCGGTTGGATGCGGTGTCGAAGTAGATGCGCCGGCCCGAGGTGCCGCCGACGTCCTCCTCGGTGATGGGGATGTTCTTCCTCTTGAGCATGCGGCGGGCCATGTCGATGTTCTTGAGCCCGATGTCGGAGGCGGCGCCGAGATGGCCGACAACCGCGCCGCCGCCGTAGATCTTCGCCGTCATCTTGCCGTTGGGATCGAGCTTCTGCATGAGCCAGACGATCGTCTCGATCGAGGTGTCGCCGTAACGGCCCTTGTCGGGGTCGCGCGCGCCCGGATTCTCGGCGAGGAGATAATGGTTCATGGCCGCGTGGGGTTTGGCCTCGTTCTTGAGGCATACGGCGACGCAACTGCCCAGCAGGGTCGCCATATTGCACGGAGCCCGCGAAACGTGATATTCGCCCGGCAGTAGAAAGACGCGATCGGGTCCATCGGCTGACATGGTTCTTCCTCCAGCAAGGCGTTTTCCACGCCGCGTGCGCGCCGCCTTTCCTCCCCTCCCGCGATGACGCGCCGGAGAGGCATTCTCCGATTCATGCCCGCGCCCGGAAGCGCCGGACGCGAGCCCATGAATAGACTGTCGGCGCCTTGAAACCGCGATTCCCGGACTGTGCGCGGCTGGCGGCGCGCCCGGGAAACGAACGAATGCGGAACAGGGCGGCTGCCACCCCCCATTCCCGCAATTTCCGGCCGCGCACGATATAATTCCCCGCTGGCGGCGCGGGCGAATCCATCGGCGGCGGCCGGGCGGTCAGGAACCGACGATATCCGGATTGACGCGGATCTCGCCCTTGCCCACCCGGTCCCAGAAGGTCAGGAACATGGCGTCGGTCGGCTGGATGCGGAACACGGGGCCGACGAAGGAGTCGATCCTGCCGGAGTCGCCGGAGCGGTCCATGCGGATGATCCCCTGGTAGCGGGCCTTGACGTCCGCCGCTTCGCCGTCGAATTCATCGCGGGTGGGGATGGCGCGGCCGGTGAGGACGCGGAGTTCCCAACCCTTTTCGCCGCTGGCGGCGTCGGCGTATTCGACCGGGCCGTACACCTCCCCGACGGCGAGCTTGCCGAATTCGTAGTCCGTGCCGCCCATCATCCGGCTATAGGGAAGCGTTTCCTCCGGGATGGCGCGGTACATGTCGGCGAATTCACCCTCCGGGAACCCGCCGGCCGCGGCGGCGGCGATGAAGTCGCGCACCCCGGAGGCGGTCTCCTCCGCCTTGTCCAGGGCGAGCTCGGCCACGCGTTCGCCGACCAGGTCGGACAGGGCGGCTTCATACAGATCGGAACGGACCGCGCCGTCCCCGGCGTCGATGTCCGCCGGCCTGGACGGGGTGTAGTCGAGGAGTTTGAGGCGCAGGTAGCCTTCGGCGCCCTTCACCGGACGCATGGCGAGATTGAAGCCGTTCTTCCAGGATTCGATCGTCGTCGCCCGCTCCTCGTCCGCCATGCCGTCGATTTCATCGAGCGCGGCGGTGATTTCAGATCCGGGACCGAAGAGGGGGTCGGCCGCGAGCCGGGCGGCGGAGCGCGCGGACTCGCCCGTCGTTCCCGCCTTGACGCCGTACTTGGCGAGCTGGGTCAGCTTCGCCAGTTCCTCCGGGGACATCTCGCCGTTGGCGCGCAACTGCGGGTCGACGTCGATCGTCAGGTTCCGCAGGGCCGTCCGTTCGCGTTCGTTCGCGGAGAGCGCCTCGACGACGATGTCGCGGACGTTCTCGAAGGGGAGGTTGGCGAACATGGCGCGGTTCTGGTCGTAGAAGGAGCGGATCTCATCCTCCGAAAAGACGTGCGGCGCGGTTTCCGTCGCGTAGGGCAGGAGCACATAGGAGAAGCGCCAGGTCGCGGCGTCGCGGAAGCGGTCGTCGTCGCGGCGCGCAAGAATGTAGTCGCGGACGAGGGTTTGCAGTTCCTCCGGGTCCTTGGCGGTGAATTCCGCCTTGGCCTGTTCCGACATGCCGGCGCTTTCCGGGGTGCGGATGCGCTTGAAGAGCGCCTGCGCCTTTTCGAGCGCGTAAATCCGGTAGGCGGAGTCCTCGGTGACGGCGACGGTGTTGTTGTCGACGTTGACGTAGCTGTTCAGGGTCATGAGATCCCTGACGCCGGCGAGGAATTCGGCCCGGGAAATCTGCAGGCGGCGGCAGATTTTCGTGACTTCGCCCTCGAGGGAGGAGGGGTCGTTGCGATAAGCGGTCGAGGTTATCGGGTGCGCGTTCTGGAGATAGGTGCCGACGATGGCGTCCGAGGCCTTGACGCCCGCCGCCTCCGCGTCCTTGATGACCGAATACGCCCAGATGTGCGCCCAGAGATCGCCCGTGGCGGCGGTGTCGGGGGCGCCGTTGAAATAGAAGGGCATCTCGCCCATGGCGGCGCGCATGCGCAGGCGGAAGCGTTCGTAATCGCGATAATTCAACGATTCCCGGCCGATTTTCGCGATCTCGACGTTCTGATGGGCCTGGAAGCCGCCCACGCCCCAGACGAGCGCGAAGGAGGGAATGATGATGATGCTGACGATGATGAAAACCCACTTCTGATTGCGCCGAAACATATCCATTGACACGGCCGGACCCTCGTTCCTGAAAAAGGCGAAAGAGAAACCGCCGAAACCGCCTTCAAGGGGTTCCGGCCGGAAGACTGCCCTCAAGAGTACCGGATTTCGGCGCTCGTTTCAATGTAAAAACGGGAGTCCGTTCGCCGACGGCGGAGACGGGAAGTCCTTCTCCAATGCCTTTTTCTCCCCCGGGGGCTTCGCCCCGCCGGGTTTTCGATGAATTTTCCGCCGCGCCGCCGGGCGGGAAACGCGTCCGCCGCCTCACATCCATCGTCCGCGGCGGCGATCCGAAGGCATGGAACCGCTTCGATTGCGCCGAAGCCCATGGCCGCTCAGCGCATCGCCCGTTTCACCGCGGCCAGAAGCCGACGGTCGAGCGCCTCCCCGGCGAAGCCGAGTTCCGTTCCCGCCCTTCTCAGGCGGTCTCCGGGTTCGCCGGTGACCATGCCGGCGGGATCGGGGGCGATGAGGTCGGCGACCGGATCGGCGAGCAGGTCCCAGAAGGCGCGGTCGACGCCGACGTCGTGCGGGAAGATGAACCCTCCCCGGCGCGCGAAGGCGAGGAGTTCGGGCAGCGGCAACAGGGAGAGGGCCGCCGGGCCCGGCATGTCGGTACGCATGAGCCGGGAGCGGATCGAGGCAAGCGCCTGCCCGAGCGCGAGCGCCAGCGGGCTGGCGGACGGATGGCCGAGGGCGCGATTAACCCGGCTCTGCGGCGCGAGCCAGGCGCTTCCGTCGTCAAGGGTGCGCGTTTCAAGGCGTTGCAGCCAACCCGTCTCCGGCGTTTTTCCGAGGAAATGGATCAGTTCGCGGAAGGAGAGCGCGAGATGGCGCGCCGGCCGGTCCGGGGCGACCCGGAAATCAAGTTCCTCCGCCGGCTTTCTCGCCTCGCGCACCGCGAAAAGGGCTTCGTCGTCGAACTGGAGCGTCCGAATGGCGTCGAGGACGATCGATTCCATCCGGTGCTCGACCGCGAACGCCGCTCCGGCGCGGATCGGGTCAGGCGGCGCGTCGCCGCTTGAGAGCGCTTCCCGCTGGAGGGCGATCGCTTCGTCGCCGAGCGGGACCAGGCGTTCGAAATGCGCGCGCAATCCCGGCGCGGCGCGCCGGCGATGGAGCGCGATCGCGACCGGAGCCGGCAGCCGTTCGAGCGGGATGCGGTTCAGCCTCATCGCGTCCAGGAACTCTTCCGCCGACATCCCCGACAGGCGCTCGGCCCAGTCGAGGCCGCTGTACGGGCCGGGCGGTGGCGTGGCGCCGTCGGCGAAAACGTCGTTCAGCCGCGATTCGACAGTTCCCAGCATGACGCCGGGAGCGTCGGAGAGCGACGCGAACCAGGCGCAGGCGAGGACGCGGTCGAGGAGGCGGTCATGGGCGGCGAGCCAACCCCAGGCCCGGCCATGACCGTCCCTGCGGATCAGGCTTTCCGGGAGGATCTTCCAGGAGACGCCGCCGACGGGAAGCTCCGCCGCCTGGCAGGCGGCGAGGGCGGCGAGGATGTCCCGGTCGTCATGGCGGCCGGGAACGGCGAGGCGGTCGAAGACGTCGCCGCCGTCCTCGAAGCGGGGGATGTTCGACTTGGCCAGGGACAGCGTGTCGCGGAGAAGCGCCGTCAGGTCCTCGTGCGCGTAGGGTTGCGCGAGTTCCGCCGCCCGCAGGGCGTAGCGCATGTTCTGCACCGGTTCGATCCCGGAGAGTTCGTCGAAAAACCAGCCGCAGGACGCATACATGAGTATCGCGTTCCTGTCGGCTTCGAGAAGCGCCCAAATCCTCCCCGCCTCTTCCGGGGTCGGTCGGCGTTGGGCGTGGCGGTCCAGAAAGGCTTTGCGCGTTTCCCTGTCCGGCCGGAGAACGACCCGGATATACTCGTTTCGCGCCTCGAGGACGTCCCGGAGAAGCGCGCCCAGCTCGCGGCGCACCGCGTCCCGGACGCGCGCGCGCAGTGCGTCGAAGGCGAGGCGGAGCGGCCGCCGCCAGGCCTGATTCCAGTCCGGCCGCTGCCGGGCGGAACAGCCGCAGTCGCGGAACCAGCGGCCGACGCCGTGCCGGCAGCTCCAGGACGAGCCCATCTTGTCTTCGCCGCCCCAGAGCTTGACCTCCCACGTCGGCGGCGCGAGACGGATGCAGTCGCCGGCGGAGACGGCGGCGAAGCCGTGCGCCGGGGCGATGGCGGAGAAGAGGCGCGACAGCGCCTCCTGGCCGCCTTTTTCATGGTGCCCGTAGATTTCGCCGTCCGTGACGATGGAGACGATCTGCGGTCCGGGCTCGTCCGGGTCGAAGCAGTCGAGGAGTTCGCGAGCGAGGTCGTCCGGGCGGTTGAGGATGTGGTCGAAGCTGACCTTGAGATTGAGGCCGGGCGTGTAGAAAATGACGTCGAGATGGCGGTTGAAATGGGTGCGGCCGCCGCCGTCCGTTTCAAAAAGCCTGTATACGCGCTTTGTGTCTATCGACCCCATGGAAGCCTCGCGCCAGACCTGCTCGCCGAAGGGCCTGGCCTTGCTCGCCTGGTGGGGTGACAGGATGACGAATTTGACGCCGTGGTCCACAAGCGCCCGCACCGTCTCCTTGTCGATGCCGCATTCCGACAGCCACATCCCGTCGGGGGAAAACCCGAAGCGGTGATGGAATTCCTTCAGCCCCCAAAGGATTTGGGTGTGTCGGTCGCGGGCGTCGCAGAGGGGGAGCATGGCGTGGCCGTAGGCTTGGGCGAGGGCGGAGGAGGGGTTGACGCGCGCCGCTTCCTCGATGTCGCGGATAAGCCCCGGACATTCGCTGTCGGCCCAGGAAAGAAGGGTCGGACCGAAATTGAAGGACATATGGGGATAATTGTTGTACAAATCGACGATCCCGCCGTCGGCGTCGTAAATTCGGCTCCTCCCCATGGGCAGGTAGCATTCGGCGGCGATGCGTTCGTTCCAATCGCCCCAGGGCGCGGCCGAGGGCTGGGGATCGACGCCTCCCGTCCACGGGTTCTCGCGCGGCGGCTGGTAGAAATGGCCGTGGACCATGAGGAGATACGGTGTTTTCGGCATGGCGGCGCTCCCCTTTCGGATTCGACGCGCCGGATCGGCGGGGCGGCGCCATCCGCGCGTTCGGACGTGACGAAACGATCCGGCGCGCGTAGTATATCACGTTCCCCATGGCGCGGGAAAGGCCAAACACCGCGAAAGGAGCGGCAGCGACGATGAAGGCTGACGGCATGGCGGTCGTCGAATCCAGGGCGAAGCTCAACCTCTTTCTCGAGGTTCCGCGGAAGCGCGGCGACGGCTACCACGACGTCGAGACATTGATGCGCGAAATCGGCCTCGCGGACCGCCTGGCGTGCCGGCCCAGGGACGACGACGCCATAACGCTCGAGACGAGCCATCCGGGACTCGCGCGGGACGCCGACAACACCGTTCTCCGCGCCGCCCGGCTCCTGAGGGACGAATGCGGCGCCAGGGGCGGGCTGCATTTCCGGCTGAAGAAAACCATCCCCCTCGGCGGGGGGCTCGGCGGCGGCAGCTCGAACGGCGCGGCCGCGCTCCGGCTCGCCGACCAGGCGTTCGGGACCGGATTGAGCGACAGCGACCTCGCCTCCCTCGCCGCCCGCCTCGGTTCCGATATGCCGTTTTTCGTCAGGGGCGGCCTGGCGCTCGCCGAGGGAAGGGGAGAGCGCCTCACGGCGCTCGATCCGCCGCCGGCCTCTTTTCCGCTCACCCTTTTCCTTTCCGCGATTCACTCCGACACGGCCAGGGCGTACGCCGGGCTCCGCCTCCCCGGACCCGGAAACGCGAGAACGCACCGGGAATGCCTCGAGGCGTTGGGCGCAGGCGATATGGCCGCCCTGGATCAGGCGGCGTTCAACCGCTTCGAAGAGACGGTGTTTCCCGCCTTTCCCGAACTCGATCGTCTCCGCGACGCGCTCGAAGCGGTCACGGGAAGACGGATACACCTCGCGGGCAGCGGGGCTGCGCTCTGGAGCGTCGGGCGGGCCGATGCGGTACGGCCGGCGATCGACGCGAACCCCGCTTTGCAATCGCTGCGAAAATCCATAGGATTGCGGGTGGTGGAGACGTGCTTCGCCGTCGGGTGAAACGCGGTGTTCGGGAATGTTCGGGGAAGACGCTGTGACGGACGCAAACGGCGGTTCGGACAATCGATTCTTCGCCCTGTCGTGGCCGCTCGATTCCTACCGGGCCAGGATGCGCGAGTTCAATGACCGGAAAACCGGCGGCAAGGCGTATTCGCTGTGGGCGACGCGCTATTGGTGGATTTACGAGTGCATGCGCGAGGAGTTGGCGGCGCGCGGGAACTTGACGATCGCCGACCTGGGCGCCAAAAGCGGCGTTCTCAAGCGTTTCGCCGGCGACATGCCCGGCTGCGGATGGCTCGGTCTCGGCTGGGGGCTCGACGACGGCCTCCTTCGGGGAATGGGCTACGACCGTTCCGTCGTCTGCGACTTCGACCAGCCTCTTCCCCTCGAAGACGAATCCGTGGACTTCGCCGCCTTCTCGCATGTCATAGAGCACCTGCCCCGCCCCGAATTCAGCATGCGCGAGATCGCCAGGGTGCTTCGGCCGGGGGGGCTCCTCGCCGCGTTGAGCCCGGTCAAGCCCTATCCCGTGTCCGTCCTCTCCGAAAAGCGGTACGAGCGGCGGCTCAAAAGCGGCAAGGCGAAGCGGGGCGGCCATATCCACGCCTTCAACGCCGGCGGCTGGCGGCGCCTTGTGAAAAAAACCGGGTTGACCCTGGAAAAACTCGGCGGCAGCTATTTGCTCCGTTCGGCGAAAAACCCGCTCGAGCAATACGCCTGGTGGTTCAGGCTCAACCACCTGTGGGGCGCGCTGTTTCCGTCCCTCGGGAACGAAATATTCGTCGCGGCGCGGAAAGGCGATGCGCCGCGACGAACAGGAAAGGAAGCGTGATGCGCGGTTTTCATTTTCTCATGCTTTTCTCGGCGGCGCTTCTCTGCGGCGTCTGCCAGGCCCGGGAACGGGACGTCGCGCTCATCCGCGGGACCGGCGGGATGCGGGAGCCGGACAGGCCGCTTCGCGTCGTCGCGACGCTGTTTCCGCAATACGATTTCGCCAGGGCGATCGGCGGGGGCCTGGTTGAGGTTTCCATGCTGCAGCCGCCCGGCGCGGACAGCCATTCCTACGAACCCAATCCCTCGGACATGGCCCGTCTCGCCGCCGCCGACCTCGTTCTCTACGCGGGGGACGCGATGGAGCCGTGGGCGGCGCGGATCCGCGAAGCGGTCGGCGGCGGCGGGCGGAACGGCGCGGCGAAATTTTTCGACGTTTCGAAAGGGATCCGGCTTATCGAGGCGGAAGACAGCGGTCATGATCATGACCGCGGCGAAAATGGTCATGACGGCGACGACGACCGCCGAGCCGATCACGGCCATTCGCATTCGGACGACCCGCACTTCTGGCTCGACCCGCTTCTCGCCGAGATCATGGCCGGGAACATCGCCGAAGCGCTCGCCAAGCTGGCGGACCGGGACGGTTCGGTCCGGACCATAATGGAAAACGCGGAACATTTGGCGTCGCGGCTGCGCCGGCTGCACGGCGAGTGCGAGGCGGCGGTCCGGAGGGCCGGGCGCACCACGCTCGTCTTCGGCGGCCGGTTCGCCTTCGCCTACTTCTTCCGCCGGTATGGCCTGGATCAGGTCGGCGTCTACGACGGTTGCGGCCCCGGGGTGGAGCCGAGCGTCCGCCGCATCGTGGACGTGGTGCGCTACGTCAAGGACAACGCCATTCCCGTCGTCTACCACGAGGAGCTCGCGGAGCCGCGCATCGCGCGGACGATCGCCGAGGAAACGGGCGCGACGCCGCTCATGGTCCACAGCCTGCACAACCTGTCGCTCGAGGAATTCGAGGACGGCAAAACCTTCATGGAGCTTATGGAGGCGAACCTGGGCGCCTTCATGCGGGGAATGGAATGACCGAACCCGCGTTGCGCATCGAAAACCTCACCCTCGGCTACCGCGACCACGTGGCGGTGGACGATCTTTCGCTCGTCGTCGAACGGGGTGAATTCGTCCACATCGCCGGCAGGAACGGATCCGGAAAAAGTTCGCTCGCCAAGGCGGCGCTCGGGTTGATCCCGATCTGGTCGGGGACGGTCGCGCTCGGCGTCGCCAAGGACAGGATAGGCTATCTCGCACAGGGCGAAGGGCAGGACCCCTCGTTCCCCGCCACCGTGTTCGAAGTCGCGCTCGCCGGACGGCAAAACCTCGGAAAGATTTTCCCGTTCTATTCGAAGGCGGACCGCGACGCCGCCTGGCGCGCCCTCGACGAGGTCGGCATAGCCGATCTGTCCGGCCGCCGGGTCGGCGAGCTGTCCGGCGGCCAGCGCCGGCGCGCGCTCATCGCCCGGGCCTTGGCGCGCGATCCCGAGTTCCTCATTCTCGACGAGCCGCTGTCCGGGCTCGACCGGGAATCGGAGTCCGGTTTGATGCGCCTTCTCGACCGGTTCAACCGCGAGCGCGGCCTGACCGTGATGATGACCACCCACGACCTCGGCCTCGCAGGGCCGGAGGCGCGGGTCGTGGCGCTCGACGGGCGGATTCTGTACGACGGTCCCGCCGCCGGCCGGGAGGACCGCCGCCATGGATAAGGCGATCGAGATTCTTTCGCTCCCCTTCGTGCAGCGGGCGCTCGTCGTCGGCGTGCTTGTCTCCATCTGCGCCGCGCTCCTCGGCGTCGTCCTCGTCCTCAAGCGCTATTCGCTGATCGGCCACGGCCTGGCCGACGTCGGCTTCGCGTCGCTGACGACAGGGCTCGCCCTCGGCTTTTCGCCCATCCTCTTTTCCGCGCCGGTCGTGATCGCGGCGTCGTTCGCGATCATGCTGGTCAGCCAGCGCTACGGCGCCAGCGGCGACGTCGCGATCGGCGTGTCGTCGACGGGGGCGCTGGCGCTCGGGGTGATCGTCGCCGCGCGCACCAAGGGGTTCAACGTCGACGTGTACAACTACATGTTCGGCAGCGTTCTGGCCATGAGCCGCGCCGACATGTACCTCACGCTGGCTCTCGCCCTCGTCGTCATCCTCCTTTTCCTTCTTTTCTACAACCGGCTGTTTCTCATCGCCTACGACGAAACGTTCGCCCGCGCCAGCGGCATAAACCTCGCCTTTTACCAGTTCCTCGTCTCCTTCCTCACCGCGCTCACCGTCGTGGTCGGCATGCGGATGATGGGAACGCTTCTCATTTCGAGCCTTATCATCTTCCCCGGAGTCGCCGCCCGGCGTCTCGCCGCCGGTTTTCGCGGCATGGTCGCCCTCGCCGCCGTCGTCTCGGCGACGTGCTTCATCATCGGGATGATCGTTTCCTTCGTTCTCGACTGGCCGGTTGGCGCGAGCGTGGTCGCGGCGAACGTCGCGTGTTTCCTGGCGGTGACGGTTTATGGCAAGGTAAAACGGCCGAGGTAACGATTTCGCCGCGCCGGCCCGGTTACGCGGCGGAATTCGGGAATGGCATGCCGGGTGGAATCACAACTCCGGGCCGCGAACGGCATGGAATCATCCGGAAAGACACGGAACCAATCGAATGACGGGAATATCCTCATGCTCACCCAGGTAGTCGTCGTCGGCGGCGGTCACGCCGGTTGCGAAGCGGCTCTCGCGTCGGCCCGCCTCGGCGCCGACACGGTGCTGGTCACCATCAACCCGGACAAGATCGGCCACGTCTCGTGCAACCCCGCCATCGGCGGCGTCGGCAAGGGTCAGCTTGTTCGGGAAATCGACGCCCTCGGCGGCATGATGGGCCTGGCCGCCGACGCCAACGCCATACAATACCGGATGCTCAATTCGAGCAAGGGGCCGGCGGTGCGGAGCCCCCGCGCCCAGATAGACCGCTGGGCCTATCAGAACTGGGTCAAGGCCAGGCTCGAGCGCGAGGACAGGCTCACGATCGTCCAGGACCAGGCGGCGGCGGTCGAGGTGCGGGACGGCCGCGTCGCGGCGCTGCGGACGTTCTTCGGCAAACGCATCCGCTGCCGCGCGGTGGTCGTCTGCGCCGGGACGTTTTCCCGCGCCAGGCTGCATCTGGGCGAATTGGAATGGTCCGGCGGCAGGAACGGCGAACCGGCGGCGCGCTGGCTGTCCGATTCGCTCGCCAGCCTCGGCCTCGAACTGTTCCGCCTGCGCACCGACACCTGCCCGCGAATCGACGGGCGGAGCGTCGACTTTTCGAAGCTCGGCGTCGAATCCGGCGACGAAAACCCGCAGCCGTTCAGCTTCCTGACGGAGCGCGCCGACATCGAACAGCTTCCCTGCCACACCGCCTGGACGAACGAGCGCACCTTCGAGGCGGTGCGGGAAGTCCTCGACCGCTCGCCGGCCATGACCGGCCGGATCGACGGACTGCCGCCGCGATATTGCCCGAACATCGAAACGAAGGTGGCGCGGTTCCCGGAAAAGCGGACGCATCACCTTTTCATCGAGCCGGAGGGCCGGAACTCGAACGAGATGTACCTGAACGGCTTTTCGACCTCCATTCCGCCGGAGGCGCAGGAGGAGATGATCCGCAGCGTTCCCGGTCTCGAGAAGGCGCACGTCGTCCGCTACGGCTACGCGGTCGAATACGACGCCGTCCGTCCGACCCAGTTGCGCGACACCCTGGAGACGAAACGGATCGGCGGATTGTTCACCGCCGGGCAGGTGAACGGCACATCCGGATACGAGGAGGCGGCGGCGCAGGGGCTTCTGGCCGGGACGAACGCGGCCCTCCAGGCGGCGGGCCGGCCGCCCTTCAGGCTGTCCCGCGCCGAGGCGTATATCGGCGTTCTCGTCGACGATTTGACGACGCGCGGCACTGACGAGCCCTACCGTCTGTTCACGAGCCGCGCCGAAAACCGCCTCGTCCTCCGCCAGGACAACGCGGACCTCCGTCTCACCGGGAAGGCGCGGAGGATCGGCCTCGTCGACCGGGACCGGTTCGGGAAGACGCTTCGGCTCGAGGCCGCCGTCCTCGCGGCCCGCCGGCTGGCCGGGACGCTTGTGTGCGGGGACGGGCTGTCCGCCGAGCAACTCCTCCGCCGGCCGGAAGAGACATGGGAGTCCGTCGCCGCCCGCTTCCCCGAACTCGCCGACGTCCCGGCGCGGGCGGCGGAGCAGGTGGAAATAGAGACGAAATACGCCGGGTATATCGAGCGGCAGCGGCGTCAGATCGCGCGCCTCGAAAAGAGCGGCAGGCTCGAGATTCCGGACGGGTTCGATTTCAACTCGGTCGTCGGCCTGTCGAGGGAAGCGAAGGAGAAGCTCACCCGCATCAGGCCGGAAACGCTCGCGCAGGCGCTCGCCGTCTCGGGCGTAAGCCCGGCCGACGGCGCGCTTCTGTTGGTGAAATTGCGCCGCCGGGGACGGTGAACCCGAATTTGACGAACTCCGGGGGCATCCGGCGGACTTTTGGGGATGGTGCCGCTTGCGGGGCGAGGGGTTGATTTTTCGCCAGGTCGGGCGATGCCGCCGACCGCGCGATGATTCCCGGCGTAAAATGGGACCCAAGAATCGCGACTCCGGACCGTGAGCGGCATCCGTTCCCCGGTGGGGCATGCCCGGGGACGCCGAGCATGGGCACGCCCGGGCGGGGATGCCGCCGCAACGCGTTCGCGCTTCGAAAAATAGGGCGACGAAACGGCTTGACCGGCTTCCGCCCCGAATTATCATGGACGCGACGGGGCGAAAACAAGCCGCGTGCCGCCCTCGACGGCGGCGTCACGCGCGGAACGTCTTTCAACGGCTATGCGGTCTTTCAAGAGAGGAGTAATCATGTTGAGAAAAATGGGCGCCCTCGCGCTCGCGGTCTGCGCCGCCGGATCGGCGGTCGTGGCCGCCGAGGCGCCGGCGGGCGGCGGCACAGCGTGGCTGCCGAACATCCTGTTCGGCCTCGCATTGGTCATAAGCTTCGTCGGCCTGTATTTCGCCTGGCGGTTCTACAACGAAATGATGTCCGCCTCCGAAGGCACCGACCGCATGAAAGAGATCGCCCAGTACGTCAGGGAGGGCGCATACGCGTATCTCTACGCCCAGTACAAGACGGTCAGCCTCGTTTTCGTCATCCTGTTCGTCGTCTTCCTCGCGCTCGCCTACGCCGGCATCCAGAACCCGTTCGTGCCGGTCGCGTTCCTCACCGGCGGCTTCTTCTCCGGCCTGTGCGGCTATCTCGGCATGAAAACGGCCACCAACGCCAGCTCCAGGACCGCGCAGGGCGCGTCCGAGAGCCTCAACCGGGGCCTCACCGTCGCCTTCCGCTCCGGCGCCGTGATGGGCCTCGTCGTCGTCTCCTTCGGCCTCCTCGACATCTGCGTCTGGTACGCGATCCTCGACCTCTTCGTCTACACCGAGACCGCCCTGCGCGAGGGCTGGGAATTTCTCGGCCTGTGGATGGTCCACCCCGGCACCTCGCCGGAACAGAAGTTCGTCGAAATCACCACCACCATGCTCACCTTCGGCATGGGCGCGTCCACGCAGGCGCTGTTCGCCCGCGTCGGCGGCGGCATCTACACCAAGGCCGCCGACGTCGGCGCCGACCTCGTCGGCAAGGTCGAGGCCGGCATTCCCGAGGACGACCCGCGCAACCCAGCCACGATCGCGGACAACGTCGGCGACAACGTCGGCGACGTCGCCGGCATGGGCGCGGACCTCTACGAGTCCTACTGCGGCTCGATCCTCGCGACAGCCGCGCTCGGCGCCGCGATCCCGTCGCTGATCCCGACCCTCTCCGCTTCGGAGGGAGTAAGCCTGGTCGTCGCCCCCATGGTCGTCGCCGGGTTGGGAACGCTTCTGTCCATCTACGGCATCTACATGGTCAAGACCGAGGAAAAGGCCGACATGGGCACGCTCCTCAAGGCGCTCGGGAAGGCGACGAACATGTCCGCCGGCCTGATCGTCGCGGTCATGGTCCTCCTCTGGCTGATCGGGATGATCAACCTCGGCATCCTCTTCTCCGTCATCACCGGCCTCGCGGTCGGCATCGTCATCGGCAGATCGACCGAATACTACACCTCCGACGAATACGCCCCGACGAAGAACATCGCCGGGCAGTGCAAGACCGGCCCCGCCACCTGCATCATCGCCGGCCTCGGCGTCGGGATGCTGTCGTCGGCGATTCCGGTCGTCGTCACGGTTCTGGGCATCATCCTCGCCTACGCCTTCGCGGGCGGCTTCTCCGCCTCGGTCGAACCCTCCGTCGCCATGGCCTACGGCCTGTACGGCATCGGTTTCGCCGCCGTCGGCATGCTCGCGACCCTCGGCATCACCCTGGCGACGGACGCCTACGGCCCCATCGCCGACAACGCCGGCGGCAACGCCGAAATGAGCGGCCTCGGCGACCACGTGCGCGAGCGCACCGACGCCCTCGACATGCTCGGCAACACCACCGCCGCCACCGGCAAGGGCTTCGCCATCGGTTCCGCCGCCCTCACCGCCATGGCCCTTCTCGCCGCCTTCATCGAGGAGGTGCGCATCTGGATCAACAAGCTCGCCACCACCGGCGAAGGCTTCTACGCGGTCGGCGAAACGACCTTCTATTCGGTCCGCTCCCTCGCCGAACACGGCATCGACGAGTCCCAGGCCATCGCCGACGGCTGGGTCGACATCACCTCCGCCGGCATCGGCGCCATCGCCAACGCCTACGACATCAGCGTCATGAATCCGAAGGTCATCGGCGGCCTGTTCCTCGGCGCCATGATGGTTCTCGTGATCTGCGCCCTGACCATGCAGGCCGTTGGCCGCGCCGCGTCGAAGATGGTCGAGGAAGTCCGCCGCCAGTTCCGCGAAATCGCCGGCATCATGGAGGGCGCCGCCAAGCCGGATTACGCCCGCTGCGTCGAGATCTCCACCATGGGCGCCCAGCGCGAGATGATCGTCCCGTCCCTGGCGGCGATCGTCGTCCCGGTCGTCGTCGGCGTGCTCTTCGGCGTTCCCGGCGTCATGGGTCTTCTCGCCGGCGGCCTCACCTCCGGCTTCGCCGTCGCCTGCCTCCTGAACAACGCCGGCGGCGCGTGGGACAACGCGAAGAAGCATATCGAAAAACAGGAAAAAACCTACGGTCCGGACGATGCGGCGCACGCGACGCCGCTCACCGGCAAGGGATCGGAACAGCACAAGGCCGCGGTGGTCGGCGACACCGTCGGCGACCCCTGCAAGGACACCTCCGGCCCGAGCCTGAACATCCTCATCAAGCTGATGAGCATGGTCTGCGTCGTCTTCTCCGGGGTGATCGTCAAGTACGGCGACAAGATCATCCCCTGGTTCCAGTCGCTGTTCGGGTAATGCCCGGCGGCGGGCGCATCGTCGTCCCGGGGGAGGCCCGCGCCGGGTCTCCCCTTTTTTCGCTTCCCGGTGCGGGTTTCGGCTTGACGGGGGAGGGGGGTGGCGGTATAGTACGGGTCAAATACGCCATCCCGACATGTCGGGACGGTGTTGTTTTGTATTGCGTCAAAGTCAGGGCATGCGAACCAAGGCGCACAGTTTGCTTACGGCAAGGAGACCCTTTTGGTGACGATATACGAATCTCTCCACAATATTCCCATCGATCGCCTGGCCGAAGCGGCGGGCGGCAAGGCGCGGCTGACGTACCTTATCTCCCAGCGCCTCCGCGCGGTCAACAACGGCGCCCAGCTTCTGGTGGAACGTCAACCCGGCGAGGCGCTTCTCGCCGCCGTGTGCCGGGAAGTCATGGAAAAGAAGATCTGGCTCGAAATCCCCGAGCCGGAGGAAACGCCGGCCGAGGAGGAGGAGTTCGACCTTCTCGCCCTCTCCTCCGAGGAATCGGGCGGACTCGAGTTGTAGCGCCGGTTTTGCATCGCCTTCCTTCACACGACCCGGCCGCGAGGCCGGGTTTTTCATGGCATCGGCGCCGGCCGGACGCACGACGCCGGCATGACGATTCCGGACCGTGAACGGCATGGACATGAGCGCCGGGTTTTGTAAATGCTTTTCCGGCGTTTTCCTGTTGACTTCCCGGATTTAACCGTTTTAAATCATGGATACGGCACGACACGAGAACGTTATCATATGCCTGTTGCATATCAAATTGCGGCATCCCTGATTCGCATGACGCATTTCCCCGCCCGCTCCATGGGCGAACGCATTGACCATACACGGCGTCGCCCCTCGAGGGGACGGCTGCGCCGAACGGTACGAGATTGCGCGTCGCGTCGTTCATCAACCCATGGAACCGCTTCCCCGCGGTTCCCAGACGACAGGGGAGAAACATGGCAAAACGTCCAGTCACCATATTCACCGGGCAGTGGGCCGACCTGACCTTCGAGACGGTCTGCCGGAAAATGTCCGCCTTCGGCTACGACGGGCTCGAGATCGCCACCTGGGGCGACCACTTCGACGTCGGCAAGGCCGCCTCCGATCCCTCCTACGCCGCCGGCCGCAAGGAACTCCTCAAGAAGTACAACCTGGGCTGCTGGTCCATCGGCTCCCACCTCATCGGCCAGTGCGTCGCCTCCCTCTACGATCCGCGCTACGACGGCTTCTTGCCCCCGCACATGAAGGGCAAGGGCGACGAGATGCGGCAATGGGCGGCCGGGGAGATGAAGCAGGTCGCGCGCGGCGCCAGGAACATGGGCGTCAAGGTGGTCACCGGCTTCACCGGCAGCCCGATCTGGAATTACTGGTACAGCTTCCCGCAGACGTCGCAAAAACAGATCGACGACGCCTTCAAGGAAGTGGTGGACAGGTGGACGCCCATCCTCGACGTCTTCGACGAATGCGGCGTCAAATTCGCGCTCGAGGTTCATCCGACGGAAATCGCCTTCGACTTCCATTCCACGGAAAAGCTCCTCAAGGCCTTCGACTACCGCGAAACGTTCGGCCTCAACTTCGACCCGAGCCATCTTTACTGGCAGGGCGTGAATCCGGCCCTCTTCATCCGCGAGTTCGGCTGCCGCATTTATCACGTCCACGTCAAGGACGCCGTCGTCACCCTCGACGGCAAAGCCGGCATTCTTGGCGGCCACATCGAATTCGGCGACACCCGGCGCGGCTGGAACTTCGTTTCCCCAGGCCACGGCGGCGTGAATTTCGACGCCATCGTCCGCGAGCTCAACGCCGTCAAGTACGACGGTCCGATGTCGGTGGAATGGGAAGACAGCGGCATGGACCGCGAGTTCGGCGCCAGGGAGGCCTGCGACTTCGTGAAGAAGTTCGACTATCCGCCGTCCGACGTCGCCTTCGACGACGCGCTCGCCCAATGATTTTGAAACGGGGTTTTCACGGCGATCGCCGCCATGCGCCACGGCGCCATGGGTTTGCCCAAAAATGAACCTTGCGGCGGCTTTCAGGAATCGCCCGTGTATTCCTCGTCCCGGCGAACCCGGGCGCGAACTGTAATTTTGGCAGATCCCAAGGAACCCCTCTATGCCTGAAGGAACCGGCCAGGCTCTCGCCGTCAAGGGCGTGTCCAAGGACTTTTCGGGGGTGCGGGTGCTCTCGGACGTTTCGCTCTCGGTGGGGCCGGGCGAGGTTCTCGGCGTCATCGGCGAGAACGGCGCGGGGAAGTCGACGCTGCTGAAGATCGTCGGCGGCGTCTATTCCCCGACCGGGGGCGAGGTCTGGATCGGCGGGACAAGGCTCGCCGAGTACGATCCGCAGGCGGCGCGCAGCCTCGGCGTCACCCTGATCCCCCAGGAATTCAACCTCGTCGGCGACCTCGCCGTTTTTGAAAACATTTTCCTCGGCCAGGAACTGCGACAGCGCTTCGCGCTCCTCGATAAGCGCCGGATGGCGAAGACGTCCTCGGACCTGCTCGCCCGCCTCAAGGCGGACGACATCGATCCGTGGACCAAGGTCGACGCCCTGTCCGCCGCGCAGAAACAGATGGTGGAGATCGCCAAGGCGCTGGTGAACGAGAACTCCCGCGTCATCATCATGGACGAGCCGACCACCGTCCTCAACCAGGCGGAGGTGGAGGTGCTCTTCAACGCCATCCGCGATCTCAAGGCGCACGGCGTCGCCGTCATTTACGTTTCGCACAAGCTGCGGGAGGTCAAGGCGATCTGCGACCGGGTGCTTGTCCTCCGCGACGGCAATCCGGTCGGCGTCGGCCTGGCCGCGAACCTCACCGAGCGCCAGATGGCCGCCAGCATGGTCGGCCGCGAACTCAACCAGGTCTTTCCGGAAAAAGCCGAGCCGATGGCGGAGACGGCGCTGAGGGTCGAGGGCCTGTCGGCGCCGGGACTGCTCCGCGACCTGTCCTTCGAGGTCAGGAAGGGCGAGGTGTTCGGCCTCGCCGGGCTGATGGGGGCGGGGCGGACCGAAACGGCGGAGGCGCTCATGGGCCTGATGAAGCGCGCCCGGGGCAGGGTCAGCGTGTACGGCGAGGAAATGCCCCTCGGCAATCCGGCGCGCGCGGTCGCCGCGGGGCTGGCGTACCTGTCCGAGGACCGGCAGGGCAAGGGGATCCTCGTCAAGTCGGACATTCTCGAGAACGTCACCCTTTCGAGCATGTCGGAGTATGTCTCGCGCTGGCTCATCGACAACCGCAAGCGGCGGCGGGCGGCGGAACGATACGTCGAGGAGTTTTCCATCCGCGCCGCCGACCTCGCCGCGAACCTCGAATTCTTCTCCGGCGGCAACCAGCAAAAAGTGTCCCTCGCCAAGTGCCTCGACACGCGGCCGAAAATCATCATTTTCGACGAGCCGACGCGCGGCATAGACATTCGCGCCAAGGCCGACATCTACACCTTCATCCAGACGCTCGCCCGGGACGGCCTCGCCTGCATTCTCATTTCCAGCGAGCTCGAGGAAATCATCGGCCTCTGCCGCCGCGTCGCGGTCCTGCACGAAGGCGAGATCACCGGGATCCTCGAAGGGGACGAAATCAACGAGGAGGAAATCATGCTCCACGCCACCAAACTCAAGACAAGCGGCAGCCGGGCGCCGGCGGCCGCGGGCGCGGAGGGCGGCCGATGATTCCCACCCGTTCGCGCTTCAACCCCGCGTCCGTGGCGCCGTACGCCGCGCTTCTCATCCTGCTCGCGATCGGCGCCCTCACGTCGGACCATTTTCGCCAGGTCAGGAACCTCCTCAACATCACCCGCCAGGTGTCCTACACCGGCATCATAGCGCTGGGCATGACCTTCGTGATCATCGCCGGCGGCATCGACCTGTCGGTGGGCAGCGCCGTCGCCTTCATAGGCGGCGTCATCATCATGTCCCTGAACCGGTTTTTCGAGACGCACCCGGGCCAGGAGACGCTGTGCTTTTTCCTGGCGCTCGGCGTCGGTCTGGCACTCGGCCTCGCGAGCGGCGTCGTGTCCGGCTTCCTCATCACCAAATTCAACATGGCGGCGTTCATCGCCACCCTCGGCTTCATGGGCATTTTCCGCTCCCTCGCCCTCTACACCGGCAACGGCGGCGAGTTCCGCGTCGCCGGCGGCATCAGCGTTTTCCGGAAGTTCGGCACCGGCATGGTCCTGGACGTGCCGATCCCGTCGTGGATCTTCTTCATTCTCGCCGCGCTTTTCGGGGTCGTCCTCAACTGGACGAAATTCGGTCGCTACGTCTGCGCCGTGGGTTCGAACGAGAAGGTCGCGGCCTACGCGGCGGTGCGCGTCGGCAGGGTGCGGACCCTCACCTACGTCATCCTCGGCGGCACGGTGGCGCTGTCCGCGTTCCTGCTCGCCGGCCGCATGAATTCGATCAACTCGACCAACGCCGGCAGCCTGTACGAGCTCGACTCCATCGCCGCCGTCGCCATCGGCGGCACCTCCATGGCGGGCGGCGTCGGCTCGATGGCCGGCACCGTCGCCGGGGCGCTGATCCTGGGCATGATCAACAACATGCTCAACATGTGGGGCGTTTCCGCCTATCTCCAGGGCACGGTGAAGGGGCTTATCATCGTCCTCGCCGTCCTCATCCAGCGCCCCGAGTTCCAGGACATGGTCAAGTCGGGCGTCATGCGCGGGGTCGACGGCGCCCGCGGGGAAAAATGACGCGATTCATTCGTATCGGGTGTGGTTTTCTCTTTTTAGGAGGAAGGGCATGAAGAAATTCGCACTGGTGTTGTCGTTGTTCATGTTGTGCCTCGCCATGGGCGTCGCCGGCGCCGGCCAGAAGATGAAGATCGGCATCTCCACGCCGACGGCCGACCACGGCTGGACCGGCGGCATCGTCTGGTGGGCGCAGAAGGCGGTCGAGGACTTCTCCGGGAAGTACCCCGACGCCGAGTTCCTGCTGGTCACGGCCGACAACCCGGCCAAGCAGATCGCCGACATCGAGGACCTGGTGATCCAGGGCATCAAGGCGCTTGTCGTCCTGCCGCACGAACCGGCGCCCCTCACGCCCACGCTCAACCAGATCAAGGCGGACGGCGTGTTCATGGTCGTCGTCGACCGCGTCATCCAGGAGCTCGACCGCGACGTTTACGTCGCCGGCGACAACCCCGGCCTCGGCCGCGTGTCCGGCGAGTTCCTCGCCAGGGAAATGGGCGGCGCCCCCTGCGAGATCGTGGTCATGACCGGCATCCCCTGCGACGTCGACACGCTCCGCGTCGAGGCGTTCGACGAGGTGATGAAGAAGCACCCCAACATCAAGATCCTCGAATCGCAGCCCGCCAACTGGAGCACCCAGAAGGGCCTCGAACTCATGGAGAACTTCCTCCAGAAGTATCCGAAGATCGACGCCGTCTGGTGCCAGGACGACGACGTCCTCAAGGGCGTGATGCAGGCCTACGAGGAAACCGGCCGCGGCGACATCAAGCTCGTTCTCGGCGGCGCGGGCTCCAAGGACATCATCAAGATGATCATCGACGGCCACCCGCTGGTGCGCGGCACCGCCACCTACCCGCCGAAGATGATCTACGACGGCGTCGAACTCGCCGCCGAACGCCTGCTCGCCGGCAAGGCGATCGACAAGGTCGTCATCGCGCCGTCGGTCATGGTCACCAAGGAAAACGCGCGGGACTACTACTATCCGGACAGCCCGTTCTGATCCGGCGGCGTGCGCCGAACGGAGTAGGACGACATTCGCGGCGGCCCCGGAAGGGGCCGCCGTTTTTTCCCCCCGTCGCGGCGTCCGCGGCCCCTTGCGGTCGGCCACGGCTCCGCGCCGGTCCCCGGCGAAAGGCCGGATCGCCGCCGTTCAGGCGCCGGTCCTCTGCTTGCGCAGCGCCAGTTCGTAGCCGCCGGCGATCAGCCCCGCGAGCAGGCAGGCGCAGGCGGAGACGGCGACGAGGTATGTGGTGTCGACGCCCCGGTCGATAAGAACGCCGACGGCGACGGTCACGACCGCCGCCGCCCCCCAGGTGCCGCCGACCATGAGCCCGGCGCGCAGCGACTGCGTCAGGCCGGCGCTGTTCCTGGACAGATTCACGGAAGTCGGATACAGGGCGCCCGGCGCGATGAGCGACAGGGGGAAGGCGATCGCCAGCCCCATCGCCGGCGAACCCGCGTTCGCGAGCAGGAAAAACAGCGGCGCCGCGGCGAGCATGGTCAGGAACACGGCGGCGAAATAGCCTTTTTTCCGGCAGACATAGCCCCAGAAAAAGGACGACAACGAGCCGACGCCGCCCATGGCGAGGATCACCCAGCCCGCCCAGGCGCGCGCTTCGGAACCGAACTTCAGTTCGTAATGGCTTGTGAGAATGGCGAAGAAGAGGCCGGTGGCGATGCTGAAACAGGCCGCCATGGCGAAAATGGGCCAGAAGGACAGCCGGCCGGCCTCGATCCTGGCGACCCGCCTTGAGCGCGGCCGGACGACGATGGAGGGGTGCTCGCGCTTGCGTTTGCGGTGGGCGCCGAGAAGCGAGCAGGCGATGAGAAGCCCGGGGATCGCCAGAACCGCCATCGACTTGAAGCCGAGGCGTTCGACCCACTGGATGCCCACCGGGGCGGCGACGGCGGAGAGAAAAAATCCGCCCGCCATGAACAGGGGCACGCCGAAATGCGCTTCCTCGCCGCTCGCGTCGTGCGCGGCGAGAAGCCCCTCGGGATGGAATATTCCCGTTCCCACCGCTCCGATCAGGATCAGGGCGGCGAGGGGCCAGAACCCGGAGACCCATCCCATGAACGCGGGCAGGACGGACAGCGCGGCGCCCGCCCAGACGATCCAGGAAAGGTTCCGGCGGCCCATGATCAGTCCGGCGAGCGGCTGGACGACGTTGGTGGCGAACTGGCCGATGCCGACGAGGGCGACGATCCCGCCGAGGGGAACGTCGAGATGGACCGCCATGGCGGGCGCGAGCGCCTGGAGGAGGTTGACGTAGAAGTCGACGCTGCCGTGGGCGATGGAAAGAAGAATAAGGGCGAAGCGGGTCTTCACGATGCGGACGATGGCGCTCAAGGCGAATCCTTACGGTAAAAAACGGTGGATGCGATGCCGCTGGAGCGGCGGATGCGGCGCATGCGACTCATCGCCGCGCCGGCGGGAACTCTTTCTCCGCCCACAGCCCCTTCGTCGCCTCGAGGCCTTCGGCCATGTCCTTGAACCAGCCCAGGGTCACGGCCTGGACGAGCGCGTTCCCGAGGGTGGTGGCGTTCGGCGATCCGGTGCGGACGGGAAGTCCGCAGACGTCGGCGAGCCATTGGTTCATCAGGTCGTTGGCCGCGCCGCCGCCGACGACGAGGATTTCCTCCACCTCCTTGCCGAGCAAACCCGACAGGACGCGGACAAGCCGCGTCGTCTTGTGCGCGAGCCCCTGATAGACGAGGGCGACCAGCTTGCCGCGCGTCGCCTTGGCGGGGTCGAGGCCGGCGAGTTCCATAATCATGCGCGCCATGTCCGGCGGCGTCCGCAGGCGGGGGTCGTCGATGGGGAAGTCGAGGTCCGGACGGAACTCCGGCGCGGCGAGGGCGTTCATTTCCTCCCATGTCATCTGCCTGCCGCCGTCCTCGCGCGACCATTCGCGCCTGAGCGCCTGCACCGGGAGGCTGCCCATGTTGATGACGTTCAAAACCGCCCCGTCCACGCCGCCGACGTTTGAAAAACCGCTTGCGAAGACGTCCGAATCGACGAGCGCCTCCGGCAGATAGCCGCCCATGCACCACCAGGTTCCGGCCGAGACGATGAACGCGGTCCGGTCTTTCCCGACCGGCGCGCCCGCGAAGGCGCAGGCGGTGTCGTGGTTCGGCGGGATCAAGACCTTGAAGCGGGGCAGGCCGAGCCGTTCGGCAAGGCCGGCGTGGCAAACTCCGAGTTCGCCGCCCGTCTGCCTGAACGGCGGCATTTTTTCCCGGGGCAGGCCGAGACGCTCGAACACTTCCGCCGTCCAGTCCCGGCGCATGACGCTTCCGAGATGGCCGGTCGTCGACCAGGTGTATTCGGCCGCCGCCTCGCCGCAGAACCAGTAATGGTAGAGGGAGGGGAGGGGCATGAAGCATTTCGCCTCGGCGACCACGCCGGGCTGGCGGGTGTTCATCCAGTGGATCTGGTTGACGACGAGGAAGTCGTCCGGATAGGTGCCGGTGAGGTCGAAGCGCTCCCGGCCGGGCATGATCCTGTTCACCTCCTCCCGCGCCTCGCGCCAGCGGGCGTCGTGCGCGATGACGGAGGGAAAGAGGGTGTCGCCGCGCCGCGAAATCCACACGCCGTCCGATCCCCAGCCGTCGAGCCCGAGGGAAACGATCTCGAGGTCGGAGCGCTTCCCGAGCCCGGCAAGGCCCTCGCACAGACCGGCGTTGATGGCGCAGAGGTCCCAATACAGGGTGCGCGTCGGCGTGCCGTCGACGGGAAGGTGGTATTCGCGCGCGAAATGGGAAAACTCGTGCGCCGATTCAAGCGCGTAGCCGTCCCGGCCGCGCGAAAACACGGAAACGCGGCCGCCGGAACCGCCGACGTCGCCGACCGCGATAGCCTCTCTTTTCATGTCGCCCCGCCCTTTTGCCGCGATCCAAACGGATCGCGCCAGTACAACCGCAATTTCCCGGATATACCACAGCGTCCGCCGCCCCGCAAGACTTCGTCGACGTCGGACGCGCTTCGCCGGCGCCTCGGCCCCTCCCCGAAACCGGCGGCTTCGTAAAAACCTTTCGCCGGATTCC
Source organism: Planctomycetota bacterium (assembly GCA_031254915.1). GTDB lineage: Bacteria > Planctomycetota > SZUA-567 > SZUA-567 > SZUA-567 > JAIRTL01. The sequence goes on from JAIRTL010000097.1 coordinate 27,248, forward strand.
CCGGCCGCTCATTTCCGCGCGACGACGCAGAGGCAGCGGTTGTCCGCGATCTCCCCGGAGTCGACATGCGCGAAGCCGGCCGTTTCCAGCGCGGCGGCGAATTCCTCCGGGCTGTACAGATTGAGCCGCAGAACATCCATGCGTTCCGGTTCGTTGACGATGCGGTCGCCGTCCCGCCAGGCGTCGGCGAGGATGGCGAACCGTCCGCCCGGCTTCAGCGTCCGGAAGATCCGCGCATAGCATTCCTCCACCCTGTCCCAGAAATACACCGTTTCGATCGCCGTCGCGATCGTGAACATTTCGTCGGCGAACGGCATGGCGAGAACGTCCGAGCGCAGGACAACCACCCCGCCTGCGCGCACCGCGTCCCGGTTGAACCCGGTCGCCTTCTCCACGGAGACCTCCGAATAGTCCACGCCGTACGCTTTCGCGCCGCGTTTCGCGAAAAGGGACAGCGCGAGGCCGCCGCCGCAGCCGACGTCGAGCGCGACGTCGCCCTTTCCCGGCCGCAACACCTCCATAAGGGCGGCGGTTATCCCGGCATGGCCGGCGTACATCTTTTCTATCGCCACTTTTCCCGCTTCGCCGACAGGCTTGCGGTAATTCGGCAACAACCCTTCCGACACGGCTTTCTCCCCGCCCGGCGTCCGTCTTCACGAAGCGCGGGGCGCCGGCGCCCCGCTTCGGCCAGTCTACCATTTCCGGTTCCCGTTGTCACGGTTGAAGTTGTACCGAACTATTCCGCGCATCCGGCCCATAAATCCTTCAGAACGTCCGCATCCCGTACCGATAAAGAGGGAAGATGCTTTTTCGCGCCCGCATCCCCCGCGCACGGCGGGGCCGAGCCGGGCGCGGCTGCGGGTTTATGCACTGGAGGACTTTCGTGACGAAGAGACTCGTTCCCGCCATCGCGGCGGCGGCGGTTTTGATCGCGTCGGGCGGCTGTTTCCCACGGAACGCCGGCGAGGAGCACCGGTCCGGCGGTCCCGCCGGCGGCTACAACGAAGCGCCGAAAAACTCCCGGTGGCCGCAGATGGGCTGGAACCGGAGCGACAAGAAGGAACGGCTCGACGGCGTTCCTCGGGAAGACAACCCGATGTACCCGCACATGCCCGTCTACGGCAAGGACTACAACCCCTTCGCCTCCGGGACGGGCGCGCTCGACGGCGACTGGAAATACGGCGAGAAATATCCCGACATGGATCCCGCCAACCCGATCCAGAAGGAACAGATGGGCGTCGAATACCAGCCGCGCAATTGGGTCGAGAGCATGTACAACCCCAACTCCCTCGGGCTTCGCCTCCACGGCGCCGGGCTTATCAACGGCCTTACGCAGAATACCTTCGCCGAGGCCGGCGGCGACCACAACGTCAGCCTCGACCCGACGGGCAAAACCATGTTTTTCTCGACGACGCGCATGTCGAAGAACCCGAAGCTCGCCATGCAGGACGTGGACGGCAAGGCCTGGACGCTCCTCACCGACGACACCATGGCCGACATGATGCCCTCCGTCTCGCCGGACGGCCGCTGGCTGGCGTGGTGCTCGAACCGCTACGGCAACTGGAGCCTGCTCATGCGCGAGCTTGACGCGCCCTCGGGGTCGTCCCCGAAGCAGCTCACCCGCACTCCGGACGACGACATTCATCCGAGCTGGTCGCCGGATTCCGAATTCGTCGCCTTCAGCCGCTTCAACTCGATGGACGGCCTCTGGCAGATCTGGGTCATGGACGTGCGCAAGAAAACCTTCACCGCGATCACGGAAGGCCTGTTCCCGGCGTTCTGTCCGGTCGTGAAAAAGCGGAACGCCGCCGGCGGCCCGGTCTACACCATCGCCTACCAGCGCCACCGCCAGCGCGACGTCCCCTGGTTCAGCATCTGGACGATCGACATGACCGTGCGCGAGAACGGACGGATCGAGGCGATCGGTTCGCCGAAGGAGATCGTCTCCAGCAACGACTGGGCGGCGATCACCCCGGCCTGGTCGCCGACGGGCGACTACCTCGCCTTCGCCTCCGTGAGGAAGTCGCCGCTGTCCGAGATGCAGGCGCGCATCTACCGCGCCGACGACGTCTGGGCGGTCAAGATCGACGGCACGGACCTCACGCAGATCACCGACCACCCGGCCCCCGACTGGTATCCCTTCTGGGCCAAGGAGGAAGGCAGCCCGATCGGGAGGATTTACTTCACCTCGAGCCGCAAGGGGAATCCGACCGTCTGGAGCGTGCGCCCGCTCATGCCCGGCATGCTCCACGACCTCCAGCTCGAGGCGGAGGCGGCGAGGGAAGAGCGGTTCTATTAGCCATCCGCCCGCCGTCCGGCCCATGAGCCGGAACGGCGGGCGTTGCGCGACCCGGTTCGCGCAACGCCCCGGGATGCGGAACGGATACGAAGCGGCTGAATAATCCTTTACGGGACGACACACTGATGACGCAGGCATCCCACCCGCGGCGATCGGGCCGCGCCGCGATGCGGTTCGCGCCTCTGGCGCTGGCCCTGGCCGTTGCGGCCGGCGGCTGCGTCGAGGGCAGGCACATCGCGGCCACGCTGGGCTCGAAATCGAAGCCGTACCAGGAATTCCTCGAGGATCCGGTCGCCCTCACCACCATCAAGACGATAGCCGTCTTCCCGTTCGAAAACCGCGCCCCGCAGCCGGGCTTCGATTCCGAGGCGTTCGCGAACAAGCTCGCCAACCAGCTCGCCGCCCAGGGGAAGGTGCGGGTGCTGTATCCCCGGGACATTCTCGAATTCGCCGCGCGCGAAAACCGGGCCGCGCGCCGCCACAACGCCGACCTGAAGGAAAAGATCGCCTTCGGCCTGCACACGCCCGAATTGGAGCCGGACGACGGCTTCGCGCCGGCCTCCGCCGACGGGGAAATCCGCCCGCGCCAGTATTACGACCCGATCAGGAACGTCGACGAGGCGGTGAAGCTTGCCCGGCGCGCCAAGGCGGACGCCGTCATCATGGGCGAGGTCTCCGACTTCGACCCCTATATGCGGCCGCGGATCTCCCTCACCATGCGCCTCGTCGCCACCGGCAACTCCGACACCGCCGCCAAGGCGATCGCCGAACTGACCCAGTGGGGCGTGCCCCGGCCGACGTCGAGCGCCAGGGGCGTCATTTACGTCAGGCAGGAGACGTTCGACAGTTCTTTCGGCAACATCGGCCTCGAAGTGTCGAAATACGGCCGCACCCGCCTCAACGAGCACCACCCCTACGGGACCGAGGTCTTCGTCCGCAGCATGACCCACTACTACGACGTCGTCGCCAACCAGCTCGCCTCCGCCTACGTCGAGGCGCGCAAGAAGGCGATCGCCGAAGCGGAGGACCGCGCCCGGAAGGAGGCGAAGGACAACCAGCGCGACCAGGACGCGGCCGTCCGGCGCATCGCCATGATGATGGAACGCGACGCCCGCATTCCGGACTTCGAGACGGACCGGTACGGCGAAGCCTATTTCGATCAGGCGTTCGCCGACAAGCAGGCGCTTCTCGCCGCGAACAACGGCGACAAACGCATCCAATCGTGGCGGACGGACGGAAGGGCGCTCCGCCCCGCGTCGGCCGCCGAACGCCAGGCCAGGGATTCGCGCATCCCGGAGAACGAGCGCGGGCGGGGGCTCGAGGGGTATCCCGCGTTCGTCGATTCCGGTTTTCCCGACGCCGACCTGATGATGGAGCGAAATCTCGGCGACAACCGCGACCGAAGCTGGCGTCCGGACTACTACAACCACGCCAATCCGCAAAAATCCGCCCCGCTTTACGGACCGGGCGAATATCGCGGCGACGGCTGAATGCGCCCTCCGGGAACGGCAAATGCAAAGCATAATAACGCCCAGGATATTTTACGTGGCATTATACTGTCCACTAAAAAATTTAAGATTGAATTGAATATGTAGCTTGCATTCGGTTCGCCCAATTCATTTCGGAACCAATCCGCCGCCCGCGCCGTAAATTTTCCCGCGCGGGGCGTTTTTTCTTGAAACCCGAGATAAAATCGAGTCTTATTATCTTATCAAGTGTATTATCGAGTGGACCGTTTACCGGCGGGTCCCGTCCCCGGGGGCATACAGGCACAGGGGGAGTTCCTTACCGCGTGTTGTCGGGAACGATCGGCCCCGTCTTGCGTCTTCGGGGCGGTCATGTCGCCCGATACGCGCAAAAGCGCTGGGTCGAGTATTCGCGAAAGCGCTGTTGGCGGCTTGAATCCGCCCGGCCGGCGCGGTCCGGTTTGGGCAGGCGCGGCCCCGGAGGGAGATTTTCGATGCGGGAAGACAATCGCGGCACGAACTGGCTCATCACGGCGGCGGCGGCGGTGATCGCCGTTATTTTCATCATCCTCTGGATCATGCGCGGGAGCGACGTGTCGCGGCTCAACCAGGAACTCCAGGCCGCGAAGCGGTCGGCGGAGGAGTCGACCGCCCGTCTCAAGGGCGACGTCAAGACGCTCCGGTCGGAAGTCGCGGCTGCGGTCGCCAAGGCGACCGACGCCGGGAAGTTGATCGCGGTCGAAAAAAGCCGCGCCGACGGCGCCGAGGCCGAGATCGCGAGAATATCCGGCAGCCAGATCGAACTCGCCGAGACGCGCCAGCGTCTGCGCGAGGCGGAGGAGCGCCTGAAGGAGGAGGAAGCGCGCGGCCGGGACGTGTCTTCGCGGCTCGAGGAGGCGCTCGGCGCCGTCGCCGCGACGCGGGACCGGATGGCCGGCCTCGAACAGACGAACCGCGAACTCGGCGACGCCTGGGACAGGGTGGCGGAACTCGAGCAAACCCTCGCCGACGAACGCAACCGCGCCACGGATCTCAACCGCCGGCTGCAGGCCTCGGCGACGGTCATCGCCAGCGCCGAAAGCGACGCCGCCCTGCTTGCCCGCACCAACGACGAGCTCGCCGGCCTGCGGGTGCGGCTGTCCGGGGCCGAGAAGGCGATCGACGCGGAAAGGCGCCGCGCCGCCGAACTCGGGGCCCGCCTCGACCGCTCGACCGCGTTGCTGGAAGAGGCGGAGCGGGAGCTCGCGACCGGCAAAAACGCGCGGGAACTGCTGACCCGCAGCGAAATCGAGCTCGCCGACGCGCTCGCGGAGATAGAGCGCCTGCGTACGCCCGGCGCGGAAGTGCCGCCCGACAACGGCGAATCGGCGGCGAGCATCAACATCATGCTCCGCCAGCAGCGTGAACGCGCCGCCCAGGCCCACGAACGCGCGGCGGAGATCGCGCAACGGCTCAAGACGCTCGAGGCCGAGCTCGAGGCCGCGCGCCTCGAACAGGCCGCGAAGGACGAAAAGTCGGCCGCGGAAGCGAGAACTCTCGCCGCCGGGATCGAAGCGGCGCGCCGGACCATCCTCGAACGCGAACAGGCGGCGGAGCGCGCCGAGCGCGAATTCCAGGCCAGGCTCGAACAAGCCCGCGCCGAACTCGCCGAGCGCGAACGGATCGAATCGGAGGCCCGCCAATCCCTCGAGGAACGCATCGCCGAATTGCAGAACGACCTGGCGCTCGCCAACCAGACCCGCGAACAGGTCGCGGCCGAGCTTCGCGAACGCTATGAAAAGCGCCTGGCGGAAAGCCAGGGCGCGGCCGAGGCGGCGCGCGGCAGGCTGGAGGAAGTCGCGCGGCGCGAACAGGCGGCGCAGCGTCTGCGGGAAAATCTCCACGAACAGCTCGCCGCGGCGCAGAAGGCGCTTGCCGACCGGACGCGTCTCGCCGCCGGGGAAATGGCGTCCCTCGTCGAAGCGCGGGCGTCCCTGCAAATGGAAGTGCGCGCCGCCGGGGAACGCGAACGCGAACTCCAGGCGGGACTCGGCGAGGCGCGGCGCAGCCTCGCCGCGCGGGAAGAGGCGGCGCGGGCGGCGCGGGACGCGCTCAACGCCGAACTCGCCGGGCTCGGGGAGACTGTATCGGCGCTCGAAACGCAGATCGCCCGACTCAACCGCGAAAAAGGCGACCGGGAGCGCGAGCTTGACGGCCTGTCCCTGAAAGTGCGCGACCTCCAGATCGAGGTTGGCGAATACGCGGCGGTGTTCGGCGCCGAAAAACCGCGCGACGTCCGGCGGACGATCGACGGCTACCGGGGCAGGGTCGAGTCGCTCGGCGCGGAACTCGCCGACTCGAACCGGGCCAAGGCGGAAATCGAGAGGCAGCTCTCCCATATCCAGGCCCGGCTCGACCGCTACGTCGCTTTGCTCGACGGCGAAACGCCCGAGGCGGCGGCGCGCCGGATCAACAATCTGGAACGCCTTCTCGACGACCTCGAGGCCACGCTCGCGCACTATAACGAGGCGCTCGGGGGCGAACCGCCGGAGGAGGTCGCGGCGGCCCTGCGCAGACTCGAAGCCGACGTCGACGACTATGGGCAGGCGTTCGGGTTCGAGCGTCCCGGCCGCTTCGTCGGCGAAATCGTCGACGCCATGGACCACAACCGCGCGCTGGTGCTGAACCTGGGCGCGAAGGACAGGGTCAGGGCGGGCATGAAGTTCGACGTCTACAGGAAAATCGGCGACCGCAACCGCTATATCGGCATGGTGCACGTCATCCGCGCCTACGAGGACACGTCGCTGGCGGTGGCGACGCTGCGGCGGGAAACGGTGATGGTGTGCCCGAAGACCGGCTTCGTCGTGCTCGAGCCCGGCGCGCGCTTCAGCCCGTTCGCCAGGGGCGGGGACGGCGAACCCCTGCCGCTCGTCGAGGACGGGACGATCGATACGATGACCGAAGCCCCCGGCATCGGCGACTTCGTCAACAACCCGTTTTACGATCCCGCCAGGCCCATGGTCTTCGCCGTGCATCCGGACGCGTCGGCGGACGGCGTCGACGGGAAAAAGGCTGTGGAACTGATCGGCGGCGTCGCGAAGGAATGGCCGACCGCGACGGCGGCCGATCACCGGGTCGTGCCCATGGACACGCTCGATTCCTGGCCGTCCGGCCGGGAAGGGCGGGGCGTCGTGAGTATCGACCACCTCCTGCGCTACTACGCGCCTCTGGGCGTGATCACGCCCCAGCCGGCGCCGCCTTGTCCCGATCCCGACTGCTTGCCCATCCGGCAATAGCGGACCGGTCCGATCTCGGCGTTCCCGATCATCGCGTAGCCAAGGCGTTCGTAAAGCGCCTTGGCTTTTTCTTTCCGCAGGTCGACGAGCAGGGAGGACCGCGCGAAGCCGCGGCGCGCGCCTTCTTCCTCCGCCGCCTTCATGAGGGCGCTGCCCGCGCCCTTGCCCCGGAAAGCGGGATCGACCGCCATGGTGCTCAGGTACCAGGTCCCCGGTTCGCCCTCGAAAAAGAGCTCCTTGATGTTTTCGCCGCGCGCGTTCACCGAGGCGAGGATGAGCAAATCAAGTTCCGGCTGGCTGTCCGCCGGGAACGCGAAGGCGGAGCCGACGGTCCGGCCGTCGATTTCGGCGACGAAGGCGTTGTCGATCGAATAGCGGTTCGACACGTCCGAGAGGATGAACTCGCGCAGCACGCGCCCGGCCTTTTCGGGCTCGCGGTGGCCTGTGAAGAACGGTGTCATTTCCCCCTCGGCCATGTAGATGCAGCGCGCCATGGCGGGCGCGTCCCTGGCCTCGGCCTTGCGGATGATCAACGTCGTCCCCCTTCCCTTCCGGAACCGCCCTCACTTGTTGAAGCGGACGACGACGATGTCGCCGTCCTTCACCACGTAATCCTTGCCCTCGACGCGGAGCTTGCCGGCCTTGTGGACGGCCGCCTCCGACCCGAGTTCCATCAGGTCGCCGTAGGTCATCACCTCCATGCGGATGAAGCCCCGCTCCATGTCGGAATGGATCTTTCCCGCCGCCTGGGGCGCTTTGGAGCCGGCGGCGCAGGTCCAGACATGCACCTCCTTCGGTCCGGCGGTGATGAAGTTCACCAGGCCCAGCGTCCGGTAGGCGGCCCTGATCAACCGCTCCATCGACGATTCCTCGAGGCCGAGTTCGTCGAGGAAGGTGCGCTGGTCATCCGGGTCGAGCTGCGCGATGTCGGCCTCGTCGCGGCCGCAGACCGTCACCGCCTCCGCCCCTTCCGCCGCCGCCGTCGCGCGCAGCGCCGCGACGTGGGCGTTCCCGGCGTCGTCCGGCGTCCCGATGTTGGCGACGTACATCACCGGCTTCAGGGAAACGAGGTTGCAGTCGTAGACGCCCCGGATGTCGCGCTCCGACAGTTCGAGCTTTCGCGCCGGCACGCCGGAATCGAGGCCTTCCTTGACCTTTTCGCAGGCCGCGACGTCCCGCCTGGCGTCGGCGTCGCCGGTTTTCGCCTTCTTCGCCAGCCGGTCGAGCTTGTTCTGGAGCGTCTGCGCGTCGGCGACGACCATTTCGAGGTCGATCGTCTCGACGTCGCGGGCGGGATTCACCGATTCGTATTCGTGCGGGAGGTTCGGATCGTCGAAGCAGCGCGCGACGTGGATGACGGCGTCGACGTCCTTGATGTGGGCGAGAAGCTTGCCGCCGCGTCCGCCGCCGGCGGTGGAGCCGGCCTTGAGGCCGGGGATGTCCACGACCTCCATCTGCGCCGGGACCGTTTTCGGGGCGCTGTACATTTTCACCAACGGCTCGATGCGGCTGTCCGGAACCATGACGACGGCGCGGTTGGCCTCGTCCTTGCCGAAGCCGGCGGCGCCGGCGGCGGTGATGGCGTTGAAGACGGCGGTTTTGCCCACTCCGGGCAGGCCGACGATGCCGCAGGTGAAGCTCATCGCGTTTCCTTTATTGTTCGGGGGGCGGGGGGATATGAAGTCGTCCGCATGTCGCGCGAACCGATCTTTCTCCATGCGTTTCAATCCGTTCGGGGCTATTATATACTGTGCAACGGCGCAGCGCAAGTTGACCCGGATGCTGGAGCTTCCCCATGTTCACAGGATTGGTGAAAACGCTTGGAACCGTCGTCTCCGCCGAACCGTTCGGCAGGGGGAGGCGCTTCGTGATCGACCTCGGCTCCGTTTCGGCGGACGCCGCGATCGGGCAGTCCGTGGCGGTGAACGGCGTCTGCCTGACGGTGACGGAACGCGCCGGCGCCGCCGCCGCCTTCGACGCGGTCGGGGAAACGGTGGCGCGGACGAACCTCGGTTTCCTCCGCGCCGGCGGCCGGGTGAACCTCGAGCCCGCCCTCAGGGCCGGCGGCGCGCTCGACGGCCACATGATGTTGGGACACGTGGACGCGCTGGCGCGCGTCCTCGAGATGGACGCCAAGGATCCGGACAACCGCGTCATCAGGGTGGAATTGCCGCGCGGGATCGCGCATCTCGTGGCGGAGAAGGGGTCGGTGGCCGTGGACGGCGTCTCCCTCACCGTCGCCGAGGCGGGACGGAACTGGTTCACCGTCGCCGTGATCCCGCACACCTGGGCGAACAGCACGCTCCGTCTCAGGAAGCCCGGGGACGGCGTGAACCTGGAGGCGGACGTCCTCGCGCGCTACGCGGCGCGCATCCTCGGCAAAGAGCCGAAAAGCGGCCTCACCGAGGAGTTTTTGGCGGAGAACGGATTCGCCTGACCTGGGGGCCGCCGCGAAGCGGGCTTTGTTCTTGCGCTGGTCCCGGCGATGTGCAATCATGCGGAAAATCGGCTGAACGCGTGACAGCGCGCATGCGCCGCCGGCGCGTTCGCATTCGGGGCCGACGGTCCGGGGAGACGAGGAGCGTGGCGAAATTATGGAAAGGGCGGTTCAAGGCCGCCACACATCCGGTGATGGAAAAAATCAACCAGTCCCTGCCGTTCGACCGGGAGCTGGTGGAAGAGGATATCCGGGGAAGCATGGCCCACGCCGGCATGCTCGCGCATGTCGGCCTGCTCGCGAGGAAGGACGGGCGGGAGATCGCCAAGGGCTTGAAGTCGATCCTCGCCGACGTCAGGGCCGGGAAGGTCCCCTTCCGCCCGGACGACGAGGATGTCCATATGGCGGTCGAGGCCGAATTGACCCGCCGCATCGGCGAGCCGGCGAAGAAGCTCCACACCGCCCGCTCGCGCAACGACCAGGTCGCCACCGATCTCCGCCTCTGGACCCGCGCCGCGCAGGACCGCATTTCCGGGCGGCTTCGCGGCGTCATGCGTGCGCTTGTCCAGGTCGCGAAGCGCGAGCGCGGACTGGTCATCCCCGGCTTCACCCATCTGCAGCGCGCCCAGCCGGTGCTTCTGGCCCACCATCTTCTCGCCTACGTCGAAATGTTCTCCCGCGACCGCGACCGGCTCCGCGACTGCCGCGCCCGCACCAACCGGTTGCCGCTCGGCTCCGGCGCGCTCGCCGGCACCACGCTCCCCATCGACCGCGAATACGTCCGCCGCGAGCTCGGCTTCGACGGCTTGTGCGACAACTCGATGGACGCCGTCTCGGACCGCGACTTCGTTGTCGAAACGCTCTCCTGCCTCGCGCTCGCCGCCGTGCATGTCAGCCGGCTCGCCGAGGACGTCATCCTCTGGACCTCCTCGGAGTGGGGCTTGGCGAAACTGGACGACGCCTGGTCGACCGGCAGTTCCATCATGCCGCAAAAACGCAATCCCGATCTGCTCGAACTCGCGCGCGGCAAGAGCGCCAGGGTGATCGGCTCCCTGGCGACGCTCCTCGTCCTTCTGAAAGGTCTTCCCATGGCCTACAACAAGGATCTGCAGGAGGACAAGGAGCCGCTGTTCGACGCGGTGCGCACGATCGACATCGTTCTCGAGAGCCTGGCCCTGTTCATCCCGACCCTCCGGTTCGACCGGTCGGCCGCGGCCGGCATGCTCAAGGACGGTTTTCTCGACGCCACCGTTCTCGCCGAATACCTGGTCGAGCGCGGCCTGCCGTTCCGCTCCGCGCACGAGGCGTCGGGGAAGCTGGTCCGCGTCGCCGAGGACGGCGGCCGCCGCCTGAGCGACCTGACGCTCGACGAAATGCTCGCCGCGTCGTCATTGTTCCGCGAGGACGTTTTCCATCGCCTCGATCCCGCCAGGACGCCGGGAAGCTATGTCTCGGCCGGCGGTTCCGGCGCGCGCGACGTCGACAGGGCGGTGGCGCGGTGGGAAAAAAGGCTGTCCAAATGAAGCGGGTCGCCGTCGTCGGCGCGACCGGCTCGGTGGCGGGAAGCGCGCTCGCGGTCGCGCGCTTCCTCGGCGACCGCTTCCGGATCGTCGCCCTCTCCGCCGGGAGCGGGGGGGACGCGTTCCTCGCGCTCGCGGAGGAATTCCCGGACGCCCTCCTCGCGCTCGCCGATCCGGCGGACGGCGTGCGGGAAAGGCTTTCCGGAAGGCGTTTGTTCCTCGGGCCGGACGCCAACGGGGAGCTCCTCGCCGAGGCGGAGGCCGACGTCGTCGTCCTCGCCGCCCCGGGCACGGCCGGACTCGGAGCCGCGTTCGCCGCCGCGCGCCCGGGAGTGCGTCTCCTTCTCGCCAACAAGGAGGTCCTCGTCTCGGCCGGAAAGCTGTTCCTCGCCCACGCCCGCCGAAACAACGCCGAGGTCCTCCCCCTCGACTCCGAACACTGCGCGCTTCACCAATGTCTTGACGGACGCGACCCCGCGTCCGTCGAACGGCTCGTCGTCACTGCGAGCGGCGGCCCGTTCCGCTCCTGGGACCGGGAGCGGATCGCCCGCGCGGCGCCGGCCGACGCGCTCAACCATCCGATATGGAGGATGGGACCGAAAATCACCGTCGATTCCGCCACCCTGGCGAACAAGGCGCTCGAGGTCGTCGAGGCGCACCATCTTTTTTCCATGCCGCTCGCGCGCGTCGATGTGCTGGTGCATCCGCAATCGGCGATCCATGGATTGGTGGAATTCAAGGACGGGTCGTGGCTTGCGCATATCGGCAGGGCGGATATGCGCCTCGCGGCGCAATACGCGTTCCTCTATCCGGACATGGACAAAAGCCGCCTGCCGCGACTGAACCCGCTGGAAATTCGACAGTTGACTTTTGAGGAACCGCGCCTCGACCTGTTTCCCCTGCTTGGCATGGGGATCGCGGCCGCGGGAGCGGGCGACAGGCGGGCCGCGTGCTTCAACGCCGCCAACGAGCGGGCGGTGACGCTGTTTCTCGACGGAAAACTCGACTTCTACGGCATGGCGGAGGCGGTCCGGCGCGCGCTCGACGAATCGCCAGGTGGTGATTTCTCCACGCTTGCGGAAGTTTTTGCCGCGCACGACCAGGCGGTCGCCGCCGTCGGCCGTTTCGTCGCGGCGCGGAAAAAGGCGAATATTCTTTAACATTCGCCGTTGTGCGGATACAATGGCGAAGTGGGCGTTCCCGCCCCGGGACGCGGCGGACCGATACGCGGCCCGGTCGCGGGCATGGTGCCGAAATCCAATGCGTGGATCCCGATTGCGCGGTTTCGGGCCGGCCGCGCCGAACAAATCGCGTACAAGGCGCGGGTCGGGCGTTCGCGAAAGCGCCGGCGAGCGCCGGCGGCATTTTTACCAATCTAAGGAATCCGACAACGATGAGCGATTTCATTCCCGGCCTCGGCGTCGTGTCGCAGGTCGTGGTGGTGGTGGCGGCGTTTTCGGCGCTGATTTTCGTCCATGAACTTGGACATTACCTCGCCGCCGTCCTCACGGGAGTCAGGGTCGAGCGCTTTTTCATCGGCTTCGACGTTTTCGGCCTCGCCCTCAAGAAGGAATGCAAGGGAACGGTCTACGGCATAGGCATCCTGCCCCTGGGCGGGTATTGCGCCCTCGCCGGCCAGAACGACGACCCGAGGAAGGAGCGGCAAACCGGCGCGCCGGACGAACTGCAGTCCAAGCCGCTTTGGGCGCGGGCGCTCGTCTTCGGCGGCGGCGTCGTCATGAACTTCATCTTCGGCTTCCTTGTCCTCGTCGCCGCCTACATGTACGGGATTCCGTTCATTCCCGCCGCCCTCGGCGCGCTGGATCCCACCGGTCCCGCCGCCGTCCACGGCCTCAAGCCGGGCGACCGCATCCTGTCCGTCGACGGCAAGCCGGTCGAATCCTTCGAGGAGGCGGCCGAGGCGATCGCCCTCTCCGGCGCCGGCGGCGAAGTGGAGATCGAGGTCTCGCGCGCCCTCCCGGACGCGCCCGTTGAAAGGGAAAAACTCGCCTTCAGGGTAAAGGGCAGGGCGAGCTCGCTTCGCGGCAACCTCAACACCATCGGCGCCGAACCGGCGCGTTCGCGCATCATCGCCGGCATCGTCGACGATCCCGCCTTCGACCGGAGCCTCAAGGGCAAGCTCGCCGCCGGCGACGAGATTCTCGCCGTCAACGGGGTGGAACTTCCGGAAAACATGGGCCATCTGCTGCCCGGGATGCTTGAAAACAAGCCCGGCGGGATGGTTGACCTCACCATTCGCGACGGCCGCGACGACACCGTCCGCGACGTCAGGGCGCCGCTCGAGACGTATGGCGAATGGGATATGGGGATGCGCGTCGGCGTCAGCATTCTCAACGTCATGCGGGACGGCCCGGCCGACAGGGCCGGCTTCCGCAAGGGCGACCTCGTCGTCGCCTGCCAGCGCCCCAGGGACGACGAGCCGCTCCGCTTCGCGAAAGTGAAGGATTTCCAGGACATCGTGAACGAATCGGCGCTGCGCTGCGTGAAGGTGAACTTCACCCGCGACGGCAAGGAGCTCGCCGCCCTGGTGACGCCGAGATTCTTGATCAATTCCGCCGACGTCGATCCGGAAACGGACACGCTTCTGGGCGTGATCGGCGTCATGGAGGGGGACAGCGGCTTCCGCGTCGACCGCGTCGTGCCCGAATCCCCCTCGGACGGCATTATGAGCGCCGGGGATTACCTCACCGGCCTCAACGACAAACCGCTTCCGGTGGGGATGTCGCTCCGCGAAATGGTGGAGGACGCCTCCTCGGAGAAGGTCCGCTACTACATACGGCGCGAATCGGAGAACGGCGGCGCGCGCGCGCCGTTTGAGGGGGTGGTCGACGCCAATCTCCTCGTCGAACTCGCGCCGCGCATTCTCGAGGAATACCGCCGGCCGATGATCGGCGTCGATCTGGCGCAGGGGCCGGTCGTCGCCGTCGAGCCCGGCAGCTTCGCGGACCGCGAACTCGGCGGCCTGCAAACGCTTCAGGGCGGCAGGCTGGCGATGATCCAATATTCCCCCGACCTCGCCTCCGTCACCATCGGCCTCGCCTTCCCGGACGGCAAGGGCGGAAACGCCGTCAAGCGCCTCACGGCCGACACGCCGGAGTCGATCGTCGACGCCCCTCTCGCGGCCGGTTTGCGCAGCCGGCTCCCCGTGTCCCTCAAGACGGCCGAAGAGGTGATCCCGCTTTCTTTCGCGCCGGCCGTGGCCGCCGCCGGGCGCAAGTGGGTCGACCTTTCGCTCATGGTTTACCGGGTCATCCACAAGCTGATCGTCCGCACATTGCCGCTGGACGCGATCGGCGGGCCGGTGCAGCTTTTCCGCATCATCAAGATCGCGGACGACCGCGGCTTCGCCTATTTCCTCTACATCGTCGCGCTCATCAGCGTCAACCTGGGCGTGTGCAATCTGTTGCCCTTCCCCGTCCTCGACGGCGGGCATCTCGTCTTCCTGCTGATTGAATGGCTCATCGGGCGGCCGCCGCCGCTGGCGGTGCGCGAGGCGGCGCAATGGGTGGGCATCGTTTGCCTGTTGACCCTGATGCTCACGGTGACCGGCTTCGACATCTTCTACCTGTTCACCGGCGCCGGATGACGAGGCGCACGCCCGGGGGGATCACAATTCCGGACCGCGCCCGGGATATTGCGTTTCGCGCCGGCGGGGGGCCTTGCGGAGGGCCTCCCGTCTTATGTTCGCGCCGGCACGCCCATGCCGCGCAGTTCGCGTTTGATGTCGCGGCATGAAACGCCGTCGAGGTGGGTCATGGAGGCGATGAGCGCCGCGTCGGCGCGGCCGAGCGTGAAGGCGTCCCGGATATGCGCCGTCGTCCCGGCGCCGCCGCTGGCGATGACCGGCACCGGCACCGCCTCGGACACTTTCCGCGTTATCTCGAGGTCGTACCCCTCCCTGACGCCGTCGGCGTCGATCGAATTGACGCAAATCTCGCCGGCGCCGAGGTCGACGGCCCGCTTCGCCCATTCCACCGCGTCCAGGCCGGTCGGGGTTCGGCCGCCGCGGACGACGACCTCGCATCCGGACGGGAACGGCGCCGCGCCTTCGCGGCGCTTGACGTCGAGCCCCAGGATCACGCACTGGCGCCCGAATTCGCGCGCCCCGTCCGCGAGAACCCCGGGATTCCGCACCGCCAGGGAATTCAGGGACACCTTGTCGGCGCCGGCGAGGAGCGCGCCGCGCATGTCCTCCACGGAGCCGATGCCGCCGCCGACGGTGTAGGGAATGAAGATCTCCCGCGCCACCCGGCGCACCATGTCGATGTCGATGGGGCGTTTTTCCGCCGAGGCGGTGATGTCGTAGAAGACGAGTTCGTCCGCGCCCTCGCGGTAGTAGCGCGCCGCCAGTTCGACCGGGTCGCCGATGTCGACGTTGCCGGCGAAGCGGGCGCCCTTCGTCACTTTGCCGTCGCGGATGTCGAGACACACTATCAGCCGTTTCATCAGCATGGCGAACCGTCCCAGGCGCAAAAGCGTTCAAGCAGGGCCAGCCCGTCCCCGGCGCTTTTCTCGGGGTGGCACTGCGCGGCGAAAAACGAGCCTTTGCCGACCATGGAGGCGAAGGCGACGCCGGCGTATTCGGTCGCGCCGTGCACGGCGCCCGCCTCGCGGCCGTCCGCCGGTTCGTGGACCGTGCGGGGCGAATGCCACGCCGGCGAGGCGTAGTAGGAGTGGACGAAATAATAGTCGCCCGCGCCGCCCTCCGGAAGGAGCGGGTGCGGCGCGACGTATTCGACCCGGTTCCAGCCCATGTGGGGGATCTTGCACAGGGGGTCGTCCGGCGGCGGCGCGAATTTCCTCGCCCGCCCCGGGAGGAGGCCGAGCGCGTCGACGCCGTCGTCTTCGTCCGAACGGTCGAAGAGAAGCTGCAGGCCGATGCAGATCGCCAGCACCGGCTTTCCCGTCCGCATCGCGTCCGCGAGGACGCGGTCGAAGCCGCGCTCGCGGATGTTGCGCATGCAGTGCGCGGCGGAACCGACGCCGGGAAATACCAGCCGGTCCGCGCCGGCAATCGTTTTGGCGTCGTCCGTGACGACCGGATTGCCGCCGACGCGGGCGAGCGCCAGGCGCACGCTTTCCAGATTGCCGGCCCGGTAATCGAGTATCGCCGTCGTCATATCGCCTTTCCCCCGGCTTCGCGGAGCCGTTCCTTGGGGCGTTTTGCGGAGTTGGATGGACTTCCCACCGCGCGTTTCGGCTTGTCCCGTCGCGTCCCGAAACGCCGGGTCTTTCGCGGCAATCGGGTAGGATGCGCCAAGGCGCCGGGCGGCCGGGGCGTCTTCGCCCCGGGAAGCCCGCCGGTTCGCCCGCGCCCGGGATGTTCCCGCGCCCGGCCCCGGGTCGGCGATCCGCCCCTTGGGACCGGCGGCGCGCCCGTTATTGCGCCTGGTTGGCCGCGCGGCCGATGGCGGCTTCGAGAACGCCCAGTCCCTCCTCCAAATCCGCCCGGGCGATGTTCAGCGCCGGCAGCATCCGAAGGACGGTTCCGTGCGTGCAGTTGACGAGGACGCCGTTGTCGCGGCAATCGGCCACCACCCCGGCCCCGGGGAATTCGAGCTCGATCCCGACCATGAAGCCGGCGCGGCGCACCTCCTTGATCCCCGGCCGCCCGGCGATGGCCGCGAGTTTTTCGTCGAGCCACGCGCCCAAGGCGCGGACGTTGCCGATCACGTCCTCCTCGGCCATCGCCCTGAACGCGGCCGCGCCGGCGGCGCAGCCGAGGGAGTGGCCGCCGAAGGTCGAGGCGTGGGTGCCCGGCTTGAGGAAATCGGCCGTTTCCGGCCTGGCGAGCATGGCCGCCATCGGCATGCCGCCGGCGATCGCCTTGGCGGCGGTGATGATGTCGGGGGTCACGCCGTAGCGCTGGTAGCCGAACCATTCGCCGAGACGGCACGGGGCGGTCTGGACTTCGTCGAAAATCAGCGCCATGCCGCGCTCGTCGCAGAGCCGGCGCAGGCCTTCGAGGAAAGCGCGCGCGGCCGGAATCACCCCGCCCTCGCCCTGCACGGGTTCAAGCATGACGGCGCAGGTTTCGTCGTCGACGAGCGCCTTCACCGAGGCGAGGTCGTTCATGGTCGCGAAGGCGAAGCCGGGGACGGTCGGCGTGAAGCCCCGGCGGTACTCGGGCTGGCCGGTCGCGCTGATCGCGCCCATGGTGCGGCCGTGGAACGAATGCTCCATGGCGATGATCCCGTATTTCGGCTGCCGGGAGAGCCGCGCCAGCTTGATCGCCCCCTCGTTCGCCTCGGCCCCGGAGTTGCAGAAATAGACCTTGAACCCGGGCGCGCGGGAGACGATCGCCTCGGCGAAGGCGCCCTGTTCCTCGGTGTAATAGTGGTTGGCCACGTGGAGCAGTTTTTCCGCCTGCTCCCGGATCGCCCCGACGACGGCGGGGTGGCAGTGGCCGAGGCCGGCGACGCCCCAGCCGGGAAAGAGGTCGAGGTAGCTTCGCCCTTCCGTGTCCCACACGCGGCTTCCGGCGCCGCGGGCGACGCAGAGCGGATGGCGCGAATAGTTGGCGATGACGTTGTCGGCGAACCGTTTCTCGATCCCGGTGAAGTTCATGGTTGGCGCCTTTCCAAAACGATTTCCGTGCCGATGCCGGCCTTGGTGAAAATTTCGAGCAGAAGCGCGTGCGGCAGCGCGCCGGCGACGATGTGCGCCTTGTTCACCCCGCCCTCGAGCGCGAACAGGCAGGCCTCGGCCTTGGGGATCATGCCGCCGGCGATGACGCCGTCCTTGATGAGTTCGCCGACCTCCGTCCTGCCGAGGTGCGAAAGGATGCTGTCCGGGTCGTCCCGGTCGCGGTAGATGCCGGGAATGTCGGAGATGAAGACAAGCTTCTCCGCGTGCAGGTCGCGGGCGATCTGCGCGGCGGCGGTGTCGCCGTTGACGTTGTACAGCAGCCCGGACTCCCTGCCGCAGCCGCAGGCGATCGGGGCGATCAGGGGAATCCGCTCCTTGCCGTCCGGCCAGCGGCGGGCGTCGAAGGCGTCGTGTATCGGCGTCGAATCGATGGCGACCGGTTCGCCGACGAAGCCGAGGTCGGCGCCGGGCGCTTCCGGGAGCGTTTTCCTGACGGCGCGCAGGAACGCGTGGTCGCGTCCGTTCAGCAGGAACCCGGCCCCGCCCGCCTCGCGGAGAAGCGCGAGGAGGTCCGGCCCCGCCTCGTCCGCGAGAACGCGGGCGACGATGCCGATGGCGTCGGCGTCGGTGACGCGCTGGCCGTGGACGAAGCGCGCCGACCTTCCCGTCTCCTTCATGGCGCTGGAGATCCGTTTGCCGCCGCCGTACACGACGACGGGCCGGACGCCGACGGCGAGCAGGATCTGGCAGTCGGTGAAAATGCTCTTGAGGATTTCCGGATCGTCCTGCGCCGAACCGCCGAGCTTGACGACGACGATCCTGTTCTTGAACTGGCGGATGTAGGGCAGGGCTTCCGTAAGCGCCTGCGCCTTCGCCTGCGCCTCCCGCATCATGGCGTCGTTCACGCGTGTCTTCCTTGCCGTCGAGTCCGGGTTTCCCGGATGGATTTTCTTATAGAGTGCGCGGAGTGCGCGGCGATGCGGTCAGCCGCCGAAGCGCGGGCGCCGGTTCATGTCCCGCATCAGCGGCCCGAGTTCCGGCTGGATGCGCTTGTAAAGGGCGGCGGACTCCCGGTAATGCGCCTGCCGCTTCGGGTTCGGTTCGAACACCCGGCCGCGTCGGACCCAGGCCCCGGCGGCCTCGTCGAGGCTCGCGAACATCCCGGTCTGCATGGCGGCGAGGATGGCGGCGCCGGCGAGGCTGCCCTCGCCCGTTTCCAGCCTGGCGAGGGGAATGCCGAGGATGTCGGCGCGGATCTGCAGCCACGGGTCGGAGCGGGACGCGCCGCCGCTGGCGAGGAACACGTCCGGCGTCATGCCCATCCGCTTCATCGAGGCGATGGCGTCGACGAAATACAGCGCCGTTCCCTCGATGAGCGCGCGGTACATTTCGCCGCGCGTCGTCGCCGTCTTCAGGCCGACGAACGCGCCGGAGGTGGTTCCGTCGTACTTCGGCCACTGCGGCGGCTCGTTGTGCGGGAAGAAAAGAATGTTCGTCGGGGCGTCGGGCATCTCGGCCTCGAGCTGCGCGTGGACGCTCAGGCCGTCCTTTTTCGCCAATTCCGGCGCGAACACGGTGCGGAACCAGTTCGACAACAGCCCGGTGTGGTGGTAGATGAACGAAACGTAGAGCCCGTCCACGACGTGGTTCTCGAAGTTGTGGATCTCGTTCAGGTAGGCGATGGGATCGGCCGGCCATTCGAAAGCCGGGCAGTAGGTTTCATACGTCCCCGCGCCGAGGACCGCCAGCCCGTGCCTGATGCAGCCGCAGCCGAGGGAGTTGCAGCATTGGTCGTGGCCGCCGGAGACGATTTCCACCGGTCCCTCGAGGCCGAACTCGTCCAGGAGGTCCCTGGACACTTCGCCGACCTTGACGCCGCCCCTGACCATGCGCCCAAGCTTTTCGCGCGCTATCCCCGACCACTCGAGCAGCCGGTCCGACCAGTCCCCCTTCCCGATGTCGAGAAGGAGGGTGCGGTTGGCGAGGGAGTCGCACGCGTAGGGTTCCGCGCCGAGCATGAAGCCGATGAAGTCGCCGAAGAGGAGGATCTTGTCGCACTTCTCGAACATCTCCGGCATGTTGTCCTTCAGCCACATCACCTTGGCGAAGGAGAAGTACGGTCCGATGAAATTGGGATTGATCCGTTGGAACGCGTCCTGCCCGATGTCCCGGTTGAGCCTGTCCGCGTATTCCATGCCGCGCGTGTCGTAGGACAGCAGGCACGGTCCGGCGACGGTGCGGTCGAGGCGCACCGGCACCATGGTCTCCCCCATGGAGCTGAACGACGCCGCCCGGATGCGGCCGGTCCTGCCCTTCGCGGCCTGGACCGCCTCGGCGACCGCCTCCTTGATGCGCCGCCAGACGTCGGCGGCGTCGAGTTCCGCATGTCCCGGTCGCGGGGTCAGGATCGGGTATTCGCGTCCCGCCGAGGCGACAAGACCCCGTTCCGAAAAGACCCCCACCTTGCAGGCGGACGTGCCGGCGTCGATGGACAATACGCTCATGTCGTCTCCCTCCCCGTTTAGGGCGTTTCGCGAAATCGAATGGACATCCCGCTGCGCATTCCGCCCCGTCCCGCCGCACCCCGAAACGCCCGGCATTTCGCGACAATTGGCAATTGGCCGCAATGCGCCGGGACGGCCGGCCGTTCCGTCAATTTCTTCCGCGCGTCATCGCGCTTCCCGCCCGTCGGGGCCGACCGCGAAGAGATTGGGGACGGTTCCCGCCTTGCGCAGCCCGGCCCCGGCGATGCACGCCTCGGTGACGCCCTCGAGATACAGGTAGCCGCCGGGATTGAGCACCGCCTTGAGATTTTCGATGATGTGCCTCTGTCCCGCCGAATCGTAATACTGGAGCACATGGTTGCAGACGATGAAGAAGAAGGTGTGCTTCTTCGGCCGCGTGCGCATGTCGAACAGGCTGAAGCGGCACGACGCCAGCAGTTCCCCGCCCATCGCGACCTGATGCTGGCCCACCCGGGCGTACCGTTCCAGGAGAAGCCAGCAGTTCCGCGAAAACGCGTCCTTGGACGGACGGATGTACGCCCCCCTGCGCGCCTCGGCGATGCGCCGGGGATTGATGTCGGTGCCAAACGCCTCCATCACGGGCCGGCGTCCGGCGCGGGCGAATTCGTTCAGGGCGATCATCGCCATCGAATACACTTCCTCGCCGCTCGAACACCCCGCGCTCCACATGGTGAATTTCGCCCGCTTGGACGCGAAAAACGCCGGCAGCGCCACCTTCGCGAGCGCGGCGAATATTTCCCCGCTCCGGAACAGCCGGGTGGCGGTGGTCGCCTTCGCCTGACGCTCGTCCAGGAAGACCTTCGACAGGTTGTCCTGCAGGGACAGCGGATTCGTGGCGCGGCAGGATATGGCGTCGGGCGCGGGCGGGCGGGCGGCTGGACCGTCTGCCCGCCCGGCGGGGGAAAACCTTCCCGGATTCGTTTTGTCGTCCGCCATGCCGTGCCCCGAAGCGATCGCCGGAAAAGACGCGCCCGCGCTCCCGCGCGGAAGAAGGTATGAAACATACCGCTTTTCCCCCCGCCTTGCAAGAAATCGCTTCCCGTTCGGCGGGGAAGTGCGCCGCCCGAACCGAGTTCGCTTTTGACAAGCCGTTTTCAAGGAGGATAATGGCCGTAAGCCGGGCGTCGAACGGCGCGTTATGCCGGTTCCGGCGCGCGGACGCGGAACCAGTCGATTCAACGGAGCGAAATGGCGGCGGAACGGTTTACGCGGGGAAAAGACGGCCAGGGGCTGCGCCGGCATCTCGACAGCCTCGGGGACGCCCTGGCGGCGCTCCCGCCCGTCGTCGTCTTTTTCGGCGACGGCGACTATCTGCGCGCTGCGGCGGTCGGGCGTTTCCGCGGCGCCTGGTCGGCCGCGCATCCCGGCGGCGACGCGGTGACGCTCAGCCCCGACCCCGGCCTCGCCAAACCGCTCGGCTATCCGGATCTCATGGCCGAACTCGGCGGGCGAAGCTTGTTCGCGCGGGAAAAGCTCGTCGTCCTCCGCCGGGCGGAACGGCTGCTCTTTCCCGCCGCCGGCCGCCGCGACGGGGCGGCCGCGGACGAGACGGGGGGCGCGCCCGGCAGGGAGAAGGGATTCCTCGACTATCTCGAATCGCCGTCGGGCGCGAGCTGGCTCGCGATCGAAAGCGCGTCCCTGCCGAAAAACCGGACGGTGGGCAGGCGTCTTGCCGGAAAGGCGGCGCTGGTGCCGTGTCCGGCGCTCAACCAACGGGACGCCGGCGACTGGCTGCGCGGCCGCGCGGGCGAACTCGGAAAGCGCCTCGAGCCGGCGGCGGCCGAGCTTCTTCTCCAGGCGCACGGAATCGCCCTGGGGACGCTCGCCGCCGAACTCGACAAGCTGGCGCTGTTCGTCGACGACCGCGAGGCGATCGGCGCCGGCGAAGTGCGCGAATTTCTGACCGGGAGGATCGAATTCGAGATTTTCGGCCTGACGAACGCGGTCGAGGACCGCGATCTCCGCGAGGCGCTCCTCTACGCCCGCCGGGTGGCGGTCGAGGGATCGCGCGATCAGAAGGGCAAAAAGGACGACGGCGAACGCTCGGCGCACCGGGCGCTCGCCATGCTGGGCGGCGCGGCGCTGGGGATTTTGCGGGCGCGGGCGGCCATGGCCGAGGGCGCTTCCGCCGCCGACCTCGCGGCGGCGGCGGGCGTATCGCCGTGGCGGGCGGAACGGCTCATGGCGGCGGCGAGAAAATACCCGTTCCCGGAGATCCGCGCCCTCGCCGACTTTGTCGCCGGCGAGTTGCGCGCTTCGCACGACACCGGAGGCGACGCCAGACTTTCCCTCGAGCGGACAGCCGCCAAAATGGCCTTCCGCCGCGGGGGGTGAACGGCCGGCGCGGGACGCGGACGGCCGACGGTCGATTGGAGACGGTATGCCGATTCATGAACAATTTCTCAGCGCCGTTGACCTGGAGACGGTGCCGCTCATCCGGACGCGCATGCTGGTCGTCGGCTGCGGCATCGCCGGGCTTGCCGCCGCGCTCGCCGCGTCGCGCCGGGGGCCTGTGGTGATGGCGGCGAAAAGCGTCTTCATGGAAAGCAACACCACCTACGCCCAGGGCGGCATCGCCGCCGCGCTCGCCGGGGACGACGACGTCGACCTCCATATCCGCGACACCATGGAGGCGGGCGGCGGCCTGTGCGACGAGCCGGCGGTGCGGGTCATGGCGGAGGAGGGGCGGATCCGCTGCCGGGAACTCATCGACATGGGGACGCCGTTCGACCGCGTCGACGGCGAACTCGCCTTCACCCGCGAAGGCGCGCATTCGCGGCGCCGGATTCTGCACGCCGACGGCGACGCCACCGGCAGGGCGATCACCGCCACCATGCTCGACCGCGTCTGCCGCACCCCGAACATCCACACCCTCGAAAACCATTTCGCCATCGACCTTCTCCACGCCGACGGCGTCTGCTACGGGGCGCTTTTCCTCGACACCAAATACGGCCGGCTGCTTCGGGTCGAAGCCTCGGCGACGGTCGTCGCGACCGGCGGGCTCGGGCAGGTGTTCCGGGAAACGACCAATCCCGCCGCCGCCACCGGCGACGGCTACGCCCTGTGCTACCGCGCCGGCGCGACCATGGAGGACATGGAGTTCGTCCAGTTCCACCCCACCACCCTCTACCTCGCCGGCGCGCCCCGTTTTCTCGTCAGCGAGGCGGTGCGCGGCGAGGGCGCGCACCTCGTCAACCAGGACGGCGAGCGCTTCATGTCCCGCTATTCGAAGGCGGGCGAACTGTCGCCGCGCGACGTGGTGAGCCAGGGAATCTTCAAGGAACTGAACCGCACCGGCGACGCCTACGTCTCCCTCGACCTGCGCCATGTCGATCCCAAGCTGATCGAGACGCGCTTCCCGACCATCATGTCGGTCTGCGCCGAGTTCGGACTCGACATCCGCAAGGATCCCATCCCCGTCCGCCCGGCGGTCCATTACATGATGGGCGGCGTGCGCACCGACCTCGACGCCCGCACCGACGTGAAGAACCTGTACGCCGCCGGGGAGGTCGCCTGCACCGGCGTTCACGGCGCCAACCGCCTCGCCTCCAATTCGCTTCTCGAGGGCCTGGTGTACGGCTGCCGCGCCGGCATGGCCGACGCCGCCGACGCCGCGCCGCCGTTCCCGGCGCCGACCCTCGCCAGGAGCATGCCGCCGAAGGGCGCGCGCCTCGACGTCGACGACCTCAGCCGCTCGCTCAAGGCGCTGTCGTGGCGGAATCTCGGCGTGTACCGCAACGGCATCCACCTGGCGGAGACGGTGGAAACGCTCAAGGCCTGGATGCGGTACGTCCTCGCCGAGCAATTCCAGATGCGGCCCGGCTTCGAGGTCCAGAACATGCTGACGGTCGGCTTCCTGATCGCCGGGTCCGCGCTCGCGCGCACCGAAAGCCGGGGCGCGCACCAACGCAGCGACTATCCGGAAGCGGATCCCGCCTGGGCGCGCCACAGCTGCGTCGCCATCGACAAGGACGCCTCCTGATGCGCGCCTCGCCGTTCACGACGCGTCTCGCCCTGTTGGGCCTTCTGCTTTCAGGGGCCTTTTCCGCGCCGGCCGCCGAGCCGGGCGGCCCCGTCGCGGCCGCGGTCTGGCGGGACCTCGCCGGCTGGCGGGAGGAAATAGAGGCCGAGGATCTTGAACTGCGCGACGAATTGGTCGCGGCGCAGTTGTCGTATCTGCTCGCCCTCGACAAGGCGGCGGCGGAGGCGCTGGGGATGGAAGGGGGCGATCCCCGGTTCGCGGCGGCGTGGGCGAGGGTCGAATACCTCATGGAGGCGGCGTTCCGCCTCCTCGCCCAGACGAGCGAATACGACGCGTTTCTCGAAAGCACGCTTCCCCTCGCGCCGGAACGCGGCGAGGCGATTCCGACCGTTCCATTCGTCGAAGCGGAAGGCGGCGGCGACGTGAACGGCGGCCCGGTCTTCGCGGACGGGGCCGGCCCGGCGCTGGAACCCGGCGGCGCGGACGGGGGGGGGGCGCTTCGTTACGCCGCCACGGGCGAGGCGCCCGCGGCGGACGACGCGCGCCCGCGCTCCGCCGTCCAGTCGATCCGGGCGCGCGCCGCCTGGCTCAGGGCGCTGGCGTTCCAGCGCACGGGCAGGGTCCGGAGCGCCGGCGAGGAGGCGGCGGGACTGGGCGTTATCCGCGACTGGCTTCTGCTCGGCCCGCTCGACGGCGATCTGGCGATGGGAGCGGGGGGGCTTGACGAGGGGATGCGCGAGGCATCGGAGGCGCTGAGGGCCGACGTCCCGTTCGCCGGAAAAAACGGCCCCGTCTCCTGGCGGGCGTTCGCTTCGGCGGAGTCCCTCGGGCGGCTGCTGCCCGAGGCGGCGTTCGGCGTCGACGGCGTTTCCATGGCCTACGCCCTGGCGTTGGTGCGATCCCCCGTGAACGGCCCCGCCGCCGTCCGTTTCGGCTCGGACGGTCCGGCGACGGTGTGGGTGAATCACGCCCAGATCAGGGAATCGCTCCCCGAGGGGCCCGCCTCGCCCGATCAGGACGTGTTCGACGTCTGGCTCCGCGAGGGCTGGAACGCGATTCTCGTCAAGACCATGTCCGGCCCCGACGGCTGGCGGATGATTCTCCGCCTCACCGGACCCGGCGGCGAACCGCTGCCCTGCGAAGTCGCGGCGGCGGAGCGGGAACGCGTCCCGGACATCCTCGCCGCCGCCCGCCGCGTCGCCGGCCGTTCCGCCCCCGATCGGCATTACCGCCCCGGGCGGCCCGCCGACCAGGGCGGCATGTCGCTCCTGGCCGGGCGCCTTCTCGACAACCCCGACGACGCCCGCGCCTACTTTTACCTCGGCTCGCTCCTCACCGCGAAGCGCCTGATGGAAGGCGTCGGCCGTTTCGACCGCGAAACCATTTTCCGCCGCGCGGTGGAACTCGCCGCCGGCGATCCCTTTTTCCTTCTCATGGCGGCGCGCTCCGCCGAGATGGGCGTTGAAGGCCCCGACCGCGAGGAAAATCTCCGCCTGGCGCTGCTCCGCCTCGCCGCCGAAAAGGGTTCCGCCGCCGCTCTTGTCGACATGGGGCGGCTGTACCTCGACGTCATGCGCCAGCCGCGCCGCGCCGGCGACTACGCCGCCGCCGCCCGGGAAGCGAATCCGGTGTCGCAGCGGGCCGGCGTGCTCGAATACGACGTCGCGGCGGCGCGCGGCTGGAAGCCGCTCGCCCGGGAAATCCTCGACCGCCTGCGGGCGCGCCATCCCGATTCGCCGGCGGTGCGCCTTCGCGCCGCCCGCGCCGCGATGGAGCGCGGACGCTACCGGCAGGCGCTCACCGAGTTCCACGCCATTCTCGGCGTCGACGCCGAGAACGGCGAAGCGCTGTTCGGCGCCGTGACCGCGCTCGGGCGCCTCGGGCAGACGTCGGCCGCGGTCGATCTTCTCGACCGCCAGGTCAGGCGCTTTCCGTACGACTCGGCCTCGCGCATGCGCCTGGCGCAGTTGTATCGCGGCGCCGGCCGCCTCGACGAGGCGCTGGCGGCGGTGAACGACGAGCTGCGCATCCGCCCCGACAATCCCGGGGCGCTGGCGATCCGCCGCGAGATCCTGCGCGAAAGCATGGCCGCCGACCCGGCGGAAAGCGTCCCCGGCGCGACCGGGATCGACGCCCCGCTCGACCGCTGGCCGCCCCTTCCGGAACCGCCGTCGGAGGGATGGGAGTATTTGTATTTCCAGCTCGAGGACCGGCTGCGGAAAAACGGCTCCCTCGACCGCTGCATCTCCTTCGCGGCCCGCGTCTACACGCCGGCCGCGGCCGTCGCCGTCCGCCATCTCGGCTTCGTTCTCGACGGCGACTTCGAGACCGGTTCGATCGCCGGCGTCACGCTGGTGCATCCCGACGGGATCAGGGAGCCGTTGTCGTCGCCCGGGGCGGCGTCCGGGGCGGACGCGGTGAAGCTCTCCCTGCCGCCCCTGACGCCGGGGACGGTCGTCGAGGGGGAGATCCGCATTCACCGGCGCCGCGTGCCGTTCCTCGGCGACTACTTCGGCCAGGCGGCGGCGCTGTCGCAGCCGGCGCCGGTCCGGTTTTATCGCTACATGTTCACGCATCCGGCGGAGCGCCGCTTCGCCTTCCAGTCCGCCAACGGCGCGCCGGAGGCGTTGGTGCTGCCGGACGGGGCGGCCGACGGCGTCACCCGGGTATGGGAGCTCGAGGATGTCCCCGGCTTCGTTCGCGAACCGGACGCCCCCGCCCAGGAGGAAGCCGCGCCGACGGTGCGGATCTCGTCGTTCGCGGACTGGGACGAATTCGCCCGCTGGTACTGGCGGCTCATCGGCGCGCAATACCATACGCCGCCCGAACTGCGGCTTCTGGCGGCGCGGGCCGGCGGCGTCGAGCCGTTCCCCATGTCCCGCCTCGACCGGGCCTCGGAATGGATCGCGGACAATCTCGGCGTCAGGGATTGGGAGTTCGGGCTCTACGCCTTCCGGCCGATCGGCGCCAGGGCGATACTGTCGCGCCGGTCGGCGGACGCCAAGGACAGGACGCTCCTTCTCTGCCTCCTCGCCGACGCCTACGGACTGCGGGCCTGGCCGGTTCTGGCCCGGTCCGTCGATCCGGAGTCGGGGCGCACGGGCGTGGACCGGCTCGATCTGCCGCTTCTCGATCATTTCAGCCACTCGCTGGCGGCGGTGGAGACGGAGGCGGGCGGCGACGTCCTCCTGGACGCCTCCTCGCCGTACCGCCCGCCCGGCGTCGCCCCGGCGGCGCTTTTCGGCACCAACGCCGTGAAGGTCACGCCGTCCGGCGGCGAGCTGGTGATCATTCCCGATTCTGGGATCCTGGGCTGCGAGTGGTCCGAGGAGTCGGAGGCGACGGTCGACGAGGACGGCGGCGTGCTCTGGGAGCAAAAGGTCCGCGGGGCCGGGACGGCGGCCGAGGCGCTTCGCGCCCGCTTTCGCGACGAGGCGACGCGCGAGGGCGCTTGGGCCGGATTCCTGGACGGTCTCGGCGCGCTGTCGTCCGCCTCGGCGTGCGACTTCGCCGACGGCGATCCGTCGCCGGCGCATGCGCTCTTTTCCGGGCGGGCGCGGATCAGGCGGCTGTCGCGGTCGGCCGGGATGCGCCTGACCATGAACCTGCCCCCGCCGCCCGGCCGCATCCCGGCGGACGGCGGGCAATACGAATATCCGTTGTCGCTGGGGAAATACGCCCGGCTGGGCGAACGCGAACAGCCGCTTCTCCTTCCCTCCGTCTTCAGCCTCGCCCGCAGGATCGGGGTTTCCTATCCGCCGGAATGGCGGCTCGAGAATCCGCCCGGGTCCATGGAGGCGGAGTTCCCGTTCGGTAAAATCGCGCTTTCCGTCTCCATGTCGCCGGGGCGGCTTCAATGCGACCTTTCCGTCGTCCTGACGGAAAAAGTCGTTTCCCCCGGCGACTACGCCTCCTTCCGCCGCGTCGCCGCCTTCGTCGAACGCTGGCGCCGGCCGTTTTTGAGTTGGGAAAAGCCATGATCGCCAAACGCCCTCTCGCCATGCTCGTTCTCGCGGCCGGGATCGCGTGCTCCGCTTCCGCCCGGGACGCGCGGGCCGACCTGATCGAAAAAGCGCGGGAAATCTTCGATTTCCAGTCCTACATGCGCGGCGACGGCGACGCCGGCGTCGAATTCGCGCTCCTGAGGGCCCGGGACCTCGCGGGCACGCCGCTGTCCGAACTCGCCATGCGCCTCGCGCTCATGCAGGAACCGGCGCTCCTCTCCTCCGTCACCTTCGGCGAGGCGGAAGCCAGGCGCATACTCTCCTCCGATTCGCCGCCGCCGGAGATCGCCGACCTGGCGCGGCGCTACGTCGCCCGGGCGATGACCTATTCCGGGCGTCACGACGAGGCGCGGCAGATCCACCGCCAGCGCGGCCTGGCCACCTTCTGGTCCGTCGCCGGCCCGTTCCCCTCGTTCGTCGCGCCGGGGGCGGGGACGCCCGATCTCCCCGCCGCCCCCGAGCTGCCGCCCGGCATCTCCGTGGACAATCCGCCCTCGGCGGCCGAGTACCAGGCCTGGTTCGGCGCTCCGCCGTGGCGACCCGTTCCGGAAAGCCGCGTCATCCCCGTGGTCAAGCCGTGGCGCTGGCTCGGCGGGCGCGGCGACGGCGCCGTCCTCATGAGGACGGCGCTCGACATGGCGGAGGCGGACCCGCGCGCCGCCTTCCACATCCGCTCGGATCTGTCCTGGACGCTGTTCATCGACGGCGCGGCCGCGGCCGCCGTCGGCACGTTCCGCTCCGAGACGCCGCTCGAGCACGTTGTCGAAACGCCCCTGGCGGCGGGCTGGCATACGGTGACGCTCATGCTCGCGCCGCCGTTCGACGCCGATTCGGCGCCCGAGGCGGGGGCGGCGCTGCGGCTGGAATCGTCGAGCCGGTTCTCGTGGGCGGCCAGGGCGCCGGTGGAAACGCGGCCGGCGGCGCCGATGCGCATGCGCGAGGTCAGACGGCCGCGCTACATGGTCGAACTCGCGGCGGCGGCGAACGCCGATCCCGCGCTCCGCGCCGCCTACGCCGTCGCCTGCCGCGAGCAGGGCATGCGCGACGAGGCCGCCTGGCACGCGGCCCTGGCGGCGCGCGCCGACCCCGGGAACCTCAATCTGCTTCTTTTCGCGGCCGGCTTCTCGCTCGCCGATCCGCTTCTTCCCGAGGCGCGGCGCACGGACATGGCCGCCGCCTGGTACAGAAGGGCGCTGTCGGCCCAAAACGACCTCGTGCCGGCGCTGCTCTTTTTCGCGCGCCTGGCGGCCGGGGACGGCAAGCGGTCGGAGGCATGGGAATATCTCGAGCGCGCCTTCGCCGCCAACCCCGCCAGCGTCGAGGTGATGCTCGAGCGCGGCCGCTGGGCGTCGAAGTTTTCCTCCGCCCCGGTGGCGCGCTCCATCTGGGACGAGGGCGTGGCCGCCTTCCCGGACTGCCTGGCGATCCGCCGGGAGATGGCGTCGCTGCCGGCGGGCGAATACTGGGACCTGGAACGCCGCATAGAAGCCTGCCGGGCCGCGGTCGCCGCCGGCGACAACACGCCGGGTTCCGTCATGCTTCTCGGGGAGTCCCTGGCCGATTCGGGCGACGTGCAGGCCACCGCCTCGGCGGTGCGCGAGGCGCTTACCGCCTTCCCGGACGACCCCCTCGCCCTCGCCTGGGCGGCGGACGCGTACGCGCGCGTCTTCCTGCACGACGACGCGGCGCGCAGCGTCCGGTCCGCCATCGCCCTCACGCCGGACAACCCCGCCCTGTGGAGGCTTCTGGGCGACATCATGCGCGAGTCGGGGCGCGGCGACGAGGCGGTTGGCTTCTGGCGGGCGAGTCTCGCCGGCGATCCCGGCCAGTACGATCTCGCCGAGATGATCCTCGCCCTCTCGGGCGACGTCGGGACAAGCCGTTTCGACGGCGGCTACGACGCCGAGGGCATGGTCAGGGACGCCGACCCCCCGGCCCATTCCGGCGACATGGTCAGGCTCCTCGACCGCTCGGTCGTCGTCATCTCCCGCGACGGTTCGCACCGCCGCCTCACCCACGAGATCGACCTCGCCCTCACCCGCCGGGGCGGCGACATCCTCGCCGACATCCGCCCGCGCGGCGAACTCCTCGCGGCGCGGACGATCTTCCCCGCCGGCGACGTCCTCGAGCTCGAGCTCTTCCCCGGGCGCGGCGGCCTGCGGCTTCCGGCCTTGCTGCCCGGCGCGGCGCGCGAACTGAAGTTTCTCGAAACGTTCCCGGCCCGGGACGGCATGCCCGCCCCGGTCAGCGCCTGGTACTTCCAGGATCCGGCGGGCAGAACGCCGCTTTTGCTGAGCGAGTACGTCGTGCGCGCTCCGAGGCATTTCCCGCTCGTCCACACCCTGCGCGATTTCGGCCACGAGGTGGAATTCGAAAAGACGGCGGAGGGCGAGGAGGACGTCTACCGCTGGACGGCCCGGCTCGGCCTTTCGCCCGGCGAACCGGACGCGGCGCACGTCTCCGAGCGGCTGCCTTTCGTCGAGGTCGGGGTGGCGGCCTCGTGGGAGGAAGTGACGCGAAAAACGCTCCGCCGCCTTTCCGGACTGCTGATCCCCTCCCGGAACATGCTCGCCCTCCTGTCGACCCTCAAGGTGCGCGACGCCGACGCCGACGACGCGGAAAACACCGCCAGGGCGATTTACCGCTTCGTCTGCGACAACATCGATTCCGTCCCCGGGGCCGCTCCCGCCTCGCATATCCTCGCCGACCGCATGGGCGACCGGAACATCCTCCTTCTGGCCATGCTCCGGGCCGCCGGCCTCGACGCCCACCCCGCCGCCGCCCGGCCCCGGCGCGAATTGCTGCGGCCGCCCAACTGGGCGCTCCCCGGGCAGGAGACGTTCACCACGCCCCTCGTCCGCCTCAACCTGGCGGGCGCGCCCGGCCCGGTCTGGCTCGATTGCCGGTTCCAGGCGCTGCCCTTCGGCGCCGTCGCCGACGATCTTTCCGACGCGTCCGTGATCAGCCACCTTCCGGACGGGCCGCTGTTCTCCTCGCTCCCGGTGTCGCCGCCCTCCGATTCGGCGGCGGTGGAGGAGCGCCGGGTCCTCCTGCCCGGCGACCCCGACGGGGAGGCGCGGGTCGTCGGGCGTTCCGTCAGGCGCGGCGTCGCCGGCCTTGTCCGTCGGCAGCATATGGCCGCCGCCGACCAGCGCGTTCGCCGGCAGGCGGCGCTCGAGTCCCTGTACCGGATCTTCCCCGACGCGCGGCTCGTCCGGGTGGACCTCCAGCAGGCGAACGTCCGGGAATCGGAATCGAACGAACGCTACGAGATCCTCTCCTCGACCGTCGTCGAGGCGCGTCCGGACGGCGCGCTGGCGGCGAATCTGTGCCTGGCCCTGCCGGAGATCGTCTCCCGGGAGTCCAGGAGCCTGACTTCCCGGCGGACGGTGTGCCATATCGACGAGGAACGCTTCCTCGAGGACCACAACACCTTCATTTTGCCGGAAGGCTGGGAATTCTCGCGCCTGCCGTCGCCGGCGAACATTCCCGGAAATTTCGGGACCTACCAGCTGCGCGTCGCCCGGCGCGGCCCCCGGCAGGTCGACGTGTCCCGTACCTGCCGTTTTCCCGCCATGCGGATCGAGCCGTGGGAATGGGGCGATTTCCTCGTCTTCCTCGACCGGATCGAGCTGGCGGAGCGCCAATGGCTGGAATACCGCCGCGTCCCCGGGCGGGAATGACCGGCCCGGGGGAAGAAGGCTTGCGGCGGAGCTTCCGCGGGCGTATGATGGTGGCGTTCGTTCCCGGAAACGGCGCGTTTCCGGGAATTCTTTGCCGTCCTCCCGGGGGAAGGGGGGGGACGGGGCTCCTTGGGCCGCCATTGGTGGAGGGTGTCGATGCTCAGGCTGTACGACGTGGAACACGGGGTGCTCAAGGAAACGTCCAGCGCCCCGGCGGAGGTGAACGTCTATGTCAGCCCGGACGAGCGCGAACGCCGCCGGCTGATCGACGGCTTCAAGGTCGACGAACACACCCTGATGTCGTCCCTGGACCCGGACGAGCTCTCCCGCCTCGAGTTCGAGCCCGACCACGCGGCGATCATCTTCAAGCGCCCCTGCAACCAGACGATCACCGACGGCGACGACGCGCATCTCGAGTTCAAGGTGGCGTCGGTGGGCGCGTTCCTCTACAGCGACAAGCTGATCGCCATCCAGTCCGAGGACATGCCGATCTACCCCGGCGTCAAGCCGATCAACCGCGAATTCAGCCTGCGCGAGGTGCTTCTGCGCATGCTGTTTCGCACCATCACCCATTTTCTCGAACACCTGCGCGCCATCAACATGATGGTGGACGCGATCGAGCGCGAGATCAACCGCTCCTTCGAGAACCGGCACCTGATCTCCCTTTTCGCGCTGGAAAAATCGCTCGTGTATTATCTCAACGCCATCAATTCCAACGACGCCCTCCTCCTCAAGATGCGCAACAACGCCGCCAAGATCGGCTTCACCTCGGAGGAGCTGGAAATGCTCGACGACATCATCATCGAAAACAACCAGTGCGGCCGCCAGGCGCAGATCTACACCAACATTCTCGCCGGCATGATGGACGCGCGCGCCTCCATCGTCTCCAACAATCTCAACGTCCTCATGAAGACCCTCACCATGATCACCATCTGCCTCCAGGTGCCGACCATGGTGGTGTCCATCTTCTCGATGAACGTCAAGATGCCCATTTCCTTCGACAGCCCGTTTTCGTTCTGGTTCGTCATGAGTCTGTCGGTGCTCGCGCTCATGCTGTTCATGACCGTGTGGCGATGGCGGAAATGGTAGGGGGAGGCGCCATGCCCGCCGATCGCGACGCCGCCTATCCCCCCTCCGTGACGAAGCTTGTCGAGGAATTCGCCAAGCTGCCCGGCGTCGGCAAGCGCTCGGCGGAGCGCCTCGCCTTCCACGTCCTTTCCGCGCCGAGGGACGAGGCGATGGCGCTCGCGCTCGCCGTCCGCGACGCCAAGAGGAACCTCCGCGCCTGCGCGCGCTGTTTCAACATCGCCGAGGGGGAGCTCTGCGCCGTCTGCTCCGACCCGGACCGCGACGTCCAGGCCGTTTGCGTCGTGGAGCTTCCCCGCGACCTTATCGCGCTCGAGAAGGCCGGCGTCTATCGCGGCGTCTACCATGTCCTCCAGGGGCGAATCTCCCCCGCCCAGGGCACGGGTCCGGACAACCTCAGGGTCCGCGAGCTTCTCGCCAGGATCAGGGAGCGGGCGGGAACGGACCGTCCGGTCCGCGAAGTCATCCTCGCCACCCGGCCCAACCTCGAAGGCGACGCCACGGCGGAATACCTCGCCGACCTTCTGCGCGAGCGCGGCGTCGAGACGAGCCGGCTTGCCCGGGGCCTCGCCAGCGGCGCGGAGCTCGAGAACGCCGCCCCGTCGTCGATCGCCTTCGCGTTCCAGGGACGGAGGCGGCAATGATGCCGGGGCGGCCGCACGGCGGAGTTCCCGGCGCGCGGCGGCGAAGGGGAACGCCATGGGCATGAGGGGACTGACGCATCCGTCCCGCCACCGGTCGTGGCTTGAAATCGACCTGTCCGCGCTGGCCCGGAACATCCGGGCGTTCCGCCGTCTCATCGGCCCCGGGCGCATGCTGCTCGCCTGCCTCAAGGCCGACGCCTACGGCCACGGCGCGGAGATGAGCGCCAAAACCGCCGCCGCCGCCGGCGCCGACCGGATCGGCGTCGCCACCATCCTCGAGGGGGAGCGGCTCCGCGCCGCCGGCGTCGGCGTTCCCATCCAGGTCCTCGGCGCCTCCTTCCCGGAGGAGATCCGCGCCGCCGTCCAGTACAATCTCACCCTGTCCCTCCATGACGGCGACATGGCC
Source organism: Planctomycetota bacterium (assembly GCA_031254915.1). Classification (GTDB taxonomy): domain Bacteria; phylum Planctomycetota; class SZUA-567; order SZUA-567; family SZUA-567; genus JAIRTL01. Next base: position 61,184 of record JAIRTL010000097.1, read on the forward strand.
GGGCTCGTCGCCGTCGAGGCCGCGCATCTCGGGCGGACCGTTCCCGTGCATCTCAAGATCGACAGCGGCATGGGCCGGCTCGGCGTTCTGCCGGAGAACGCCGTCCGCGTCGCGGGGGAGATCGTCGCCATGCCGGGCCTGCGCCTCGAAGGCGTGTTCACGCATTTCGCCGACGCCGCCGACCCCGAATACAGCCGGGAACAGATTCGCCGGTTCAACGCCGCCTGCGCCGACCTCGAGAGCGCCGGCGTCACCGGGCTCATCCGGCACGCCGCCAGTTCCAGCGCCGCCATTCTCCTGCCCGAGTCGCGCTTCGACATGGTCAGGATCGGCGCCGGGGTGTACGGCTATCTCGCGCCCCGGTCGCTCCAGGAGGTGTTCCCGCTCGACCCGGTCATGATCTGGCGAAGTCCGATCATCCACCTCAAGGACTATCCGCCCGGCGCCAGTCTCGGCTACAACATGACGTTCACGACCTCGCGGCCGACGCGGATCGCCGTTCTGCCCATTGGCTACGCCGACGGCTACCGCCGCGGCTATTCGAACCGCGCCGAGGTGCTGATCCGGGGGAGGCGCGCTCCGGTCGTCGGGCTCGTCTCCATGGATTACACGCTGGTCGACGTCACCGGCCTGGACGATCTGGACATCGGCTGCGAGGCGACGCTCCTCGGGCCGTCGGGGGGGGGGATGATCACGCCGGAGGAGCTCGCGGAATGGGGCGACACCATCCCCTATTGCGTCACGACGGCGCTCGGATCAAGGTTGGAGAGGGTTTATCTTGAATAACCGTAACCTGTTGGAGGAATTATTCGCTTCTGGTTGAGTTTTCCCGACGACTGGATACAATCGATACGCCGTTCACGGTCCGGCGTCGCGATTCCCCCAACTGCGCGCGGCCGTGAAATGGCCAAGGGAAACAGATGTGGAACAGGGCGACCCCCCATCCCCCATTTTCACGATTCCGGGCCGCGCCCGGCGCATTAAGGAGCCGCCCTTGACGGAGCCGCATCGGTTCCTCGTGTCCGAGCCGCTCGCCAAACCGGGCGAATACCTTCTCGGACCGGAAGAATCGCGCCACGCGGCGCGGGTTCTTCGTCTCCGGGTCGGCGACGCCGTCACCCTGTTCGACGGGCGCGGCCGCTTCGGCGCCGCCGCGATCGCCGCCGTGGACGGGGACGGCGTCGCGGCGCGCATCGACGAGATCCGGGAGGACTCGCGCCCGTCCGTGTCGCTCACCGTCGCCACCGCCGTCCCGAAGGGGAAGCGCTGGCGGATATTGATCGAGAAATGCACGGAACTCGGCGCCGACCGGATCGTCGCGGTCCGCTTCGACCGGAGCGTCGCCAAGGCCGAAGGCGACCAGGGCAAATGGCGGCGCTGGGCGGTGGAGGCGGCGAAGCAGAGCCGGCGCGCGCGCTTGCCGGAGATGCAGGGCCCCCTCGACCTCGCGGGCGCGGTCGCCCTCGCCGGGCGGGACGGCGCGGTCCTCCTCGTCGCCTCGCCGGACGGAGACAGCCCGCGCAGCTACGCCGACGCCCTCGCCGCGTCGGGGAAGGCGCTGGTCCTCATCGGCCCCGAGGGGGGGATGACGGACGGGGAACTGGAACGATGCCGCCGTGAGGGCGCGGCGGCGGTGCGTTTGTCGCCGTTCGTTCTCCGTGTCGAAACAGCCGCCGCCGCCGCCTGCACGCTGATCCAGAACGCGGTGTAGACGGCGGCGCGGGCCCGTCCGCTCGGCGAAGACCGGCGCATGGGCGATGGGCGCCGTTCGCCGGTGCGCCGTGGAGGCGGATACGCCGGTCGCCGTTCGAATTCGACGGCATTTTTATTGGGCATGGACGCTGGGATGTCGCAGGAAACACCGGAAAACAGTCAATGTCCCGCCGTTTCGGATCGCGGCGATGCGCCGGACGCGCCCGCCGTCCCGGCTGAACCGCCATCCGCGCCTCCTCCCGGCGACAACCTGAGGACGGTCGCCCGGGCCGGCCTTCGGCTTGCCGCCATCCGCGAGGAGGGCCGCAAGCGCCGCACGCGGCGCATGGTCGCGACGGCGGAATGGATCGCCGCGGCGATTCTCATCGCGATCGGCCTGTATTTCCTCTGGTTCCTCGTCTTTCCGTCCGGGGAGCCGGGCGGCGCGGCGGCGGAGTACACGCGCGAGGATTTTCGCGCCCGCCTTCGGGCGCTGCCGGCGATCCCGGCGGATCCCGCCTGGAAGGCGCGCGAGACCTCTCCCCGCTGGCGCAGGATCGTCATCCACCATACCGCCACCGATTCGGGCACTGTCGAGGCGTTCGACCGGAACCACCGCGAGGAGCGGAAGTGGGAGAACGGGCTGGGCTATCACTTCGTCATCGGCAACGGCAACGGCATGGACGACGGCGAGGTGGCGGCGGGGCGGCGCTGGCTGGAGCAGATCGACGGCGCGCACGTGGTCGGCGAAAAGGAAAAGCGGCTTAACGAAACGTCCATCGGCATCGCCCTCGTCGGCAATTTCGAAAAGGACATCCCGAGCGCCGGGCAGCTCGCCGCGCTCAAGGGGCTCTTGGACTTCCTGCGCCGGGAATGCCATATCGGCCTCGCCTCCATCGTCGGGCACCGCGACCTCTCCAGCACCGCCTGCCCGGGCGCGAACATCTATATGGACGAAATTCTTCTCGTCCTGGCGAATCCGTGATCCGGAAGGAACGCCGTCATGACCTGCGCCTGCGCCGACGACGAACACCGGGGCCTCGTCGCCTTCCGCGGAACAAGGGCGACGCTGCTTGGAGAAATCGGGCGGATCGGCATGCCGGCGTCCGACTTCGCGGTTTTCGACGCCGGCTTCAGACCGGTGCGGCTGTCGGACTTTCGCGGCGAAAAAGTGCTGGTCAACTCGTTTCCCGGCCTGGACCGGGACAGCGCGCTGAAAGAGCTGGCGGACCTGGCGAAGTTGGCCGCCGGAAAGGGGGACGTCCGGCTGCTCGCGATCGGTATGGACCTCCCCTACGCCCTCGAGAGAATCGCGGCCGATGCGCCCGCCGGCGTCCTCCTGCTTTCGGATCATCGCGACGCCGATTTCGGACGGCGCAACGGCCTGTTCATGCGCGAGTTCAGGCTGCTCGCGCGGGCCGTCCTCGCGATCGACGAAGCCGGACGCCTGCGCCACCAGGAGATCGTCGCGGACGCGGCCGGTCCGGCCGATCTGGAAAAGGCGTTGCGGGCGTTTCCCTGAAGAGGCTTTTTTTTGTCCCGGGCGAAAAGGAAATGATGCGCATCGTGCCGCCGCTTCCGCTTCTTCTCGCGTGCGCGCTGGCGCTCCCGGGGTGTCCGGGGGCGGAGCCGTCCCGCCCGGTGAACACGCTCAGCCTGGTGGAAATCGGCGAACGCGCGCTGGAAAACGGCGAGCGCCAGGAAGCCGCCGGCCGTCGCGACGAGGCGCGCGAATCCTATCGCCGGGCGTTGTGGGCGTTCCGCTATCACGAGCGCCTCACCGGCGAACAGCCGCTCCTCCTGGACGAGGCTGTCCGGGGGGCGAACCGCGCTTCGGGGAGGCGCCGCTGAATGCGCTACGTCGTCGATCTTCACAGTCACAGCGGATACGCCGGCGGCGTCGGCGACATTTCCCTGCCCGCGGTCGCCCGGACCATGGCCAGGAAGGGCATCGACGCCTTCGGCGTCGGCGACTGCCTTCAGCCGGCGTGGCGCGAAAACCTGTCCACCCTGCTTGTCGAGCGGGAGGAGGGTCTTTTCGCGCTTCGGGACGCCCCGCCGGACCTCGCCGGGGCGCGCTTCGTCTTGCAGACGGAAGTCATTTTCACCTGCGCGGTGCCGTCCGGCGGCCGCAAAGGCACCCACGTCGTCCTGACCTTTCCCGGCTTCGACGCCGTCGACCGCGCCATCGCGCTTCTTCGCCGCTGGGAAGTGAAGCTCGACATCGGCCGGCCCTTCGTCAAATGCGAAGACGCCGGCGAGGTGGCGGAAAAGTGCCACGCCGTCGCTTCCCTCGATCCGACCGTGATGATCATCCCCGCCCATGTGCTCACGCCGCAGGGCGTGTACGGGTCCGACCATCCCGTCGACAACCTGAAGGACGTGTTCGGCGGGTTCGCCCGGGAGATCCGCGCCGTCGAAACGGGGCTCTCCGCCGATCCCGGGCTTCTCGCCCTGCTGCCGGAACTCGACGGCCTGACCCTCGTCTCCAACAGCGACTGCCATTCCGGCGCCCTCAACCGCGTCGGGCGGGAATTCACCGCCCTCTCCGTCCCCTCCGCCAGCTACCCCGATATCGCCGGCGCGATCGCGCGCGGCGCCGTCGAGTACACGGCCGAATTCAACCCCGCCGAGGGCAGGTATTTCCTCACCGGCCACAAGGCCGGGCTCGAACGCCACGGCGACGCCTACTGCTATTTCTCCCCCGACCGGACGCCGAAAGACGGGCTGTGCCCGATCTGCGGGAAAAAACTCACGATCGGCGTTCTCGAGCGCATCCTCGGCCTCTCCCGGGCGCAGTCCCCGGACGGCGTCGGGCGCGCCCCCGGGTCCGCGCCGGCGCGGCAGCGGGCGGTCAGGCTTGTGCCGCTTGTCGAGGTCGTCGCCGCCGGGCTGGGCGTGCGCAACGTTTCGAGCAAAAAGGCGGCGGCCGTCTTCGACCTGGTGCTCGACCGCTTCCGCACCGAACTCCTCCTCTGGGAGCAGCCGCCTGAGACGATAGCGGCCGAGCTGACCGGCGCGATCCCCGACTCCGCCCTCGTCGCGATTCTCCAGGTGCGGCGGGGCGACTTCTCCTTCCGTCCCGGATTCGACGGCACCTACGGCGGGCTGGTTCTGGGCCGGACGATCGACTGGTACGGCCACGCCGAGATCGTCCGCCCGGGCGCCCGATGACCGGCGAATCGAGGCCGGGCGCAAAAGACGGTTGAAAAAATCTTCATCCTGGCGACAATGCCGGATGCGATTTCCGGCCTTTCGCCGCGCCGCTCCAAAGGATACCCGTCATGTCAGAGACAAAAGGCGAGTCGTTCGCCGATCGATTGCCGAAGCATTACGTTCCCGCCGACGTCGAACCCCGCTGGCTCGAAACATGGCTCGCTTCGGGGAGCTTCCGCTCCGCCCCCGACCGGGCGAAAAAGCCGTACTGCATCGTGATCCCGCCGCCGAACGTCACCGGGATCCTCCACATGGGCCACGCGCTCAACTGCACCCTCCAGGACATCCTCGTCCGCCACGCCCGCATGCGCGGTTACGAGGCGCTGTGGATGCCCGGCACCGACCACGCCGGCATCGCCACCCAGAACGTCGTCGAGCGCTCGCTCGCCGAGGAGGGGCTGCACCGGGACGCGCTCGGCCGCGACGGCTTCATCGACCGCGTCTGGGGCTGGCGCGGGAAATACGGCTCCGCCATCGTCAACCAGTTGAAGCGCCTCGGCTGCTCCTGCGACTGGCGGCGCGAACGCTTCACCATGGACGACGGCCTGTCGCGCGCGGTGCGGGAAGTTTTCGTCGGTCTGTACAAGGAGGGCCTCGTCTATCGCGGCCGCAGGCTCATCAACTGGTGCGTGCGCTGCCGCACCGCCCTCTCGGACGACGAGATCGAGCACGTGGAAAAGCAGTCCAGGCTCTGGCATATCCGCTATCCCCTCAAGGACAGCCGCAAGTCCCTCACCATCGCCACCACCCGCCCCGAGACCATGCTCGGCGACGCCGCCGTCGCCGTTCATCCGGACGACGAACGCTACCGCGAGTTTGTGGGCGCGACGGTCGTTCTGCCGGTCATGAACCGGGAAATGCCGGTCATCGCCGACGCGATGGTCGACCCCGCCTTCGGCAGCGGCGTCGTGAAGATCACCCCCGCCCACGACCCGAACGACTTCGAGGCCGGCCTCAGGCACGACCTCGAGCAGATCACCGTCATCGGCCCCGACGGCGCCATGACCGGGGCCGCGGGGAAATACGCCGGCCTCGACCGCTTCCGCGCCCGGGAAAAGCTCGTCGAGGAACTGGAGGAGCTCGGTCTTCTCGTCAAGGTCGAGGAGCGCAGGAACTCCGTCGGCCAGTGCTACCGTTGCGACCAGATCGTCGAGCCGTTCCTTTCGGAGCAGTGGTTCGTCAGCATGCGCCCGCTCGCCGACAAGGCGATCCAGGCGTCGAGGGACGGCAAGGTGTCGTTCGTCCCGGCGCGCTGGGAGCGGGTCTACCTGTCGTGGCTGGAAAACGTCCGCGACTGGTGCATCTCGCGGCAGATCTGGTGGGGGCACAGGATTCCCGTGTGGCACTGCGGCGCCTGCGGCGAGATGACGGTGGAGGTGGAGGCCCCCGCCGCCTGCTCGAAGTGCGGCTCCGGCCGCCTCGCCCAGGACCCGGACGTTCTCGACACCTGGTTCAGTTCCGCCCTGTGGCCGTTCTCCACCCTCGGCTGGCCGGACGAGACGCCGGAACTCGGGTATTATTATCCCACCACCGTGCTCGTCACCGCCCGCGACATCATCTATTTCTGGGTGGCGCGGATGGTGATGATGGGCCTCCATTTCATGAAGGAGGTCCCCTTTGGCGAGGTGTACATCAACGGCACCATCCTGGACGAAAACGGCGCGCGCATGTCCAAGTCGCGCGAGAACGGCATCGACCCGCTCGTGATGATCCAGGGCGGCAGGCAGCGCCGCTTCGGCAAGGAATTCAGCTACGAAGGCTACGGCGCCGACGCCGTCCGGTACACGCTGTGCACCCTGACGACGGACGGGCAGGACATCAAGCTCGCGCCGACCCGCTTCGAGATGGGCAGGAACTTCATCAACAAGATGTGGAACGCGAGCCGCTTCGTCCTCATGCGCCTCGCCGGCGTCGATCAGGGGACGGAACCGGTCGCGCCCGAAGCCCTCGACTTCAGCGACCGCTGGATACTCTCCCGGCTGGCGCGCGTCGCCGGCGACGCCGACAGGCAGATCGCGGGCTACCGCTTCCACGAATACGCGAAAACGCTCTATGAATTCGCCTGGGGCGATTTCTGCGACTGGTATCTGGAGCTCGTGAAGCCGCGCCTTTCCGCCGGCGGCAACGCGGCCGGGGCCCCGGCCCGGGTGTTGTCGTGGACGCTCGACAACCTGCTTCGCCTCCTGCATCCCGTGACCCCGTTCTTCAGCGAGGAAGTCTGGAGCCTCCTGGCGGAGGTCGCGCCGGCGCGCGGGCTCGGCGTGCCGGAAGCCGCCGCGCCGCTCCTTATCCGCGCCGCCTGGCCGGAGCCGGACGAATCCAGGATCGACGCCCGGGCCGAGGCGGACATGGAGCAGGCGATGAACGTCATCCGCGCGGTCAGGAACGTCCGCGCCAAGTTCAACCTGCCGCCGAAGGCGCCGTTGGCCGTGACGGTGAGCGCGGCGGACGACGCGATCCGCGACGCCCTGCTGCCCCTCGCCGACATGGTGCGGGCGCAGGCCGGGGCGGGAAGCCTCGACATCGGCGTCGGCGTCCGCAAGCCGCCGCAGTCGGCGGCGGAGGTGATGACCGGGTTGCAGGTCTATCTGCCCCTCGCCGGCCTGATGAACGTCGAGGTCGAGCGGAAGCGGATCGGGAAGGAGCTGGGCAAGAAGCGCGACGCCCTCGCCAGGCTGAACGAAAAGCTGTGCAACTACGAGTTCACCAGCAAGGCCCCGCCGGAGGTGGTGAAGCGCGAGGAAGACCGAAAGGTCGAACTCGCCCGCCAGATGGGCGAACTCGAGGCCCTCCGGGACAGCCTGGCGAACTGAAATATACGGCCCGACTTCCAACTTCCAACTTCCAACTTCTGAAAGGAGCCTGAGCATGTCGAGATTCATCCAAGCGGTTCTGGCGCTGGTCATGGTCGCGGCGCCGTCGGTGCGGGCGGGCGAGGTCGTGGTGGGCACGAACGCGGAATTCATGCCCTTCGAGTACACCGACGACGACAACAACATCATCGGTTACGACATCGACGTCATCAACGCGGTCGGACGCGCCGGCGGCTTCGACGTCCGCATCCACAACCAGTCCTTCGACACCCTTGTCGAGGGTCTGGAAACGGGCAAGCTCGACGCCGTCATTTCCGGCATGACCATCACCGAGGCGCGCAGGGAGAAGATCGACTTCTCCGAACCGTACTACAACGCCGCCCAGGTCCTCGTCGTCCAGGAAAAGACGCCCGGCTACGAGAAGATCGGGGACATCGAGGGCAAGGTCGTCGGCGTCCAGCTCGGCACCACCGGCGCCGGCATGGCCGAGGAGGTGATGGGCGAAAACAACCCGGACCTCAAGCAGTTCCGCAAGTACAACGAGGTCTTCTCCGAACTGCGCATCGGCCGCATCGACGCCATCGTCGTCGACCTCCCCGTCGCCAGGGCGTATGTCGACAAGATCCCCGGCATCCGGATCAGCAGCCCGCCCATGAGCGAAGAGGAATACGGCATCGCCGTCAGGAAAGGGAACGCCGAGCTGCTCGCGAAGGTCAACGCCGGCCTCAAGGCGATCCATGAATCGGGCGAGTACGACGAAATCACCGCCAAATGGTTCCAGAACTGACGACGGCGCCGCGGGTGCGCGCCGTTCGACAATCCACGCCCTCCCGTCGCGGGAGGGCGTTTCGCTTCGCTTCGTCCGCCGGGGAGCCGGAACAGGCGATTTTTAAAATTCGGCTTTCACGATTCCGCCCCGGTTTGGTATAGTGGTGGCGTCGCACCGGGAGCCCGGGGACGAACCTGCCCCCCGGGCAGTCGCGTCGGCGACCGTCCACCGGCCGCTCCCGGCCGGGGCGGCATGCCGCGGAGGGAACGCATGGGCAAACTGCTCGATCTGCTTGCCGACAAACGTCTCGTTCTGTCGGACGGCGCCTGGGGCACCATGCTTCAGGATCGCGGCCTGAAACCGGGCGAATGCCCCGAATTGTGGAATATGGACCGCGCCGCCGAGGTGGAGGCGATCGCGCGCGCCTATGTGGACGCCGGATCGGAAATGATCCTCACCAACACTTTCGGCGGCTCGCGCTATAAGCTCGCGAAATACACGCTCGCCGATCGCGCGGCGGAGATCGTCGCCGCCGGGGTGGGGCTTTCCCGGGCCGCCTCCGGCGGACGGGCGCTGGTCGCCGTTTCCGTCGGGCCCACGGGCGAGTTCCTCGAACCCTACGGCGACGAAACGGAGGAGGACATGCTCGCCGCCTTCGGCGAGCAGATCGCCGCCGCCGCCGGGGCCGGCGCCGACGTCGTCTGCGTCGAGACCATGACATCCGCCGAGGAGGCCGCACTGGCGGTGCGCGCCGCCAAGACGGTCGCGCCGGAGCTCGACGTCGTCGCCACCATGACGTTCGATCCGGGGCGCAACGGCTTCAGGACCATGATGGGCGTGGACGTCCGCCGGGCCGCCGAGGCGCTCGCGGCGGCCGGCGCCGACGTGCTTGGCGCAAACTGCGGAAACGGCATGGAACAGATGACGATCGTCATCCGGGAGTACGCGGGCGCCACGGGGAAGCCTCTCCTCGCCCACGTCAACGCCGGCGTTCCGCGGCTTGTCGACGGCAGGACGGTTTTCGGCGAAAGCCCCGAATCCCTCGCCTTCGGGGTCCCGGCGCTGGTCGCGGCCGGGGCGAGGATCGTCGGCGGCTGTTGCGGCACGACGCCCGCGCACATACAGGCCATGGGGAGGGAGCTCGACCGGTTGCGTTGACTTCGGCACGCCGGCGCCGCGGCACGCTTGACGGAGGCCCGCGCATGAACTGGAATCTGGCCCATATCGACGAACGGCTCGGCCATGTCGCCATGGACATGGGGCTTCTCGACCTGCTGCAGGTCGAGGAGGCGCGCCGCGAAATCGTCCGCGCCCGGACGGAGGGGGTGGACGAGGAGACGCTGGGGGAGATTGCGGTCCGTCTCGGCTTCATCGACCGGGAGCAGCTCGCCCGGCTTCAGGCCGAGGAACTCCGCCGCCGCCGGCTCATCATCGGCTACGAGATCGTCGACCTCATCGGCACCGGGACGATCGCCACCGTCTACCGGGCCGTCCAGGTCGCCATGGACCGGGAGGTGGCGCTGAAAATTCTCCATCCCCGCCTCGCGACGGATCCGGTGTTCGTCAATGCCTACATCGCCGAAGCGCAGGCCGTGTCCCGCTTTCACCATCCGCACATCGTCCAGGGAATCGACGTCGGCGA
>JAIRTL010000115.1 GCA_031254915.1 Planctomycetota bacterium
GCCCGCCCGGTTGCGTTTCCGCAATGCCGCCGCCGGATCGCCGTCAGGGACCGACCTCGGAGATGAACGGCTGTTCGTCGTAATAGTCCGACTCGACCTCGCCCAGGTACGGGCTGTAGCCGGTTCCGAGATTGGGCGACGCCATCGGCGCCGGATAGCTGCCGGGATAGCTGCCGCCGACATGGTCGGGAAGCGCCGACGGGCCGCTTGGCGACATGGCGGGCGCCTGCGGAACGGCGGCGGTCGGAGCCGCGGGCGCGGGCGGCGGCGCATACGCCGGGGGCGCATAGGACTGCGTCGCGTAGGGATCCGGCGCCGGCGGCGCGGCGACGACGCCGGGCTGTGCGGTGAAGTAGTCCGTGGTTCCCGTCTGGACGCCGAAATAGTCGCTCTGGGTCGCGTACGGACCGGAGGAATAGGGTACGCCCGCCGGGGCTGTCGACGGCGCCGCGTAGGGTTCGGAGATCATCGCCGACGGCGCGCCGTAGGGCGCCGTCGGCGGGGTGACGACCGTCATCGCGGGTTGCGCCATGATCGGGGCTTCGTACGGCGAGGCGGTTGGGGCGACGGCCTGCGGCGGTTGCGTCATGCCCTCGGCGATCTCGGCCTCGGTGAGAACGCGCAGCTCGGCGACGTTGAGGACGTTGGCGACCGCGCCGGCGGCAAGTTCGATATTGCCGTTCACCCACACACGGCGACCGGAGTAGTCGGCCAGATTGAAGCGGTCGCTGCGCAGGAAAAACCTGACTTCACCGCCCTTCGAGAGACGGAAGCTGGACGGCGCGCCGCCGACGCGGCCGATGTTCTCGACCCAGCCGGTGAAGCCGCCGTAGAGGGGGTCCGGCGGCGCCCACCCGGCGCCGACGATCGCCGTCGACTGGACGGGATAGTGCAGCATGCCGGACGTTTCCTGATCGACGGAACGCAGCCTCGCCTCGAGGTCGTCGAGCGCCTGGGTGAGCGCGTCCACCTGCTGCGCCGCTTCTTCCTCCTCGCGCCGGGCCTGATCCTGGATGCGCTTGAAATACGCTTCCTTGATGGCGGCGGCCCGGCGGTCGCTTTCGGACAGGCGCGGCCGGCCGGTCGGATCCTGCTTGCCGGCGGCGAGATCGACGGAGGGGTTTTCCGGGGGCGGCGTGGAATCGACGGGAATCTCGGAATCGCCCTCGACGCGGACGTATTCGGCGAACACGTAGGCGCGGGCGGTCGGCGGCGCGTCGATGCGGTACCACTGGCCGCGCTCCTGCTTCACGGTGACGACGTCGCCTTTCTGAAGCTTGCCGACGACGGTCGATTTGTCCCAGTAAAACGCGTGGACGTCGGCGTCGTTCTGGCTCACAGTCCCCTGAACGCCTTCTTCCGGGATCTCGCCCTCGATCCCGACCGCGACGTTGACGTAGTTGCGGTGGATGCTCGCGAGCTGATCCGGGGGATAGACGATCTTGAACCATTCGCCGTGGCGCGACAGCACGGTCAGCGGGGAACCGGTGCCGAGAACGGCGATGGATTCGTATTGCGTGTTCGGCCCGGCGCGGACGTTGACGCGGCCGCCGGTGATTTTGCCGGAGCGCGGCCGTTCGTCGGGCGGCGTCGCCGCGGAAAGAGGAGCGACCGCGACCTCGGTATCGGGCGCGGGCGGCAGAGCGACGGAGGTGACGTTGTCCCCCAATGGAGCGGGCGGGAGCGCCAGCGGCGGCGCTTCCGGACTCGAATCGGCGGCGATCGCGGGAGGGCGAAGCGGCGACGGCGGCGCGATGGGCGCAGCAGGCGCGGAGACGGCCGGCGGCGCCAGCGGAGCCGGAGCCGGAGCCGGCGTTCCCGCCGGCGCGGCGTCGTCCAGCGGCGGCGGCGGCAGCGGCAGGGGATCGCCGAAATCGAAAGCGTCCTGGGCGCGAACCGGATACGACGTCGGCACGACCGCCGGAATCGCCAGGCAAAAGAGCAAAAGCAGCTTACGCATCGAAAAGCCCTCCGTGACGGCCTGCCCGTCAACTTTCAGCGCAAATACGGGAAAAGCGACTTTAAGCGCAACTTCACCCTATATTATCGGCCCATGAAGGGATGTCTTTCAATAAAACTGGAAAATTTCCTCATTCACGGTTCGGCGCATGGAACGCGGCCGTAAAAAATAGCGCGGAAGCAGGGAATGCGCGATGTCCGCCGGCGCCGAAACTATGCGTCCCGAAACCGACGCGGGAGGGGAAACGTACTTGAAAGGGGCGTCCCCTCTCCCGTATTCTGTACCCGTCGTTTTGGCCGCGAAGCCGGGGGAGGGTCCATGGCGAATGAAGAATTTTTGACGCCGGCGGGTTACGGCGAAGCGCTTCTCGTCGAAAAGCGGTCGAAATTCATCTCCCGGATATGGCCGGTGGAAACGGAGGCGAAGGCGCTCGAGCTGCTGGAAGGGGTCAGGAAAAAGCACTGGGACGCGACGCACAACGTGTACGCCTACGTCATTCGCGGCGGCGCGACGCGCTACAGCGACGACGGCGAGCCGCACGGAACGTCGGGGATGCCGACGCTCGGCGTGATCCAGGGCCGGGGGGTCGTGAACGCGCTGTGCGTGGTGACGCGCTACTTCGGCGGCGCGCTCCTCGGCGCCGGCGGGTTGGTACGCGCCTACTCGGGGGCAGCCGGGCTGGCCCTGGACGCCGCCGGCTTCGCTCTCGTCCGACGATGGCGCCTCGTCCTCATTCCCGCGCCCTACGCGCTGTTCGAACAGATCAAAATACTCGTCGAAAAGGCGGACGGCGTCATAGAAGCCACCGATTTCGGCGTCGACGCCCTGATAGAGGCCATGATTCCGCCCGAGAACACGGCGGCGCTGTTCGGGGCGATCGGCGAATTGAGTTCGGGGCGAGTGGCGCCGGAGGTGATCGATACGGTGTTTCGCAGCGTCGGCGTTCAGCCGGGCGCGGCGCCGAAAAATAAGGAAACCGATTCGTAAAACCGGTTTCCTCCATCGGCGATGAGAGTTTTTGACCCTTAAAATGCCTGCGGCACGGTCGTTTCCGCCTCGCGAAGCTTGTGTTCGAGCAGGTCGCCCAGACGGCGCAGCACGATTATCGACTTGGCGATGTCGTACTTGCCGTCGACGACGCCTTTGGTGGTCGCTCCGATCATGCCCATGAGGCGGGCCGACACCATGGCCAACTCCGCCACATGCGAGCCGGAGGAAATGGCATCCTCGCGGCGAAGCGACGGCAGTCCGTACGGCGGCGAATCCGATTCGCGCGGGGGCGGTTGCGCCGAATTGTAGGCGCCGTATGCGGTCGGATAGGCGACATGCTGGGCCGCGTCCAGCTCGGGCTCCTTCGGCGCGGCGTTGTCGCGGCGCAGATACTCCACCGTCACGCCGAAGAAATTCGCGATTTGCGAAAGCCGCAATTCATCCGGGGTGCGCATGCCGCGCTCCCAGGGCGACCACTGTTGCGGTGACACGCCGAACGCCTCGGCGCACTTCTTTCCGCCGCCTCGGCCCGGATATTTCTTTTGACGACAATCCCTGATATTCGTGGCGATTGTTTCGCGCAGTTCGCTTGGTATCTTTCCCAAGTTTTTACCCTTATGAAATAGTGATGAATGCAAAAGTTGCTTTGTCTCAAAAATCAACTCGCCGATAAAACGCCAATCAAGATGCCTTTTGCCGGCGTCCCACAGTCGACTCTCCAAAAGTCCGCCGATTTTACGTAATATAAAACATTGCGCGCCCGGCAGCGAAAGGATTCGGCGCCCGTCAAACGCTCATGCCGGAAGAGGGCGGAACCCGCCCCGCCCAATGGCGTATCGCCTGCCCCGTGAAATCCCTCGTCGCGAACCGTCCCCCAAACGAGGAAAATTTCCACCCGAACGGCGCCGCTTTACGTCAGTATATCCCATCATTGACCATTGGGAGCGTAATATTCCACCTCCGAAGGAAAATCGGCACCATCGACCCGCAACAAGTTAATATGCTTAATATGCGCGCGATCACGGGAAGAATGCCGGCGTCACGCAGGTTATGTCATCCAGACGCCATGCGCGCCGGGGGAATTCACTTCCCGATTTTTTATCCGATCTCGCGCCAGATATTGTTGGGCAAAGGACAGGCGACCTCTATATACTGTGCGCGGGTCGAAATTGTGAAAATGGGAGTTGGGGGGCAACCCGATTCCACGCTCGTTTCCCGGGCGCATTGTTCTGCCGCGCGCAGTCCGGGGAATCACAACGTCAAGGCGCTGACAGTATATACTATTGGGAAAGCATCCTGCTTGCTTTTTGCCGATCGGCAGAATTACACGACCCTGCGTGCGCGCCGTTATTCAAACATTACGGTTTTACTCATCTTACAAGCGAAAGCATAGTTGTCCAGAAAAATGTCGGGATCGCCGCTGTCGGGTTATTACTCGAATAGTTTCAATTGGTTATCGCCGACCGGGGCCCGATGGCAAGGGCGGGGGCCGGAAGCATCATGGAAATTTGAAATCGATGCCGGTCAATGTATCACGTAACACGCGTTCGAATTGGATGTTGTGTGATTTGGCAACAGAAACGACCGGACGGCAGTGAAGCGGTATAAAAGCATACGTACCGCTCGCAGCGCTATTGCGGGGTATTCTTTTCGAAAACCACGAGTCGGCGGCTCTGGTCGGTGCCGGGGAGGGCGTAGGCGATGTCGTCCCGGAGGGTGTAGGCCGCCGCGTAGGCGGAACGGGCGGCGGCGATCTCGCCGTCGCTTCCCGGGCCTTTCATAAAGACGATTTTCGCCCCGGGCGGAACAAGGGGGAGGACGCGTTCGAGGGTGGGCGGAATCGTCTCGAGGGCGCGGGTCACGACGTCGCCGACGGGAACGCCGTGGTCCTCGCCGAGGGGCGAATCCTCGCGTACCGACCGGGGATGGACGACGGCGTTTTTCAGCCCGAGGACGCGGACCGCCTGCTCGAGGAAGGCGACGCGCTTGCCGCGGCTCTCCGCGAGAATGAAACGGAGGTCGGGGCGCATGATCGCCAGCGGCAGTCCGGGGAAGCCGGGGCCGGTGCCGATGTCGAGCACGGGACCGGTGAACTCGACCCAGCGGAGAATGATCGCCGAATCGACGAAGTGCTTGAGAACCGTCGCCTCGATTCCCATAATCCGGGTTAGATCGAGGCTGGCGTTGTGCCGGCGCAGAAGGTCGTACAGGAGCCAGAACTTTTCCAGCCGCGCGTCGCCGACCGGAAAGTCGTGGCGCGCGAACAGGCGGCGCATGTATTCGCGCGTCGCCGGCTCTTTTTCGTAGAACGCGTAGTCGTAGGGGCGGTCGCCGCCGTGGAAGCCGTTCCGGCGGTTCGGGGAGACGGGCTGTTTCACCTTGGGCAGCCTCGATTCCGGCGGATGCGGCGGGTTGTGCCTGCCGCCGCGCGCCGCGCCCCTGCTCGCGTATTTGTCCGGTCCGCTCCGTCCGGGACGTTTTTTCGCCATGTCCGGCACCCGACTGCAATGTGGAAAACGCATCCGTGATCCAGAAGGACGACAGTATACGGGGAAACGCCCCCGACGCCAACCCGGTTCCCCCCCGGGGATTCGGTCTCGTATACGCCGACAATCACCTGCTCGCCGCCGACAAGCCGGCGGGAACGCCGAGCCAGCCCGACGCCAGCGGCGATCCCGCCCTTTCCGAACTGGCGAAAGAGTGGCTGCGCCGCGAATACGCCAAGCCGGGAAACGTCTATCTCGCGCTTTTGCACCGCCTCGACCGGCCGGTGAGCGGGCTTGTTCTCATGGCCCGGACCGACAAGGCGGCCGGACGCATGGCGGCGGCGTTTCGCGACAGGAAGATCGTGAAGCGCTACCTCGCCATCGTCCAGTGCCATGGGGCGCCGCGCCCCGGCGCCGAACTCGAGGACCTCCTCGCGCCCCGGAACGGCGGCGGGATGGAGACGACCCGAAGCCGAAAACGCGCGGGCGCCAAAACCGCGAGATTGAAATATGCCGTCCTGGCGCGGAGCGCAAACGGGAAATACGCGTTGTTGTCCGTGCTTCTCGGAACGGGGGTGAAGCATCAGATCCGCGTTCAACTCGCCAACATCGGCCTGCCGCTGGTGGGCGATTTCCGCTATGGCGCGTTCGGCCGCCCGGCCAGGCCGGAGCCCGTCCCCGGCGGCGGGGCGATACTGCTGCATGCGGCGCGTCTCGCGTTCGACCATCCCGTCGGCAAGGGACGCATGACGCTGACGGCGCCGACGCCCGGCCATTGGCGGCAATGGCTCGCGCAAATGCCCGGAATCGGCGGCGAACCGGCCGATCTTTTGACTGGGGACGAATGCGGTACCTGAACACGCGGGCGCTCGTTCTGCGCCGCAGTCTCTATAGCGAATCGAGCGTCACTCTGGCCCTGTTCAGCCGCGAGCACGGGCGGACCGACGCCCTTGCCAAGGGCGCAAGGCGGGACAAAAGCCCGCTTTTCGGCCACCTTGGCCTGTATCATCTCGAGGACGTCACCCTTCTCGAGCGCCCGTCGTCGGGAATGGACATCCTCACGGAAGCGGCGTTCGTCGACGAACACGTCGGCCTCTGTTTTTTCCCCCCGGCGCTCGCCGCCGCCGGGACGCTGGCGGAGCTGGCGCTTCTCGGGTGCATGCCGCGCGATCCCCATCCGGAGATTTTCCATATTCTCGTCGAGGGCGTGGGGCTGTTGTCGCGGCTGGGCGAGCCCTCTGCGCGCGCCGGTCTCGCCGACGCCGCGTTGCGGCGGGACGACAGGACAGTTCTCGTCCATCGCGCGCTCCGGGTGGCGATGACGGGGGTGCTGCGCTGGCTCGGCTTTGGACTTGAATTGTCGCGCTGCATCCGCTGCGGAAAATTCATCGACGCGAGCCGGCCCGGAAAAATCCGCATCTCCTTCCGCGGCGGGGTGGTGTGCGAAGCCTGCCGGGCGCGCGGTTTGGCCGGAAGCGGAAGGGCGGGGTTGTCCGGCGGGGCGTTTGCCGCGCTCAAGGCCGCTTCCGGCGATGGAGAATTCGACGAAATGTCCCTCTCTCCGGGGGAAAGGCGGGAGTTGTTGCGCTTTTTGGTCGATTATTCCCAATATGTGCTCGAAAAGACCCTTGGCGGCGCCAAGGTGTTGTTTCAACTGTTGCGATAACTCGTATGTCGTTATGCGAAATGCAATTATAAGAACATGTCGAGGCGGCGCCCGTCGCCCGTCCGCGAAATCGCCATAGGGGAGGAACGCCGGTGACGCATCCGCCGCTGCAATGGTCTGTAAAACGGTTTTCCATAATCCGCCTTGTCATCGTCACGCTGGCGGCGGCGTCGCTTGTCTCGACCGGCCTTTCCGCCGACGCCGAGTTCGATCCCGACGGGTTCAACCTTTTCGCGCCGCTCACCCGCGACGAGGAGACGGTCCGCGCGCTCGAACCGCCGCGGCCGGTCGCGGTTCCGCAACAGCCCGCCTCCGGCTCCGCGACGGTTCAGTACGGGCGAAACGCGCCGGCGCGCGGCCAACCCCCGGAGCGGACAGGCGGAATCGTGATTTCGCCGCCGGCGACAAACCTGCCGACAGCCTACTACGATCTGCCGCTCCAGGATCTGCCGCCCCTCGCCGAAGGCATCCCCGGGGTGTTGCTGCCGGAACTCGACGATTCGTTCCAGGAGCCGTACCCGACTTCGCGCGGCGCGGCGCTCCGGGCGCGCGCCTACGGCGGCGGCATGTCGATTCGCCAGCTCGAGCCGTTCTTCGCCCTCGCCAAGGGGACGGAGGGCAGGGCGCTCGAGGCGAAGCGGAGCGGCGAGCCGGGCGTGTTCGTCGACCAGTTGACCAAATCGATCGCCGCGTACATGGACATCATTTCCATGGCCGACGCGAGCGGCGAGGCGCGGGAAGAAGCCTGGTACGGCGTCGCGCGATGCGAATACCGGCTCGAAAACTGGTGGCGCGCCTTCGAGGCGATCGAACGTTCGTTCCCGAAGACGTTCGCTCCGGACGAGGTCGCCGGCCGGGTCAGGCTCGAGATGTTCATCGGCGAACGGTTGTGGCGCGCGGGCGACAACGCCGCCCGCGACGCGATCGTCGAGGGCAGGCAGCTTTCCGGCTATCAGGCCGCGTCCCAGGTGTACGCCGCCGTTCTCTTCAACCAGCCGAGCGCCAACGACGCGCCGCTCGCCCTGCTCCGCCGCGGCGATGCCGCCGCCCTGCACCACGACAACGCGGAAGCGGCGAAATACTATCGCCAGCTCATCACCTACTATCCGGACAACGAACACGCCCTGCAGGCGCGTTCCTCGCTCGCGGAAGCGATCTACCGCCAGGATTGGCCGGCCGGCCTTCCCGAGGCGGCCCGCGACGACGTCGCGTCGATCATGGCCGACGTTGAGCGTTCGCAAGGCGTCCTGTCGGAGGAGGCGGCGACCAGGCGGGAACGCGCGGTGGCGGTCGTCAACGACGACGCGGCCGGCATGAAATTGCGCCATGCGAAGGAATACCTCACCTCGATGCGCACCAGGCGCTCGCGCCAGGGGGCGATCACGCTTCTCAGCGACGTCGTCACCATGTATCCGGGCACCCCCCAGGCCGGGGAGGCGCGGGAAATCCTCGTATCGCTTGGCGTCCAGCCGCCGCGGCCGCTTCCGGAGCCGGCGTCGCCCTTCGCCATTCACGACCCGTTCGCGGATTTCGACCGGACCGGCGCGGGCGACATGCCGGGCGATTCGTACATCACCCTCGATGTGCCGGCGGATATCCCCGATTCGCTGCCGTGAATGTCCATGCCGCGGCGAGATCCTTTTCACCCTTCCTTCATTCCCGCCTTTGCGCGGGGATTGTTGCCGCCGCAGAAAACGCCGGCAATCCCGTCGGGGCCGGGCAAGCCGGATGTTTTGCCTTGACAGCGTTTCCACCCGGCGTATAGTAGACTTGATCGTATGCCGTATGGAACCCCCCCTTACGGAAATGCCATGATAAACCATGGGGCCATCCTGACCGGCGCGGGCGAACCGCCTGCGAGATTTTTTTGCCGGCCCGGCGATCCCCTTGCGGCGAATGTCGTTATACCATCTGAAATATAAAGCGGTTGTATTCGTGAATTCGGAGGACACGAATGCGCAGCGCCTGTTCCGCTTCACTATTGGCCGCTCTCGTCACCCTGTGGCTGCCAAATGCGTTTTCCTCCAATCCCGCCTCGCGCGATTTCGATCCCCTCCGCTTTTCCTTTCGTTCCACCGGCGCGGTCATTGACGTCGTCACCCCGTCTTCCCTTGTGAGCCTACCCGCTTACCAGCTTGACCAGGAAGCCTATTTCGCGGCGCTTGCCAAAAACGGGCCGGACGTCGCCATGCCCGATGCGGCCGACGCGGGCCCCGCGCTCGAGGTTTACGCGCATTCCGAAGTCCCGTGGGCGGCGTTTTCCGCGTTCGGTTTGGTGTTCCGCCGGGACGTCCTCCATGCCCGGGACAGCGAGCGCATCATCGCCACCATGATGGCGCGGCAGCGCGAGAGCCAGGAACAGCGCCGCAGGCGCGGCTTCTGGCGCGACGGCCGCGACGAGGCGCTCGAACACGGCGACGGCCACCACATCGAGCTCGAGCTCGAGCAAAAGCACAAGAGCAAGAAGGACAAGCAGGCCGAGAAGGACGACGACGCGAACCAGAAGGTCGAGGGCGGCAAGACCAAGGACGCGCAGGACGCAAAGGACGTCAAGGACAAGGTTCAGGACACGAAGGACGGCGGGCACGGCGTCAAGCACGACGCCAAGGATAAAAAGCCGGTCGAGAAGGACAAGCAGCCCTTCGGGAAGGACAAGCAGCCGTTCGACGGGAACCGTATGAATACGAGCGATGAAAGCCAGCGCATCCTGCGCGAAAAGAAGGTCAAGAACAAGGACGGGAAGGCCGGCCCGAACGACGGCGGCCGCGACGCCGTCGAGGACAGGAAGCGCCGCCGCCTGTAAGCGCGCCTCCACCGGCGGGATCCCTTTGCCGCCCCGGGAACCGACCCGCGCCGCACAGGCGTTCCAACGCGATCAAAAAATGGTTGTTCCAAGCGTGGTTTTTCGGAACGTTTCTTTTTCTGCAAAGGAGAAAACGGATGAAGAGGATTTTGGCTGCACTGATGCTGGCCGTGTTCGGCTTCTGCGCGGTCGGGGCCCATGCCGCGACCAAACCCGCCGATGTGGCCGTCATCATCAAGGCGACCGACTCCGACTTCTGGCAATACGTCCTGGTCGGCGCCCGCAATTACGCCAAGGAATTCCCCGACAAGGCGTCCATCACCACCTACGGACCCCGCTCCGAGGCCGACATCGACCGCCAGGTCACCATCCTCGAGGATGTGATCTCCACCAAGCCGGACGCCATCGTCATCTCGTCCACCAGTTCCGACGCGACCGTCCCGGCGCTCGAGGACGCCAAGGACCAGGGCATCGTCGTCGTCACGATCGACAACCGGGTCAACACCAACCGGGTCGATTCGCTTCTCGCCACGAACAACCTCGCCGCCGGCAAGCTCGCCGCCAAGACCTTCGTCGACATGCTCAAGGCCAAGGGCGTGCCCCTCAAGGGCAAGGCCGGCATCATCGGCTCCATGGCGGGCGTCCAGGTCCTCTCCGACCGCGACGACGGCTTCATCAACGGCATGAAGGAGTATGCGCCCGAGATCGAACTTCTCGGTCCCCGCTACTGCGACAACGACATCGTCCGCGCGCTCAACAACGCCATCGACATGTACACCGCCAACCCCGACCTCCTCGGCTTCTTCGCCGACAACAACCACACTGGCGACGGCGTCGCCCGCGCCATCGCGGAACTCAACCTGTCCGACAAGCTCATCGGCATCGCCTTCGACTCCGACCCCGAGGAAATCGAGGCCGTCCGCGACGGCGCCCTCAAGGCGCTCGTCCTCCAGGACCCCTACGGCATGGGCTACTACGGCGTCGACTTCGCGCTGAAGAAACTGGCGGGCGAAGACATCCCCGCCTACGTCGATACCGGCGTCACCATCGTCACCAAGGAAAACATGGACAACCCCGAGATTCTCGGACTGCTCGACCCGATGACCCGCGCCATGGACTGAAGCGCGTGAAAGCGGTACGATTTCCCGTGGGGGCGGCGCATTGTCGCCGCCCCCGTCGATTGGCGAATACGGTTGCGGGGATGCTGTCGCATGGGAATGGCGGGCGAGTTCTTTTCATACGTGATGTCCTTGATGCTGGGGAAGCGGGATTCGCTCACCGCCTTTCTCGAACCGCTGACCATGGGAGAACGCTATTACCGCTGGGGACTGGAAGGAGGCGATCTGCGTGATTTCCGCGCCGCGATGGACCACCTTCATCTCGCCAACGATCGCGACGCGCCGATGGCGAGCCTGCTTCTCAGGAAATACAACTGCATTTCCGACGTCACCGGCGCCGCCATCGATATCCTCCTCGCCAGGCACAACAAGGTCATCGACGCGGCGCTGAAGACGGAGAACGATTACCGGGAGGAGCGGGAGACGGTGCTGAAAACCGTCGCCGCCGCCCGCGACCGGGTGCGCAAGCTTCAGGAGGAGGGCAGCCTTATCAAGGCGAAGGCGGAGGAGCGGCGCGTCGCCGAACTGGAGGAGAACGCGGCCAAGATCGAGGAGATGCTCGAATCCGGGGAGGGCCGGACGGAGATATACGACAGCTACGACGACATCAGCGTCGACGCGGCGCGTTTTTTTCGCGAACTCGACCAGGCCGCCGCGATGGTGCTGCTCGCCGGCAGGCTGCAGGGCGGCATGGCCGAATCGCTGTCCAGTCAATTGAAGATCAAGCTCGATTACCTCAAGGACCAGATCGAGAAGGCCAATCCAGTCGCCCGCGAGGCGGCCCAGCCCAAGGCGGGACGCTGATCATGGGCCGGCGGGCGCGGTGGATGCGGATCATCGCCGGCGAGGCGCGCGGAACGCGGCTCGACGTCGCCGGGGGTTCCCCGACGCGGCCGTTTCTGGAAATGGCAAGGGGGGCGCTGTTCAATTCGCTCGCCGCGCGGGTGGCGGGCGCCAGGGCGCTCGACCTCTACGCCGGCAGCGGGGCGCTCGGGCTCGAGGCGTTGTCGCGCGGCGCGAGGAGCGCGGTCTTTGTCGAACGCGACCGGGCGGCGCTCGCGGCCTTGCGGGATAATATCCGGCGCTGCGGCTACCAGGCGGAAGCGCGGGTCGTCGCCGGCGACGCCATGGCGGTTCCGGAAACGCTCGCCGGCGAGTTCGACCTCGTCTTCGTCGACCCGCCGTTCCCCGGTCCGCCGGCGTGGGCGGAAAACGGCGACGACGTCCGCCTGGGCGGGGCGCTGGCGGGGATTCTCGCGCCGGACGGGATCGTCGTGTTGCGCCTCGAGGGCAAAACGGCGCGGCCGCCGGCATGGGACGGCCTGGTCCCCGGCCGCGGGCGGCGTTATGGAAGAAGCGGCATATACATGTACGCGCGGAGCGCTGGCGAGAGCCGATGACTGACGAAAAGCGGCAGGAAAAAAGACCAAGCAGCGACACGGTCGCGTACATCAAGGCCGAGGACGACATGGCCCTGGCCGTGAATGCGTTCATCGCGGCGCGGAAACGGCTGGACGGGGGCGACGCGAGCGCCGAGAAGGAGATCGCGCAGCACCTGCGGACCATCCAGGCCCGCTATTGGCGGAATTTTTTCACCACCCTCCAGCGCGCCTTGTCGAAAAACCGGCAGGTCCTCGAATTCAGCGACGACGAGCGGCTGCTCCTCGACTTCGGCGTCATCGACGTCCGCATGCTCGGCGGCGACACGGAAGCGACGTACAAGGGGCTCGTGGCCGAACTCCGCGCCCCGGGCGCGACCGGACCCTACTATATGAGCGAATGGTTCATCGAGCGGCGCCACCAACTGCAGCTCGAGGATTCGCTCACCGACTCGGAGATCGTCGGCGACGAAGGCAACTACGCGTCGCAGATCATCGAAACGCGTTCCCGCATCCTGTCCCGCCTCCGGGGCTACTTCGGCGGCCTTCCCGGCATTCCCGCCGAGGTCTCCAGGTCCATGCAGACCGGCGAACTCGACGACGCCATTCTCAATCTGGGGATCGGCCTCCTCAAGCGCGACTCCAGGCCGCTGCTCCTCCGCCGCCGCAATCTCTGGCAATTGCGCGAGCAGGTCATCGCCAAGGCGAGGGCGCGCGCCGACGGCCCGGCGACGCTGAAGCTTTTCGACATGCTCGACGAGGTATACGCCCGCGACTGGCGCGAACGCTACGACAACTTTCTCCGCCACGCCGACACCGAACAGGAGGCGTCCGCGACGTCATCGCCGGAAACGAGTTCCCTGTCGTTCACCGTTTCCGGCCAGATCATGCTCGAGGCCAGGCAGATGCGCATGCGCATCGCCCTCGGCGCCGCCATGAACGGCGAGGCGAAGCCGGACGTGGTGCTGTCCTCCCCGGGGCCCAGGCTCGCGAAGGCGGATCTTGCCGGCTTCCTTCCCCTGGTCCGCTCCTTCGACCGCGCCTACGCCGAACTGCCTCCGGTCATCATCGTTCCCGGCGCCGGGCGCGGCCTTTTCGCTTGGGAAATCGGCTGCATCGTCCTTTCCCTCCGGCCGCTCGTCGGCCACGAGGACTCCATCGCCACCGCCTTCGCCCACCAGCGCATGTACAGCGACCGCTACCGGCAGGGGGGCGCGCTGGCGCGGGAGTACGAAAAGCGCTTCCCCGGTTCGAACTTCAAGGCCGAGTTCCCGGTCGACTATCGCGCCTGGCTTTGCCGGCTCACCAAGGGGGAGATTTCCGTCATGTCGGCGGAGCGGCGCGCGTTTTTCCGGGAATTCATCGGCCCGGACGTGACCGGTCCCATCGTGCCGCCGAATCTGCGCAACACCGGGCCGCAGACCAGGGAGATCATCTGCCGCCGCCTCGAGAGGCAGCTCACGGCGGGGGAAGCGGATGTGAACCTTCACCGTCGTCTCGGAGCCCTGTATTGGCTGCAGGGAAATTTCGAGGCGGCGTCGCTGCAGTTCACCTCCGCCATGCAGATCGATCCCAATGACGGCGAGAGCATGTTCATGATGGGCATGTTCCTGCGCGCGCAGGACGACCAGAAGGCGGCGAACACCTTTTTCAGGCACGGCGCGGAACGCGTCGCCGACACCATGTGGGGCGTGTATTGCAAGGACGCCATGGACGGACAGTTCTGATATGGCCGAAGCGATTGGAGCCCGCGAATGGACATGGTAGCGGCGGCGGAACCGGCGACGGGCGGCTACTTGCAGCTTGCCGCCATCCTGGCGGCGATCGGCCTGCTCGGCCTGTTCGCGCGCTGGCGGAAAGCCAGGCAGCGGCCGCCCCTGGACGTCAAGGCGTTCCGCGAACGGGACGCGGAGCCGGACAAGTACCGCGACGCCGCCGACCGCGCGCTAGTCGAACTTATCGAAACCGGGCGGGAAATCAACGCCAGGGTGGACAACAAGATCAGGATGCTCAACCGGCTGGTCAGGGACGCGGAGCGGTGCATCGCGCGCCTCGAAAAGCTGCTCGCGCTCGCCGACGGCGACGCGGCCGCGCCGGCGGCCCTGCCCGGACATCCGGACAGGGCGGGAAAAACCGGGGAAACCGGGAAAACCGAAAAAACGGGACAACCGTCCGAACGGCCGATCTTCCCGGAATCGGAGGACGCCGGCGGCAGCAGCCGGTTCAGATCCACCCTCCAGGCGCGCGTCGTGGCGCTTCGCGAGGAAGGGAAGTCAAGCGCGGAAATCGCCGCCGCGACCGGCTTGTCGATGATAGAGATTCAATTGGCCCTCGACCACGCCGACCGGGCGTGACCGGCGCGAAGGAGCGACCCGCACAACAATGACCCCACTGCCAGACCCCGACCCGCCGGCGTTGCGCAACATCGACATTGCCGCCATTCGCGCGCGCGGCCGCCGATCATACTGGTACGAGGCGAGGCAGACCATGCTCGACCGCACCGTGGCGGTGAAGCGGTTGCGCCCCGAACTGGCGAGCTGGCTGCGCGACTCGTTCATCGAGTCGGGGCGGCGCGCCGCCGACATCGTTCACCCGTCCGCGCTCGCCGTCTACAACGTCTTCCCCGAGCAGTCCTGCATCGTCATGGAGTGGTGTCCGGAGCCGTGTCTGCGTTCGATCCTCGGGAAGCTGTCGCCGCTCGCCGCGACCCGCGTCGGCGCCGGCATCCTGGACGGCCTCGCCGCGCTGCACGCCACCGGCCGCAGCCACGGCGACCTCTGCCCCGGAAACGTCTTCCTGCCGGCGGGGGGGGGCGTGAGGTTCAACGACTTCTTCCAGGCCGCCGTCGGGACGGACGGCTCGCCCATATTCCCGGAGGAAACGCGCTACATCGCCCCGGAACTGCTGGCGGGAAGGCCGGGCGACTGGCGAAGCGACCTGTACAGCCTGGGCGTTCTTCTCGACGAGGCGCTGTCGTCCAGGGCGGAATCGAGCGCCGTCTCCACCGCCATCCGCGCTTTCCGCGATCCCGATCCGGACCGGCGCGGCACCTCGCCCGGCGCCGTCCTCGCCTATTTCCGTTCCGCCATCCTCCAGGAGGAGGGTCAGGGCGGCTCCGGCGATTCGCGGCCGAAGCGTCAATACCGCCGTATTCCCACCGAGCTTTCCGTGCACGTCAGGCCGCGCTCGGCGACGCCGGTGGAAACGGCCGCCATCCTTTCAAAGATCCGCGACATCGGTGAAAACGGCGTCTTCGTCGCCGAAAGCGATCCGCTCGCCGTCGGCTCCATCGTCGAGCTGGACTTCGAGCTGCAGGGCGATCTCGGGAACATCCACGCCTTCGGCGTCGTGCGCTGGCGCTCCGAGCCGCCCCTGGCGCCGGGCATGGGCGTGCAATTCGTCGAGGTGGACGAGGACGGCGTGGAAAAGCTCCGCAATTACCTGCGCCACCGCACCTCGGAACGGCGGCCCGGCGCCGGCGGCCCGCGATAAAACCCCGCCGCACGCGTTTGGATTGCCGCCGCTTCTTGGCGACGAACTTCGGGAAGACCGCCGCGGACGGCGTGCGTTTGCCGTCCGCCGGATCGACGCCGAAGCATGCGCCGTCATCGGTACGAAAACAAGGCCCTCGCCGGAGGGCCTTGCCGTTTTCCGCGCGGAGGTTTTCGTGGTTCCCGAATTACATGAACGACTCGAAGGGGTTTTCGCCCGGGTAGGGGAGGTGGTCGGGAAGCGGCACGCCGATGTCGTCCACGCCCAGAAGCTTCACCGCCTCGAAGAGGATCTTGCCCGCCTTCTTGAACGCCACCGCGCCGTGGTGCGGATAGCCCTTGGCGACCAGGATGTGGCGGTAGAAGCGGGCGAAATGCGGGATGGCGAAGATGCCGGTGCCGCCGAAGGTCTGCGGCGGGACGTCGAGGATTTCGCCTTCCGCGATGTAGCTGTTGAGGCGGCCGTCCGGATTGCCCTGGAGGCGGAAGAAGGTGATGCCGCCCGGCTTGAGCCGGCCTTCGAGCGTGCCGCGGGTGATGTTGGGCTCGCTGTCCGGCTCGAGGCCGCGCTTCATGATGAGCTGGTAGCTCATCCTGCGGTCCTTGAGGCATTCGGAGCAGGTGTTGCCGCAGTGGAACCCCATGAAGAGGTCCTTCTTCCCGGCGCCGCGCATGTCGGCCTTCGCCGGCATGACGTCGTCCGGAACCGAGTTGTTGATGTCCAGGAGCGTGGCCGGAACCAGCGTCGCGCACTGGCACATGTACTCGGACATCGCGCCGTAGAGGTCCACCTCGCAGGACACCGGGATCCCCTTGCCGGCGAGGCGGGAGTTGACGTAGCAGGGCACGAAGCCGAAGGCGGGCTCGAACGCGGGCCAGCACTTGTCCGCGAAAACGGCGTACTGCGACGCGCCGAGGTTCTTTTCCATGAAGTTGAGGATGGCGACCTCGAGCTGCGCGAGCTTGGGCAGCAGGTCGGGGTAGGGGTTCCCGGGGCCGTCGCCGAGCTCGGCCCGCATTTCCCCGGCGATTTCGGCGATGCGCGACTTTTCCGACGCCGCGTCCTTGTAGAGGAGGAGGAGGTCGAGTTCGCTGTTCTCCATCACCTCGACGCCGAGGTCGTAGAACGGCTTCACGGGCGCATTGCAGGCGAGGAAGTCGAACGGGCGCGGGCCGAAGGTGAAGACCTTGAGATTCTTGACGCCGATGACCACGCGGGCGATGGCGGCGAAGTCGGCGGCCTGGCCGGCGATCTGCGCGGGAAGGCCGACCGGGAACTGCGGAATGTATGAGGCGATGCCGCGCAGATGTTGGTTGTAGGAATTGTTCAGGAGGCCGCAGAGGGCGTCGCCGCGGTCCGACGCCAGCACCTTCCTGTCCTCTTCGGCGGCGGCCGCGACCATGCAGGGGCCGGCGAACTTCCGCATGAACATGGTGGTCGGACCCTCGGGGCCGAAGTTGCCGAGGTAGACGAGCGCGGCGTTGCAGCCTTGTTTGGCGACATCGTCAAGCGCCGCCATGGCGTCTTTTTCGCTCTCGATGACGACGGGGGAGACGTAGGCCGGGACGTTGGCCTTCTTGAGGCAGGGTTCGAGCGCGGCGAGGCGGCTCTTGGTCAGGCTGATCGGGAAGCAGTCGCGCGACACGCCGACCACCGCCAGCTTGACCTCCGGGGTGTTGATCAACTTGGGCATGGTGTTCCTCCTATGGTTGTTCCATCCGATTCCGCGGGAATGGGAAAAATCCCCATCCCGCGCACTATGCGCCGTCTTTGGGCGCTTCCTCCTCCACCTTCGCGATCGCGTTCCTGAGTTCCTTGAGGGTGAAGGGTTTGCCGATGTAGTGATTCATGCCGATCGCGAGGCAACGCTCGCGGTCGTCCCGGTCGTTGTTCGCGGTCATGGCGATGACGGGGATGCGCGCGTTTTCCGCGCCGGCGTCGCCGTTACGGATGCGGCGGATCGTTTCATAGCCGTCCATGACCGGCATTTGGCAGTCCATGAACACGTTGTCGTACGCCGTTTTCCGCAGCATGTCAAGCGCGACGGCGCCGTTTTCCGCGACGTCGACGCGGAAGCCCAGCTTTTCGAGATTGCTGGTCGAGACTATCTGGTTGACGCGGTTGTCCTCGACGAGCAACGCCAGTTTGCCGGATTTTCCGCCGCCCGCCGCCACCTCGTCCAGGATGATCGCGGTCGTTCCCGCCGGAGTTCCGCGACGGTCCCGGCCGGGTTTTCCGCGCCCCGCCCCGCCGAGAAGCGTGAATAATTCGGCGCGCGGGATCGGCCGGCGGAGGACGCAATCGAAACGCGCCCCGTCGACGTCGCCGGCGTCATCCTCGGCCTTCATGGGCAGGACGGCCACCAGCTCCGTCTTCTCGATCCCCGAGTCGGCGCGGATCGCCCTGGCGAGATCCGCGCCGCTCGCGTCTTCGCGTCCGCCGTCGATAAGCACCATGCCAAACGGCGCGCCCGCTTCCGTCGCGATATGCAGGGCGGTCACGGCGTCGGCGGCGCCGGCGGCGGTCTCCACCCTGCAACCCCAGCTCCGGCACAGCCTTTCAACGGACAGCCTCGACGCCTCGCCGACGATGGCGCACAATACCTTGATGTCGCCGATTTCGGCGATGCGTTGCGGATCATGGGAGAAATCTCCGTCCTCGGCGCGTTCCCCGATATACTTGCGCGCCGCCTCGTCGCCCGCGACGCCGAGGGGGATGCGGAACCAGAAGGTCGAGCCGCTTCCAGGTTCGCTTCGCACCCCCATGACGCCGCCCAGGGCGTCCACCAGCCCCCTGGCGATGGCGAGGCCGATTCCGGAATGCGCGCCGCCGCCGTCGCCCTGCTCGAACGGCTCGAAGATGCGGTTCACGTCCTCCCCGGAAATGCCGACGCCGTCGTCCTTCACCGCGAAGCATACCGCCGTCGCGCCGGCGTCGTCCTTCGCCAGGCGCGTCCGCACAACCACAGACCCCCGGTCGGAGAATTTCACCGCGTTGGCGACCAGGTGGAGGAGGATCCGGCGCAGCTTCGTGGGGTCGCCCGTCGCCAGGTCGGGGACGTCCTGTCCCGGCACGTAGGCGAGTTCCAGGCCTTTGGCGCCGGCGTCGCCGCCGTAGAGGCGAAGCACCTCGTCCACCGCGTCCCAGATTGAAAAGACCCGTGACGCGACTTCCGTCTCCCCGCCGTCGGCAAGCCTGGCGCAGTCGAGGATGCGGCTGATGGCGGACAGCAGGTCGGCGGCGCTCCACGAGGCGGTGACCGCGTATTCGCGCTGCGCCGGGGAGAGGTTCGTCTCGAGGAGGAGATCGAGCATGCCCATGACTCCGTTCAGCGGCGTGCGCAGTTCATGGCTCATCTTGACCCTGAAGCGGCTTTTGGCGGCGTTGGCGGCCTCGGCCTGCACGGCGAGCGAGTTCGCCGTGGCGGCGGCCCCCAGTTCCGGATTTGCCTTGGCGTCGTCGTCGAGCTGCCGCGCCTCGCGCCCGGATTCGCGCTCCCGGCGTCGCGAGGCGATGATTTCCGCCAGGAGGTTGGCGGCGATGGCGATGACGGCACGCTCCGACGGCTTCCATTCCCGTTCGCTTCGGGTGTTTTCCAGGCCGAAGAATCCCCGGAATTCGCCGCGCACGAAGGCGGGCGCCAGCATGACCGACTTGACGCCGCGCGTCTCGAACGCGACCCGCCATTTCTCCGGCATGGAGCGCGTGACGCCGGAGGCGGTCAGGCCGGCGGCGAGTTGTTCGCCCCAGTCCGGGAGGTCGTTGAGCAGTCCGCCGAGGTTGGCGCCGCGATCGCTCTCCTCCCGCGCGCCGTCTTTCCAGGCGTAGACGAGATCGTACCCCGGCCCCGCGTTTCGCCGTCCGGTCGTTTGCCACAGGAGAATGCGGTCCGAATCCGTCACCCGCGCGAGCGCGGAGCAGGACAATTCGAGGCCGTTTTCGAGTTCGATGGAGGTCATGAGCCAGTGCGCCGCTTCCGTGAATCCGTTCAGGAGCCGGTCCCGGGACAGCACCTCCTCGTTCGCGCTTAGGAACGCCCCGACCTCGAACCCGAGAACCAGCATCCCCGGATCGCCGCCGTCGCGGGCGGCTCCGCACATCCAGACGACGTGAACGAGGCTGCCGGAGCGGCTTCTGGTCGCCTCCGGAACCGGAGGCGCGGCTGGGTCCCTGTTCGGGTCGAATGGTGCGGCGCCGATGGCTTCGTCGAGCCGGCGTCCGGAAAGGTCGTCGAGCGGATATTCGAAAATGTCGGTGAACGCCTTGTTGACGCGCACGACGCGGCCTTCGGGGTCGAGGAACGCCGCCGGGCAGGAGAGCGGTTCGAAGTTGATCCAATCGGGGAGCGAAGCCGAAGCGCTGGGACAGTCGGCGCGGGAAAAAGCGGCGCGTCGGACGAGCCGGGAGACAAGCGCGCCCGCCGCGAAGGCAAGGACCAGGAAAACGTAATGCGGCACGGGCACCCTTGTCGAAAAAAGCCGTTCGCCCTCAACCCGGATTCAGCAAATTTTTCCATATGCACGGCGTGCACGGCATGCTTTTCCCGGTGACGGGAATTTTCGCAACCGCCGGCAGGGAAAATGATGGGAAATGAAAATGGGCCCGGAGGGACTCGAACCCCCGACCAAGCGGTTATGAGCCGCCCGCTCTGACCGACTGAGCTACGGGCCCGAAGCTGTCGCGCCGATTTCATCGAAATTATACGGGGCGTTTCGATAAACACAAGCGCTTTCCCGGCCCTACGCGTCTCTGGCGACGCGTATGTCTTCTATGCGCAATTCCAGGCGGGGAGGGGAGTAAAAAGCGTTGAGCGAAGGCGAGAAGGCGATGTCGAGGGGCTGGCGGCCCGCCGAATCGAGCAGTTCGAGGAGTTCGAGGTTGTTGAACACCACCGCCCGGTAGGCGACGCCGTCCTGGGCGACGTTGAAATTGAAATGCTGCTTTTGCACGCCCATGAGCTGCGGCGATCCGACCGCGCGCGCGCCGCGCGCGATGAAGCGCGGTTCCGGATTCCCCTGGCCGAACGGGCGGAGGATTTCCAGTTCGGCGACGAGGGAATTGTTGACGTCCGACAGGCGAAGCTCCATGTCGATCATCAGCGTCGGGGAAATCCGCTTCTGTTCTATCTGCAGGCCGCATTCGCGAAGGAATGATTCGCGCAGGCCCGAAAGCTCGTCGCGGCGCACCGTGAAGCCGGCCGCGAGCTCGTGGCCGCCGAAGGAGAGGAGGTGCCGGCGCGAATTCGCCATCGCCTGGTAGAGGTTGAGGCCGTGGACCGCCCGGGCGGACCCCCTTCCCTTGGCCTGCCCGTCCGGGAAGGACACCACCGCCGCCGGCTTGTTGTATATTTCCGTCAAGCGCCCGGCGACGATGCCGATCACGCCTTCGTGCCAGCCGTCCTTGGCGACGAGGATGGCGGCGTCGCGCTCCAGGTCGTGGGTGTCTTCCGCCGTTCTGGCGGCTTCTTCGAGAATGGTTTGGCAAAGCGCCTGGCGTTCGACATTTTGCCTGTCGAGGCATTCGGCGAGTTCGCGCGCCACCCGGGGGTCGTCCTCGATGAGCAGTTCCAGCGACAGGTCGGCCGCGCCCATGCGTCCGGCGGCGTTGAGCCGGGGCGAGAGGGAGAAGGCGATGCTCCGCGACGTCAGGTCGCCGGCGCCGAGGCGGCAGACGTCCAGCAGGGCGGAAATCCCCGGCGACGCCGTGTGCATCATCTTGAGGCCCCATGACACGGCGGAACGGTTTTCGCCGATCAACGGCGCCACGTCCGCGATCGTGCCGATGGCCACGAGGGGGAGGAGGGATAACAGGGCGTCCCGGCGCTGCTCGCCCACCTTTGGCGAGCCGGCGAGACGTTCGTACAGCGCCCAGGCGAGTTTGAAAGCGACGCCGACGCCGGTGAGCTCCCTGAAGGGATACGACGAATCGGTGCGTTTGGGGTTGAGAACCGCACAGGCGGCCGGAGGCAGTTCCCGGTCGCCGGGTTCGTGGTGGTCGGTGATGATGACGTCGACGCCGTTCTCGGCGAGGATGCGGATGTTCTCGTGTTCCGACGTGCCGCAGTCGACCGTAACCACGAGATCGACCTTCTCGGCGATCGCCTTTTTCACGAAATCGGGGGAGATGCCGTACCCTTCCTCGAACCTGGACGGCAGGCGGTAGTCGAGATGATACCCGATCGCGCGGCAGGCGCGGATCATCAGGGCGCAGGCGGTGACGCCGTCCGTGTCGTAGTCGCCGTACACCACCGTTTTTTGACGCTGCTGCACCGCGAGGACGAGACGATCCACAGCCCCGTCCATGCCGTCCATGAGCCAGGGCGAAGCCAGGCTGTTGAGCGAGGGTTTAATAAAGGAGGCCACGTTTTCGTCGCTCAGGGGCGAGACCCGCTGGGCGATTATCGCGGCAAGAATCTCCGATATTTTGAATTTCCCAGATAAGTCCCTCGTGATGGGCCCGGGGTGCGGTCGAACCAGCCATTGGGCCGAGGCCACCGGCGTCTCCGATTCTACAAAGAAAATATATGCAATTGCATGCACGATATCATTTTTCTCCGAAAAACGCAAGAGGCAAAGCCGACCTTGCTTGCTCAAGTCCGTGAAGCGGCCTACAATGCGTCCGGACAGGCGACAGAGAAAGGACAGCGCCATGAATACCCGATCCCTGGGGAAAAAGGAGATCGCCAGGCTGGAGGCGAACGGATGCTCCTCGACCGACTGGGGTTCCGTTCGCGTGGCGGCCGCGTTCGAGCCGGGGGACAATATCCGGGATTCGTCCTTTTCCGGCCGCGTCGTGCTCGGGTCGTTCGCCGGCGAGTTTTTCGCGCCGTCGGGACTGCCGGAACGCCCCGGGATCATGCGCGCCCGGCTCCATGACGCCGCCGTCGGCGACAACGCGCTCGTCCGCGACGCCGTCCTCGCGAGGACGGACGTCGGCGAACAGGCGCTCGTCGACCGGGTGGACCGGATCGCGGCGATCGGGAAAACCGCTTACGGAAACGGCATGGCCGCGAACGTGCTTACGGAACACGGCGGGCGCAGCGTCCCTTTGTGGCGGCGGCTGTCGTCGCAGTTGGCGCATCTCCTCTGCCATCTCAAGGGGAGTCCGGAGGCGGCGGCGCTTGTCGCGCTTGTCGAGGCCGACGTCGCCGGAATCGAATCGGCCCGGTCGTTCATTGGCGCGAGATCGCGCGTCGAGCGTTCCGGACTGCTCGTCAATGTGCGCCTCGAGGAAGGATCGCTCGTCCTCGGCGCCGCCGGCCTGAACGATTGCCACCTCGCCGGCCGGCCGGGCGCGCCGGCGGTCGTCGGCGCGGGCGTCGCCGCCTGCGGCTGCGTGTTCCTCGCCGGCTCGAGCACGATTGGCGGCGTCCGCCTCGAACGCTGCCTCGTGGGCGAGGGGGTGGAACTCAAGCGCGGCTTCAGCGCCGAGCATTCGCTCTTTTTCGCCAACTGCGCCTTCGCGCAGGGCGAGGCCGCCTCCGCCATGTGCGGCCCTTTCGTCGATTCCCACCACAAGGCGACCTTGGTCCTCACCTGCCAGACCTCCTTTTCCACCTTCGGGAGCATGGCGAACGGGAGCAACAACCATTTCAAGATCGGCCCGCTGCACGGCGGGGTGCTCCGGCGCGGCGCCAAGCCGGGCTCCGGATCGTACCTTTTCTGGCCCGCCGACATCGGCGCGTTTTCGACCGTGATCGGGCGGCACCTTTCGAATCTCGATACCGCCGACTTCCCCTTTTCCCTCGTCGTCGGCGAGGGCGCGCGCACCACGCTCGCGCCCGGCGTGGCCGTTTTCGGATCCGGGGTCTGGCGGGATGAAAGAAAATGGCTTGCCCGTGACCGTCGCGGCGGCATCGACAAGCCGCTCGATCTCTACACCCTGTCCGCCATGTCCCCGTTCGTCATGCAGTCGATGGACCGCGGCGTCGCCAAACTGGCGGCCGCGGCCGCGCGCGGCGGCGATTTCAGGACCGGCGGCGCGGTTGTGCCGGAAGGCAGGTTCGATCCGGCGCGGGCGTTGTATTCGGCGGCGGCGCTTGTGCATGTCGGGCGGCGCGCCCTCGAGGCGGCGCGGCGGAAAAATGGCGGCCGTCCGCCCACGCTCATCGAGTTGCTCGCCGTGTTCTCCCTGCGGGACGACGGCAGGGCCGGGGGCGACTGGCGCGATTGGGGCGGCCTTCTCGTGTCCGGGGACGACGCGGAGGCGTTTTTCGCCGACCTGCGCGACGGTCGGATCGCGTCGCCGGAGGAACTTGATGAACGCTTCGCCCTGCTGCATGGCAGGTATCTCGAAAATGAATGGCTCTGGCTCGCCGGCCGCTGGCGGACGGAGCGGGGAGAACCCGACGCCGGGAAAGTGGCCCGGTTTCTTCGCGAAGTCCGGGACGCCGTCGTCTTCCGGCTGGAATGCCTCAAGAAGGACGTTCTCAAGGAATTTTCGACCGGGTCGCGGTACGGTTACGGGCTGGAGCGGGACGGCGACGCCGACTTCGCACAGTCGCGCGGCGTCGCGGAGGAGCATGCCGCGTATGTGGAGATGGAAAAGGAAACGCTCGCCCTGCTCGACGGGCTGGATTCCGTCATCGAGGAAGGGGGGCGGGCGTAGAGACGCCCGGCGGCCCAGCGCTCCACGATCGGTTCGATGCGATCCGGAAGACGGTCCTGGCAGGCCGCGCCCGGCAGATACGCCGCCGCGGCCAGGGCGGCCGCAGCGGCGGGAAGAACAAAGGCAATCCGGCGGGAGCGCGGCTTCCGGGGCGTTCGCCCGCTCACCGGGGGACGTTGATGGTCATGAGGAATTCCGCGTTCGTCTTGTGCGACTTCATCTTGGCGTGCAGGAATTCCATCGCGTCGACCACGTTCATGTCGTTGAGGTATTTCCTGACCATCCAGATGCGGTTCAGTTCGTCCGGATGAACGATGCGCTCCTCCTTGCGCGTGCCGGACTGGTTGACGTCGATCGCCGGGTAGAGGCGGCGGTTGACCAGGCGACGGTCGAGGTGGAGTTCCGCGTTGCCGGTGCCCTTGAACTCCTCGAAGATGACCTCGTCCATGCGGCTGCCGGTGTCGATGAGGGCGGTGCCGATGATGGTGAGGCTGCCGCCGTCCTCGATGTTGCGGGCGGCGCCGAAGAAGCGCTTGGGCTTCTGGAGGGCGTTGGCGTCGACGCCGCCGGAGAGAATGCGTCCGGAATGCGGCGCTTCCGCGTTGTGGGCGCGGCCGAGGCGGGTGATGGAGTCGAGGAGGATCACGACGTCCTTGCCGTATTCCACCAGCCGCTTGGCCTTTTCGATCACCATGTTGGCGACGGCGATGTGGCGGGAGGTGGGTTCGTCGAAGGTGGAACTGACCACTTCGCCCTTCACCGAGCGCTCCATTTCCGTCACTTCCTCGGGGCGCTCGTCGATGAGCAGCACCATGAGGGCGACTTCCGGGTTGTTGGCCGCGATGGCGTTGGCGACGTGCTGGAGGAGCACGGTCTTGCCGGTGCGCGGCGGCGCGACGAACAGCGCGCGCTGGCCCTTGCCGATCGGCATGACCAGGTCGACGATGCGGGTGGACCACTCGGACGGATCGTGCTCGAGGATGAGGCGCTGGTTCGGGAACAGCGGCGTCAGATCCTCGAACAGCACCTTGTCCTTGAGCGCCTCGGGCTCCTCGTGGTTGATCGCTTCGACGCGCAAAAGGGCGAAGTAATTCTCGTTGTCCTTCGGGGGGCGGATCTGGCCCGAGATGGTGAGGCCGGTGCGCATGCCGAAGCGGCGGATCTGCGAGGGCGAGATATAGATGTCGTCCGGGCAGGGGAGATAGTTGAACTTCGGGCTGCGCAGGAAGCCGTAGCCGTCCGGAAGCACCTCGATGCAGCCCTCGCCGTAGAGGAGGCCGTTCTGGTTGACCCGGTTCTTGATGATCGAGAACACCAGCTCCTGCTTCACCATGCCGGCGATGCCTTCGATCTTCTCGCTCCTGGCGAGCTTGCGCAGTTCCGTGACCGTGAGGTCCTTGAGCGCCGTGATGTGGAGTTCCCCGCGCTTGATCTGTTCGTAGATCTGCTCGCGCTTCATGCCCCGCGCCTCGCGCTGTTCGGACGACAGCCCGGCGACGAATTCCTCGTGCGCGGCCTCGGCCTCGGATTCCGTCAGGGGGCCGTCGTCGTCCTTCGGCGCCGGGACGAAGGCGCCGGCGTCCTGTTCGACCGGGACGGGCGGCGCCTCCTCCGGCTCCTTCGGCTCGGCGGGAACCTGCCGCGCCGCGACGATGCGGCGTTTGACCGGCGCCGGAGCGGGAGCCGGTTCGGGCTCCTCGTCGATCGTCGGCGGGGGCGGGGGCGGCGCCTCCCCGGCGTCCGGGACGGCGGCGGGGACAACTTCTTCCTCCGGTTCCTTCACGATCGCCGGTTCCGGTTCCGGCAAAGGGTTCTTCCGGGGTCTTCCGGGCCTGCGCCCCTCCGGTTTCTTCGGCGTGTCGCTCATACGTTTCCTTTCCTGGCCGTTGCTTCGGCCATGGCCCGGCGGAGTCGTTCTGTCAGCTCCCCGTGGCCGTTTTCCTCGTTGTTTTCTATGTATGCCAGTCGCGGGCCGCCGTCCCGTTCCCCCGCCTCCGCGAAGAGGGGAACGAGCCGCGCCTCGCGCCGGGCGAGTTCCCCGGCGTTCCAGCCGCGCCGGGCGGCGCGACGGCGGCGCACCGCCAAATCCGCCTCCACCACCAGCACGAGCCCGCACAACTTTTCCAGCCCGGCGGCGAAAAGAAGCGCCGCCTCGACAATCACCATCCGCCGGCCCGCCGTTTCGCGGACGAAATCGGCGACGACAGCGTCGATCCTCGGATGCGTCAGCCGCTCCAGCCAAGCCAGTTCCGCCGGATCGGCGAAGACTATGTCGGCCATGGCGGCGCGGACTATCCTTCCTTCCGCGTCCGTCACGCGCGGCCCGAAGCGGTCGACAAGCGCCGCGACGACCTCCCGGTCCTCGAGAATCCGGTGGCCTATCCCGTCCGCCTCGAGCGCCCGGCCCGGTTCGCCCGTGACTTCGCCGGAAGCGAGGAGATTGGCCACGAACGACTTTCCCGCGCAGGGAAGGCCAGTGACGCCGACGACCGGGCGGGATCCGCTCATTTCGCGTCCAGCCAGTTGTCGCCGACGGCGATGTCCACCTTCAGCGGCGCGTCCATTTCGATCGCGCCCTCCATCGCTTCCCTGATCATGCCGGCGAGCGCCTTCTCCTCCGCCGGCGGGAACTCGAACAACAGTTCGTCGTGGATCTGGAGAAGCATGCGGGCCTCGACCTTCGCGG
Organism: Planctomycetota bacterium; assembly: GCA_031254915.1. GTDB lineage: Bacteria > Planctomycetota > SZUA-567 > SZUA-567 > SZUA-567 > JAIRTL01. The sequence goes on from JAIRTL010000115.1 coordinate 27,188, forward strand.
CGCGCATGGCCCGGTCCAGCTTCACCATCGCCGTCTTGATGAGGTCGGCGGCGCTGCCCTGGATGATGGTGTTGATCGCCTCGCGTTCGCCCCGGGCGCGGCGCACCTGGTTGGCGGAGGCGATTTCCGGGATCCGGCGGCGGAAGCCGAGGATGGTTTCGACATGGCCGTCCCGGCGGGCGCGCTCGAGCCGCCCGTCCATCCAGGTCCGGATGCGCGGGAAGCGCCGGAAATAGTCGTCGATGAAACGCTGAGCCTGCTGCCGGCTCATGCCGGTCGTCTGCGACAGGCCGTGCGCGCTTTGCCCGTAGATAATGCCGAAGTTCACCGCCTTGGCGGCGGAGCGCTGGTCCTTGGTCACCTTGTCCGGGGCGATCCCGTTCACCTTGGCGGCGACGACGCGGTGGATGTCCATGTCGTCGGCGAACGCCTTGAGAAGAATCGGGTCGCCGGACAAGGCGGCGAGCACCCGCAGTTCGACCTGCGAATAATCGGCCGCGAGCATCCGCCAGCCCTCCTTCGGAATGAAGGCGGCGCGGATGGCGCGGCCGCGTTCGGTCCGGACCGGGATGTTCTGGAGGTTGGGGTTGCTGGAGGCGAGGCGGCCGGTGGCGGTGCGCGTCTGCGAAAAGCTGGTGTGGAGCCGGCCGGTCCCGGGGTTGATCATTTTCGGGAGCGCGTCCAGATAGGTGTTTTTCAGCTTCGCGTACATGCGGTATTCGAGGATGCGCGAGGCGATCTCCGAATTGTGGACGTTGGCGAGTTCCTGCAGCACCGACTCGTCCGTCGATGCGCCCGTCTGTGTGCGGCGGACGACCGGCAGGCCCATTTCCTCGAAAAGGACGGCGGCGAGCTGCTTGGGACTGCCGATGTTGAACTCGCGGCCGGCGAGGCCGTGGATTTCCCCGGTGAGCGAATCGAGAAGCGCGCCCGTCTCGCGGCTTTCCTCCTCGAGGAGCGCGGCGTCGAGACGGATGCCGATCCGCTGCATGCCGGTGAGCACCCCGGAAAGGGGCATTTCCACCGTCTCGAACAGCGCGCGCGCGCCGCGTTCGTCCAGGCGCTTCTCGAGCGCCTCCCGGAGCCGCCACGACAGGTCGGCGTCGGCGGCGGCGTATTTCGCGACCTCCTCCACCGCCGCTTCGTCCATCGATTTCTGGTTCTTGCCCGATCCTATGAGCGCGTCGATCGTGGTCATCTCGACGTTGAAGTATTTGCGCGCCAGTTGCTTGAGGCTGTGTTCGGTCTGGTTGCCGTCCACGAGGTGACTGGCGATGAGGGTGTCGAAGGCGGCGCCGGCGAGGCCGACGCCGGCGGAGGAAAGGACGAGAGCGTCGAAGCGAAGGTTGTGGCCGGTCTTGTTGACGGCCGCGTCCTCGAAGATCGGCTTCAGCCGTTCCAGCGCCGCTTTCGGCAGCGTCGCCGATCCTTCCGGCCCCATGAACGGGAGATACCAGCCGCGCTTTTCCTCCCAACTGAAGCTGATGCCGACAAGCCCGTCGAGGAGCGGATCGAGCCCGGTCGTCTCGGTGTCGAAGGCGAAATAGTCCCGCTTCGCGATTTCCGCCATAAAGACGCCGAACTTCCCCTCCGTGTCGACGAGAACGTAGTCGCAGTCCTCCGCCGGGGGCGGCGCTTCCGGGTCGAGGCGGCGCATGAGGGAGGAGAAACCGAGGTCGGTGAACAGTTCCCGCAGTTTGGCGAGGTCCGGGACGGGGGATTTCGCCGCCCCGAGGTCGAGCGTCACCGGCGCGTCGGTGCGGATGGTGGCGAGCCGCTTCGAGAGTTCGGCCCTCTCCCGGTTGGCGCGCAGCACTTCGCCGCGCTTTCCCTTTATTTCGTCCGCGTGCTCGAAAAGGTTCTCGAGGCTGCCGTATTGGTTGATGAGCTGCACGCCGATCTTTTCGCCGATGCCGGGAACGCCCGGGATGTTGTCGGACGCGTCCCCCCACAGGCCCATGACGTCGGTGAGCTTTTCCGGCCCGATGCCGCGCTTTTCGACAAACGCGTCCCGGTCGATGAAGACGCCCCTGGCGGGGTCGTGGATGCGCACGCCGTCGCGGAGGAGCTGGCCGCAGTCCTTGTCGCCGCTCACGAGCACCACGTCCCAGTTCGCCTCGCGGGCCTGCCGGGTCAGGGCGCCCAGAAGATCGTCCGCCTCGTACCCCTCCATGGCGCATACGGGAATCCGGTGCGCGGCCACGATGTCCATGATGATCGGGATCTGCATGGTGAGTTCCGGCGGCGGCGGCTTGCGGTTCGCCTTGTACTCGGCGAAGTCGCCGTGCCGGAAGGTGGGGCCGGGGGAGTCGAAGGCGACGACGATGCCGTCGGGCCGGTGTTGGCCGATGATGTCCAGAAGCATCCTGGTAAAGCCGAACGCCGCGCCCGTCGGCCGGCCGTCGGGGGACGTAAGCCCTTCCACCGCGTAGAATGCGCGATAGACCTGCGCGTGACCGTCGATGAGGAAGAGAACCGGATTCATAGGAAGGAAGGAATTGCCCCAAAAGGAGGTTTAGACATGGTTCCGGAGACGCCCGCACGGCGGCGCGACCGGGAACCGCATTTCCCCGACAACCCTCGGCCGTCGTGATCCGTACACTGGCGCGATTGCCGTCACGCCCCGCCCCGCGTTTTCCAACGCGATCGCGCCGGCGGAAACGCGCAAAAAGGGGAAAGTCGACCATCCGCGAAAACGCAGTGGAAAAGACCGTGGACATGTCCCGCGATAAGGGCCCCCAAAACCCGAGCCGGCATGTCTGCGACAAAGAACCAAAGATTGGGTACAACGTGGAATTACCGCCGATATGTCGCCGATACCCAATATATTACCGGCGCCCAATCCTTTCGTCAACCCTTTTTGCCGGGATTTTGCGCTTCCCGGATCCCAATCGGGAATCCGCGCCCGGTTATCCGAAACCTGGCCCTGATCGGGGACGAAGCCGGATCTTCGGAGAGATCCGGAATGTCGGGGCCGGTGAAGGAAAAAGGGGAACGCGCGGGCGCCCGTTCCCCGGGGACATTCGGGATGCGGGGCGTTTTTCAGGTGCCCATTTCCCAGCTCGAGAGGTATTTTTTCTGTTCGGGGGTGAGCTTGTCGATCTGGATGTCCATGGACCTGAGCTTCAGCGTCGCGACGCGCTCGTCGATCGTCTTCGGCGGCGTGTAGACCTTGTTCTGGAGCTTGCCCTTCATCTTGACGCACCATTCGCTGGCAAGCGCCTGGGTCGCGAAGGACATGTCCATGACGGCGGGCGGATGGCCTTCGGCGCAGCCGAGGTTGACCAGGCGGCCGTCGGCGAGGACGTACACCGACTTCTCGCCGACGACGTACCGCGTCATGTCGGCGCCGCGCACGCGGGCGACGGTCCTTTTCGCAGCCTTGCGGATGCCGGCGAGATCGATCTCGACGTCGAAATGACCGGAGTTGGCGATGATGGCGCCGTCCTTCATGAGCTTGACGTGCTCGGGGCGGATGACGTGCATGTCGCCGGTGACCGTGCAGAAGAAGTCGCCCAGTTTCGCCGCCTCGCGCATGGGCATGACCTGGAAGCCGTCCATGGCGGCCTCGAGCGCCTTCACCGGATCGACCTCGGTGACGATCACCTTCGCGCCGTGGCCGCGCGCCCGCGCCGCCAGGCCCCTGCCGCACCAGCCGTAGCCGGCGACGACGAACACCGATCCCGCGACCAGCTTGTTGGTGGCGCGGATGAAGCCGTCCAGGGTGGACTGGCCGGTGCCGTAACGGTTGTCGAAGAGGTGCTTGGTGTCGGCGTCGTTGACGGCGATCACCGGGAAGCGCAGCACCCCGTCCTCCTGCATGGCGCGCAGGCGGATGACGCCGGTCGTCGTCTCCTCCATGGAGCCGACGACCCTGCCCGCCAGGTCCTTGTGCTTGGTGATGATGGCGGTGACGAGGTCGGCGCCGTCGTCCATGGTGATGTTGGGGCCGTGGTCGAGCGCGCTCTTGATGTGGCGATAATACCCCTTGTTGTCGATGCCGTGGCGCGCGAAGACGGGAACGCCGTATTCCCCCACCAGGCCGGCCGCGACGTCGTCCTGGGTCGAGAGCGGGTTGGACGCGCAGAGGACGACGTCGGCGCCGCCCGCCTTGAGGGTACGCATGAGGTTGGCCGTCTCCGCCGTGACATGCAGGCACGCCGACATCCTCAGGCCCTTGAGGGGCCCCGTCCGCTTGAACTGCTCCATGATCTGGGCGAGGACCGGCATGTCCCGCGCGGCCCATTCGATCCGCTTCACTCCGTCCGCCGCCTTTTTGATGTCGGCAATGTCGTACTTCATTCCGCTTCTCCTGTCGTATTCTGGCGCGTTTCCGGTTTCGACCGTCCCGGCCGCGAAAACGCTGGAAAAAAGATTCCGCCCGGGCGCGATGCGTTATGCGTCATCCATCCTTTTCGGCCGCTGCGGCGTCCAATTCGCGCAGCCTCCCCGTCGCCATGGCGGCGTAGACGGTGCCGTCGAAAAAACGGTTTTCGGCTATTTCCCGGAGCGCCCCGCGCGCCGCCGCCAGAGCTTCCGGGTCGCCGCTCCGCTCGGCCCGCGCCGACAGCCGCGACGCGTCCCGCCACGCCGACCGCATCGCCCGGTACGACGAGTAGCCGCGCGAATCGATCGCCCGGTCGGGTCCGGGCGCGACGCCCGCCGGTCTCGGCCCCCGCACCTCCGGCCGATGGACCATGACGAACAGCGCCATGACGGCGAGGAAGGCGATCCCGGCCTGCAAGGCGAGGCCGACCCGGCGCTTGATCCTCGCCCGCTCCACGGAGCCGCGGGCGGGGGCGGCGTCGGATCCGCCCGGCCGCCGCCCCCGAAGGTACGCCGTCCGGGCGGATTTTGCCAGCGCCGGATGTTTTCCCTTCGCGATCCGATCGAAATCCTTCTTGAGGTCGCGGAAATTCTGGTAGCGTTCTGCCGGCGAGCGCGCCGTCATTTTGGCGAGAATGCCCGAAAAACCGCGGCTCGCCGCCGGATTCAGGCGGTGGGCGGGGACCGGGGAATCGTGCAGGCGCGCCCTGAAGACGTCGGAGACGTTTTTCCCGGCGAACGGCTTTTTGCCGGTGACCGCCTCGTAGAGGCTTTGGCCGAGGGAACACTGGTCGGCGCGCCAGTCGGCGTTGGCGCCCTCGATGATCTCCGGCGCCATGTAGAACGGCGTGCCGGCCGCCCGGTGCGACGCCTCGCGCGCGTGCGGCGCGTCGACGAGGAGGGCCAGGCCGAAGTCGGCGAGCTTCACCGTGCCGTCCTTGGCGATCATGATGTTGGCGGGCTTCACGTCGCGGTGGACGACGTTGTGCCCGGCTGCGTGCTCGAGCGCGAG
>JAIRTL010000069.1 GCA_031254915.1 Planctomycetota bacterium
AAATTGAGTCCGCTGCGGAATTCATCGAGGGTCATGATTTGGACAACTTGGCTTCCCGGCGATCGCTTGAACCATAACGCGTAGGAGGAGCACAGCGCCTTGAGCGCTTCTTCGACCGGCGTGTTCTCCAGGTACATGTCGACATTTTTGACCGCCGCCCCTTCACTGACCATCACGGTCCAGCGGGCGCCGCAACTCCGAGTGACGAGCTCGGCGAAACTGCGTAACGGCATACCGCGCACCATGAGCGAATCAATGTAGACATCGTCATTTCCGTCGGTGCGGCGATAATCGCCCCCGGCGGCGAAAGATACCAGGCACATCCAAAGCGCCACTCCAACGGCAACCCTCATATGCTTCTCCAGTCAACGCAGAATGACGGCGTCCTGTGGACGCGCCCTGGGCGCAATTTCGACAAAATCCCTGGTGATGTTTTTGACTTGAAGGTAGAAGTAGCCCGTGGGGGAGACTTCCGTGGTGACTGACTCCTGCGTTTCCGTTTGCGTGGCGCGCCCTCGTCTTCCCCTGGCGGTTTGCGTTTGCGTTCTCTGCGTCACTTGTTGCTGGGGCTGGGAATCGATTTGAATGACGTCGCCGACGCCGACGAAATGCAGGTCGCTTCCCGTTGAATAGGGAATGTGCATCGCGGCTATCGGTTTGGCGCCTCTAATATGGATTATGGACAGAATGCGTATCCCACGGGGAACCTTGGCCTTGGTAGGAATGAATTCATCCTCTCCGGAGGCGGGCAAGCGGTATGCGAAAGGATCCGTCTCCTCCTCCGGCGGATCGTCCAGAGTAACCAGATCCGATTCCGGGGCGTACGCATCGGACGGCGTATAGGATATCCCGCCCAGGGTGACGACGCCGGGATCGCGCCCCTCATCCTTCGGCCACGCCTCGCCCGCCAACGATTCCGGCGAAAGCGCGCAAAAAAACAGGGCGAACAGTAAGCAGAGGTCGCGTGTCATACAGGATATCCCGCCATTATCTGGTCGTCGAACTCGTCGCGGACAACATCGCCATAAAAAACCCGAAGTAGACCAGCCCCACCATTCCCCCGATGACGATGAACATCGCCGGCTCGACAAGCTTGCCGAGGAGGGTGACGCGCCGGTTCAACTGCTCCTCCGAAAAGGCGGCGGCGTGCTGAAGGCTTTCGTCGATGCCGCCGCTGTTTTCGCTGACAGAAATCATGGTGTGGGCGATGGGAGCGAACCGCGAAAGCGTGGTTTCCTCAATGCTTTTTCCGAGTCCGGAACCAAGGCGCAGCGATTCGCGGACTTTCCTGAACTGTTCGGCGTAGTGCAGGTTCCCCATGGTCAATTCGACGAGTTCCACGGAGGAAATGATGTCGACGCCGCTCCTCAACAACGCCCCGAGGGTGAGGCACCACATCGTATTGGCCTGGAACTTGAACGCGCCGCCAATTCCCGGTATGGCTATGGCCAGCCTGTCGAGAACGGCCCCGCTCCTGCGGCTCCGGCGCAGAAGCGCTATCGCGATGACAATTGCGAAGGGGGCGGCGAGGATGAAAACGCCGTAGGCCAGAAGGAAGTCGTTCAACCAAATAACCATTCTCGTCGAAAGCGGCAGTTGCATCTTGCCGCCGCTGTTCATGTTGATGAATTTCACGACCACCGGAAAGACCTTGTTCACCATGTAGTAGCCTATGCCGAGGGCCGCGACGAAAACCACTGCCGGATAGGCGAAAGCCTGCACGAGCTGCCCCTTGATTTTACGGGAACGCTCCATCAATCCCGCCGCGTAGGCGGCCATCTTGTCCAGAGTGCCGTTGGCCTCGCCGACGGAAAGGAGGCCGATTGTGACGCGGCCAAGCCATGGCATCTCCGTTTCAAGGGATTTGCTCAGGGATTGCCCCTGGCGCACGCGTTCCGTGACGAGACGGAGCATTTTACCGAGGGTTTTCGGCGCGTTGTCGCCTATGGAACGAAGCGCGGTTATAATGGGCACGCCGGCTCCGATCAGGGAAGCCAATTGACGCAGGCACAATTCAACGGCCGACTTCGAAACAAGCAGGCCGGTGAGCCTTGCCAGGTATTTGTTGCCGCCGCCACGCGTCGCGGCGCCGGCGGTCCCCTTCGCCGGCTTGAGCTCCAGGACGACCTTGCCCTCCTGGCGCAATTTTCCGGCGGCGGCTGCCTGGGATTCCGCTTCCATCTTCCCGGAGCGGCGCACGCCGTTGTCGAAGGTGATGTATTGAAAAACCATCATTCTTCCTCGCCGAGATAAATGACGCGCCGGATCTCCGACAGCGTCGTCAAGTGTTCAAGCGCCTTCGCCTTGCCGTCGTGAAACAGGGTGGGAAGCCTCATGTCGCCGAATGCGTGCTCCGCCATGGCGTCGGCCCCGGCCCCGGCCATGATCAATTCGCGCTCCCTCTTTCGGATGGGAACCATTTCATACAATCCTATGCGGCCGGAATACCCTCCGCCGCAAAGCTGGCATCCGACCGGCTCGACGACCATGGTTTCGGGCGGAATGCGAAAAGCGTCGACGGAAGGTCCGTCGCATGGAACAAGCCTGCGGCAGTGCGCACAGGGCCTCCTGACCAGGCGCTGCGCGATAACCAGCCGCAGCGTGGAGGCGACGAGTTCCCGCGCCACGCCGAGGTTGGTCAGGCGCGTCACCACCGACAGCGAATCGTTGGCGTGGAGCGTCGACAGGACGAGATGTCCGGTGAGCGCGCTTTTCACCGCGATGTCCGCCGATTCCGCGTCGCGGATTTCGCCGATCATGATGATGTCCGGGTCGTGGCGCATCACGCTTCTGAGCGCCTTGTTGAAGCTGACCCGTTCGCTGTCGACATGGACCTGATTGACGCCGTCCAAGGGGATTTCCACCGGATCCTCGATGCTTATGATGTGCGACGTGCCCGGCGTGCGAAGGTGCCGCAGGGCGGCGTACAGCGTCGTCGTTTTCCCGCTCCCCGTCGGCCCGGAGAGCAGGATGATGCCGTGAGCCTGCCGCAGCGTCGAAAGGAACATCTCCCGGTGCAGATCGCACATGCCGAGGTTGTCGATGCTCGACAATTCGGCGGCCGTCGCCGCCGTGGCGAGAATGCGGAGAGTCACCTTTTCCCCGCGAAGGGTCGGGATGGTGGCCACGCGCATGGAGATTTCCTCGCCCAGGCTTTCGATGGTCAATTGGCCGTCCTGGGGAATGCGCTTTTCCGAAATGTCGAGCTTCGACGAAACCTTGACGACGGACACCAGATCCGCCATCGCCTCCGGCGTCAACTCCCTGTCTATCCGCAGAAGGCCGTCGACGCGCATGCGGACGAAAGCGCGTTCGCTCTCGATGTCGAGGTGGATGTCGGAGCAGTGGATTTGCAGGGCGCGGTTTATCAACTCCTCGAGCAACGCCAACGGCGTTCCCGTTTCGGCGCTTTCTGGATAATACCGCCGTATCGCCCTCTCCACCCCTTCCGGCCTGCGCACCGGCGCCACCCGGATCTCCAAGCCGAGTTGCCCCTCCAGTTGCATTATGCCGGTGGCGTCGTCGGCGTCGCTTTGAACCACGACCAGCGTGTCGTTGTCCAGCGCCACCGGCAAAACGCCGAGCCGGTGGGCCAGCTTGGCTGGAACCTTGTCCAACGCCTCGCGCGCGGCTATCACCCGGTCAAGATCTATTGCGGCCGCCATCGGCTCCCTTTTCATAACGGAACACCAGCACCCGGAAGGACAGCGACAACAGCGGGCGCCCGCCCGAAACGATCATCGGCTCATTGTCCCCGCCGTAAACGAGGCCAAAGGTGATTTTTTCAATGCGCATCAAATAGGGCAACTCCGCCGCCTTTCGGAAAAAGGATCTAACCGAGGCGAAATCGCCAAGCAGTTCGTACTCCTTCGCCGTGGCGTCCGGGGGTATCACGTCCGCCGGCTTCGGCGGCTCCGGTTCCGGTTCGGCCGCCGCCGCCCTTCGCCTTTTTCCGCCGCTCCCGGCGGCGGCTTTGTTCGCGGCCTCCTTTTCGGCCCCGTCCGCCGGCTCCGAGGGGACGACGACGTTGGACTTGCGGACGCGAAGGCCGCACTCGACGGCTAGGTTGTACAAGGCGCCGTCAGCGTCGGACGGGCTGGCGTCGAGATTGAGCCGGGAACCGGCCTCCGCGAGAGCGAGGCGTTCCTGAAACTCGGCGATCTGCTTTTCACGGGTTTCGGCGCGCAGAAGGGTGTCCTGCGTTTCCTTGTCCGTGTCTATTATCGGAACGACCTCGGGAACGGAGTCCGTCTTCAGGCGGTTTTCGATGGCGCGCATGTTCTTTTGCGCGGGGTCGAGGAGAAACTGCCTGGAGCAATACACGATTCCCATGGCCAGGACTATGCCGGCGACAATCCGGTAGAAGGTATTGAACCGGGCGTAGAAGGTGAGCAGCTCCCGTTTCCACCCGCGAACGGTTCGGCGAATGACGCGGATCATTTCGACGAATCCTCCTTCCGGGCCTCGGCCTTGGCCGCGACGCGGGCGGCGACGTCGTTGAAAGTCGAATTTTCTTCCGGCATTTCGATATGGAACTCGAATTCCTGTTCGCCCGTGGCAAGCGCGGTGTCCTTGGATTCGCCAATGGCCAAGCCGTGGCGCCGAAGCGCGCTTTGCAAGTGGGCGCGTCCCTCCGGGAGCCGGGTGACGCCGTGAACGACGAATTGTTCCGCGTCGACCTGGACGATTTCGGTTATCCGGGAGAAGGACGGCGTCCCGCTGGACAACGCGGCGAGGAGTGAAGCGAGCGCGTGTGGAAGCGGTCTGTCTCCTTTGAGGAGCTTCTCTTTTTTGCCGATGGCGTCGTAGCGGGCATTGGCGGCCTGGAGCCGGTTTTTGGCCTTGTCGCGCTCGGCGACAAGCTTCTTCCATTCCGCCTCCCTTTTTTCCAGTTCTTCGATATCGCGCTCGAAGGCGTAATGCCGATCCCCCACATACAGCCCGGCGAGCAGAATGATGATCAACGCGAGCCAGGTTCCGGCGCGGTGGGGATCGCGCGGCGCCGGCGGCGGACCCACAAGGGCGCAGCCCGCCTCGATGCCGCCGATCTCCGCGTGGACTGCGTGCCGCATGATCTCATCGTCGAATTCCCGCAGGACGAGGAACTCGGCGCCGTCTCCCGTCATGGGGCGGATGGCGTCCAGCCGCGCCGGTTCCACTTCGCCGCAGGCGACGACGCGGAGCGGCAAATCGCGATGGGCGGCAAGCCGCTTGGCCGCGCGTTCATTGCGTTCGGCGGCGGCGTCCGAAGAGTCGGCGTCCGTTCCGATCGGCAGCGGGTAAAAGGTGAACGGCGTGTTCTCGCAGGCCGGAACCACATAGAGGCTGCTTTGACGGCGCATGAACAAAAGCCTCGCGTCCTCGCCCATTCTCGCGTGCCAGGCGAGGACGGCCATCTCCAGGGACCCGATTCCGTCGAACTCCAGGCCGGCCTGGTCGCACTCCCTGGCAAATCCCTCAATGAGGGTGGACTCGAATCCGGCCGTCATGATGACGCTGGCTTCGCCGCCCATCCGATAGCGGTCGGCGTGGACGGCGGCGACGCGGAGGATGTGGGCGTCTATGCCGACATCGCTCGCTGCCTCGTAGACCATCGCGGTATGCAATTCTTCCTTGTCCGCGTCCTCCGGGAGGTCCATGGTGATGCTGTGGAGATCGGACGTCATGAGAACGCGAAGCCGCTTCGCCCCGGAGGAGGAGGCGAATTCGACGATTTGCTTTGGAAGTTTGCGGCTGTTGCGGGATGTCGCCTCGACGACATCGCCGACGGCTTCCCAGGTTCCTCCCCGGTATTCGAACAGCCGCCCCCGCCAGGACTTCCCGTCGAAGGCGACTATCAGTATGGAATCGTGTTTGGAACCAAACCAGCCCATTGCAAACGGGACCTTTCGTTATGTGTGAGACAGCAATTCATTCTGCCTGCCTACCACAAATTGTCGTTTATGGTCATATGTTATGGTGGCTACTGACAAGGCTCGAACTCCGTGTCATGCAGATAAATGTCGAAATGGTTGAGTCCCGGATGGAGATTGAGAGTGACCGGTTCACCACAATCCAGGATGCGGGAAGGGATCACTTCGCCGTTCGGATCCTTACCGGCAACCACCGCATAGACATACAATTTCGCCTGGGGCCAAAAACCCGCTTCTATCTCCTGCCCATGTACCAAATCACTTCCTATACTCGTTATGTCGAAGCCGCCATCGTTCTGTTCCTCAGGAATGAATAAAATATATTTGAGAGCGATGACCCTATTACGGATAAATTTTTCCGCGTCAGGAGAATCGTCTGCAACAGGTCTCCACTGGTCTTCTTGGCCGACCTTGTATTCATACGTGTATTCGAATTCGGCAGACGGGTTCATCGCGCCAGTCTCCCCGGTGACCTCATCTTCTCCATTCGCCCCATTTTCTTCGGTTTCCTCGCTCCCTCCTCCACCTGAATTTACGTCGGAAGAAACGATTTCCGTTTCCGTCTTTTTTTTGAGGAACGCCATGTTGTGACGCATGTAGGCGGTCACGCTAATTGTGGACGGATACGAAATAAGCAAATTTTCCTCGCGGCCGCCCTTGGGATCGATGCTTCCTTTAATGATGGGAACTTCGCCGCTTTTCTCGAACACCCAGTCATTCCCGAATCCATCGTAGAACACGCCA
>JAIRTL010000015.1 GCA_031254915.1 Planctomycetota bacterium
CCAATCCTCGTAAGGCAACTTGCCGCCGGTGCCGGGGCCGGCGAAGGCGTCCGGCATAAGAACGGCGCAGACGCACAGGGTAAAAAGCAGGATGTGGAGCCATTTTTTCGTCATTCAACCCTCCCACGGAAAAGTCCGGGGTCATGACCGCCGCCGTTGCGAAGCGACCGGCCATGACCGGCGGACAAACGGCGAATCCGCCGCGCGACGGAACCATTCGCCGTTCCAAAGTGACAACCTCCTCTAACGCAAAATCCCTTCACGCCACCTAATGCCACTTGAGGCGAAACCCGTTGTTCTCCGTTAGGTTGGGGTCGAATTCCCTGACCTCCGCGACGCCGGCAACCATCCTCCTTTCTTCGCCGTCCAGATCGTCTTTGACGATGTTGACCAACAGATCGACTCCGAGCGAAATGTTGTACTCAACATGCGGAGAGACTCCGGGATTCATACAGGCAAGGTCTTTGAGCCGGGTAAGGCCGGAAGCGCAGTCGTTGGCGTGAAGGGTCGCAACTCCACCGGGATGACCGGTGTTCCAAACTTGAAGCAAGTCCCAGGCATCACCGCCGCGAACCTCTCCCACGATGATGCGATCGGGACGAAAACGTAGCGAGTCCTGAACGAGCTTTGAAACGCTCGCAAACTCCGAAATGTGAAAGTTCACCTTGTTGCGGGCGTATGAGCGGAGTTCCGCCGTGTCCTCAATGATGATTTGGCGGTTGTTGGGAGAAATGTCGGTGATTTCCCGCAGGACGGCATTGGCAAAGGTGGTCTTCCCCGAGCCGCACCCACCGATAATGAGAATGTTCTTCCTCTGCGAAACGGCATCGCGGATGACCTGGCAGTGAACTGCGGAGAGAATGCCGTCCGTCACATAGTCGATCAGGGTGAAAATCTGAACGGTATGCTTCCGAATTGCCCAGGCCGGCGCCGTTGTCACCGGGGGGATGGCAATGGCGATGCGGGAGTCGTCCAGCGGCAGGCATCCGTTCAACAAAGGGGATTCGTAGCTGATCACCCTATCGAGAATCCCGGCCGCCTTCCGCACGAACTCCCAGGCGAACTGATCGGCCATATAGCAGACCGGCGACATGCCTTCGCCCATCTTTTCCACCCAAATCAGCCCATCCGGATTGAGCATCAATTCCACGGTTTTCTCGTCGAACAGGGCGTCGAACGCCTCGGGCGGAAGCATCCCGATCATTCCGACCAGGAGGGGGATTCGCGCGATGGCGAGCGTATTGTGCCTTCTGTACTTCCGGATGAACACGGTGGCGCTGCCCTTGGGGCCGGTGAACTCGTAGGTCAGGCACTCCTCGTCCGAGGCAATCACCCGCGCCGAAGCGCCCTTGGTGTTGGAATAGACCGCAGCGGTCGGGGGAAGACTCGGATTTGCCGGGAGTGTTGCGTTTTCCATCTTTCACCTTTTGAAATTACGCCTAGCGTCTAATTTGCACTTTTATTGTGTGCCGCCTTATAAGTGAAAGCGATTAAAATAGCGAATAATAAAAAATGTTGTCAATTTAAGCGTATAATATTCCGATAAATTGATTTGTCAGGATGATTCAGGAGCAGGCGAGACGCTTCAGAAGCTTCCGAAATAAAAAAAGCTGCATTTTTTGATCTTTTTTTCAAGCGGGATAATGTCTTCTATATGAAATGGTTATGCAATGAAAAGTAAGGATGGCGTAGGCGTAACTCCGAAACACTTGCAAAAAGTGACTAAAAAAGTCATTAGCTATGCGGGACGTGTCGATGACGCCGAAGCGAAATTCATGAAAGAACTGTGGCTTGCCATATCCGTTGACCTGGTGTTTCATCCCAAACTGCTCTGTCTGGCAATCGAGCTTGGCATCGACGAGGCTCACGCGTTGGGAGTTTTGGTCAGAATGTGGCTGATGACGTTCAAGTACGCGAAAGACGGGGAATTGTGGCGCGGGAGCGATGACGCGACGTTGCAGTTCATAGGGGTTGTTACGGGGTACAAGGGGGACGTGAAGCGGCTGGTGGATGGATTACGGAAATACCGCTGGCTGGATGACTGGCTGATTCACGACTGGCTGGACTATGTGGGGCCGTTCCTGATCAAATCGTACAAAACGTCCAGGCGGGCCTGGCTGGTGGAAACATGGGAAAAGCATGGGAGGACATACGGGGCGCGGCCTGCGCGGGAGGGGGATGACGCAGGGACGGATGGGGAGGACTTCGCCGACGGCGGTTCTCCGGATGGAGAACCGCCGGACGACGATGGAGCGCCGCGATCAGAGGCGGAACAGGAAGAGAAGCCTTCCGGAACCGCCCAGGAACCAATCAGGAACCAAGCGGGAACCCGGCAGGAATTACAACCTAAACCCTTACACAACCCTATACCCACACAACCAATTAATAGGGAGATTGAACCTAAAACCCTAAGCCCACCAGCCCAGGGTAATAAGAAACTAAAAGCCCTAAATGGGGGCATGGGGGGAATTGCCACCGTCCGCGACGTTTTGGGCGGCATGGCAGCGGAAAAAGCGATTGAGCCCGCAAAGGACAAGGGCTTTTTGAATTTTGTCAAAGAGGGCGGCCGGGCTGAGGGTTTAAACACCCTGGATTTTCCGCTTTCTCTTGTCATCATCGAAGATGTCTACGCGGTCTATCGGAACTTGCTTCGCTTCCACGGCGTTCTCACCACGCGCCTACTGCGGGAAAAAGTCAAATACTGTCAGGCGACGCCGGCTGCCTGGATAATCCTTCTCCAAGACAAGGTACACGCGGCCTACCGGGAACGGGACGGTGGGGCGCTGATTGAAACAGACGGCGCCGATCCCGTCGGGATGACGATTGCCGCGCTCCGGCCGCAACGCGGCGACAAGCGACACTTCGGCACCGAGGCGTCCACCAACCTTTTCACCGAGGTCATGATCGACTTCGTTCAGATGTGCTGCGGGCAGACCTCGGTGTGGCAAAACCGGCTTAGCGGGGCCGCAATCGCTTTTGAATTGGGTCGGCGGAAGGGGAAACGCGGCCGGTCGCGGACTTGATAATCCATAGGAGGGACAACAGTGGGCAGAAAACCCAAGAATAACCGTGTGGCTAAAGATGCGCGCTCCGCCGCGCTCGAACAGTGCGACAACATCAACGACGCGGCGGAATTCATAAAGAACAACATTCACGAACTGCTTACCGCCGGGGAGGCCAGCATCATATGCGGCATGAGCAAAAGCGCCTTCCTCCGGCTGTCGGAAGACGGCAGAGCGCCGGCAGGCATCAAGCTGGAGCGGCTTCGCCGCTGGAGGAAACAGGAAATTCTGGCCTGGATTGCGGCAGGATGCCCGAAATCGAAACAGTTGGCCAAGATGAATCGACAGAGCCAAAAGGACGCTCGTTTCAAACCGGATCGTGAGGGATAATAATGGGAGCTTCCCTTGATGATGACACGCTTCACGGCGTCCCGAAAACGGCATCGGGATACGGTTACTCTCCGGTTCTCCTTAATAGCGTTGAGGCCGCGAAAATGCTTGGCGTCAAACGGACACACTGGTACACTCTAAAGACCAGCGGGAAATTACCGTCTTCGGTGAAATTAGGAAGGCGAGATTTTTGGGTTCGTGATGAACTTTTGCATTGGGTTGCGGCTGGCTGTCCCAACCAGTCAAAATGGGATCAAATTAAATCCCATGGGAAAGATAAAAAACGTTGACTATAAGTTCCCCTTGAAATATATTAAGGGGAACTTAAACTAGAGGAGGTCTATGTATGCCGCCGAAAGCTCCCAAAAAAGCCCCAAAAAACCGACCCGTCATGGGAGCACCGTCAAAGGGCGATGATGCGCGTAATATAAGTCTTCACGTCAAAGTCAGTGCAAACGAGTTACGGCTATGGACGAAACTAGCCAAAAAGGCCGGGAAAACTCTTGGCGCATTCGTGCTGGAACCCTTGCGGGCGAAACATCCGACTGAGTACGAGTTGACCCGCACCGCCAGTAAAAAGGAGCAATAATGTCTCTTATCAAGCGTACCTACAAATCTGCCAAGGGGAAGACGGAGAGTTGTTCAAAATATACAGTCCAATTCCGTGATCATACAAATACGGTCCGGCGTATCGTGGCTTTTGCATCTCGTTCAACATCCGCCGAACTTGAACGCGCTATCAAAAGGTTAGTCAACGTCCGTCAGGTCAATGGTACACTCGAAAGCCAGGATGTAAAATTCCTTGAATCGTGCCCGACAGGAATCATTGAGAAATTGGCAGAATTCGGCATTATCAAAGGCTACCATGCCGGTTCCGCCAAAGCCATGTCGGATCATATCGAAGGCTTTGAAAAGTACATGGCCGCCAAAGACGGCACCAAGAAGCACACCAAAGAAACCGTCGCATATATCAAGAAGGCTGTGGATTATTGTAAATGGATCGTACCGAGTGACATCCAGGCCGACGAATACTTGGACTATCTCAAATATCTGCGTGATAACGGTCGGTCCCTCTGCACATTGAATCACTCGATTCGTGCCTTCAAGGCGTTTTGCCGCTGGTTGAAAAAGCGAAAGTGGATAAGCGAAAATCCTATTGCTGAATTAAAGTTGTACAATCAGAAAAAGGATATTCGACACTACAGGAGGGCTATGATTGCCGGCGAACTTTCCATTTTGCTTTGGTTTGTTGAATATAAAGGGATAAAGCATCATGGCTTGGCGACTGATACTCGGGCACTCTTGTACCACGCGGCAGCACATACGGGGCTTCGATGGTCGGAATGTCGAAGCATTCGCCGGATGGACGTCGACCTTGGTTCCGAAACGCCTACCATTTTCCTTCGTGCCGAATTCGCCAAAAATCGCGAAGAAGCTTATCTCCCAATATCCGGGGAATTGAAGGAGCGCTTCGTCGCCTATTTTAAGAATCATCCCATGCTGCCCGAAGCTATGGTTTGGCGTGGAATGTGGAAGGACAAGGGTTTTGAAATGCTCCACAAGGACATTGACGAACTCAATAAATGGAACCGGGAGCAGCATTCCAAAGACCTACAATCAAAGGTCGAGGACTTGATCAAAATAGAGACCCATGACGGGGTACTGGACTTCCATGCGCTTCGCACCACCTTTGGCACAATGTTGAGCCAGGCGGGTGTTCAGCTTGTTACCGCGCAGAAATTGATGCGCCACCATGATCCAAAATTGACGGCGAATTTTTATACCAGGGTCGTTGTTCAGGACAAGGAAAACGCCATTGCCAAGCTGCCCTCGACTAAGACGAGTAGTGAGGCCAAGGAGCAGGCGAAGACCGGCACATACGACATCCCGGAAAAAAATGTCGAGGGGTCTGGTGCGACCAAAATCACTGACACTCCCACTGACACTCGCACCCCGTCTTTTTGCGAACATTTGCGGACGTTGGAGAGTTGCGGAAAGCGGCGGGCGCGGAAGGCATGAGCAACGAAAAAAGCCCGGTAAATGGCGGTTTTTCAAGCAATCCGCGCATTTCCGGGCCGTGTGAATATTGGGGCGAAAAACCGGATTCGAACCGGCGACCTTCTGAGCCACAGTCAGATGCTCTAACCAACTGAGCTATTTTCGCCATATGAGACAAGAAATATTACCGAATACGGGCGAATTTTGCAAGTCGAAAACCGGAAAACCAGGGTCATTAATTCTTGAAATCGATTCGGTTAAAGTTGATGCTTTTTTCATGGGTTGTCCACCGGGGAAAATCTTGTGGCCGAATCGGATAAAACACCTGATGTTTCTCTGTGGGACATTTTCGCTAAGGTTCCCGATCTCCGCAACGCATCGGGACGACGTTTTACGCTTCAAGGCGTACTCCGCCCTGACAGTGGCGGCGCCGCTTGCTGGTCGTCAATACCTGTGCGCCATCGCCCGTTGGGGAAGAGGTTGCTCGAAAAGGCAGTTGGCGCGGCTTGGAAATAGAACGCCCAAAAAGTCCGCGTCATGCCACGTACCACAATGCCTTCAAGGCATTGAACATCGCCGCCATGGAGCAGGCATTAGCCGGGTGGGCCAAAGACGCTCTTCCTGCCGGAGCCATCATCGCCATGGACGGCAAAACGCTTCGCGGCAGCCGCCACGCCGAATAGGCCGTGCATTTGCTGTGCGCCTATTGCGACGCCGTGCCCGGCGTGCTCGGGCAAGTGACGGTTGAGACAACCAGGGAAAACGGGATAACCGTCGCCGCCGAATTGCTCAAGGGCGTGGCGGTGAAGGGACGCGTCATCAGCGGCGATGCCATGTTCGCCCGGAAATCGGTGTGCCAGGCCGTACTTGATGGCGGGCGGCGAACCTTTGGTCACGGTAAAGGACAACCAGCCGTCCCTGCGCGAAGCGATAGACGGTGCCTTTGCTCCAGCTTTTCCCCCTGGGATGAGTAAAAACGCGCGGTGGAAATCACCGGTGCCGACAGTGTGGAGAAAGCGCACAGACGTATTGAGGGTCCGCCGCTTGGAGGCCACGGCGTCGCTCAACAAATCTCTGGACTGGCCAGGCGTGGGGCAAGTGTTTCGTATAGAGCGCCGGGGACAAGGAAAGCGCGGGAGTGGTGTGCGGCGTCACCCGGTCTTTCATTCCGCCAAGCGGACGCATTGAGTCTTTTGGCATTGTCGCAAGGACATTGAAACATGGAGAATCGGTTGCACTGGGTGCGCAACGTAATATTGCGCGAGGACGAATGCCGGGTGCGGCATCCGGTTGTTGCGCAGACTTTGGCCCGTCTGCGCAATGCGGCCATAAATCAAGTCCTTGCCAGAATTAAATGACCATGCCGGAAAGCCCCGGGGACAACCCCGTTCCCCATTTTCACAATTTCGTGCCGCGCCCAGTATATCATGTATAGAAGTTTTCGCCCAATCTTTCGGAAAAGGAACGGCATGTCCATACGAATCGGCTTCGGCACCGACTGTCACCGCCTCGAGCCGGGTGGCAATGGATTCCCTCTCTGCGGCGTTTTACTCGATTGCCCTCTCGCCGTCGTCGCCGTCTCCGACGGCGACGCCGCCATCCATGCCCTCGTCGACGCCCTTCTCGGAGCGGCAGGACTCGGCGACATCGGCGACCACTACCCCGAAAACAAGGTGGTTTCGGGTGGATCGTCGGAGCGGTTTCTCAGGGAGACGGCAGCGCGCATCACCGCCTTGGGCGGGGAAATCGTCAATATCGACCTGGTCGTCGATCTCCAGCAACCCAAGCTCGGCCCCCGAAAGCGTGAGATGGCGGACAATATCGCCCGCATACTCGAAATGCCGGACGCGCGCGTAAACGTCAAGGCGAAAACCGGCGAAGGCGTAGGCCCGATCGGCCTCGGACAGGCTGTCGCCGCACAGGCGGCGGTGCTGGTGGAATTCCCGGAGTGACGACGCAACGTCGCCATGGCGAATTCCCGTTATACCGATTCGTGTTGAGATTATCCGAAATGCTCCCGGAGGGGAGACCTTTTTGAAAAAGGTCTCCCCTCTGGACTTCCCCGTCCAAAAACTCGAAGTCCAAGGTTACTTTTTCAAGCCTGCCCCGAAAACCCCCGGCTTGGTGAGGGTGTCGATCAGCGGCACGCAGATGTTCATCAGGAGGATCGCGTAGCAGACACCCTCCGGATAGCCGCCGAAGAGGCGGATCACCATGGTCATGATCCCGCAGCCAACGGCGAAAATGATCCGCCCTTTTTGCGTCAACGGGCCGGTGACCATGTCCGTCGCCATGAAAAACGCACCCAGCATCAAGCCGCCCGCACCAAGATGCGCCAGCCATGGCCCATGGAACCAGGCGGTGTAGGCGTGGGCGTCGCCGATCTTGTACGGCTGCGGCAATACCCAGCCGAGGATCGCGGCCGTGAAGAGGTAGAACGCCGGGATGTCCCATGGAATAACCTTCTTGCGCAGAAGGTAGACGCCGCCGATGACGAGGAGAATGGCGGACACTTCGCCGAGGGACCCACCCTCGATCCCGAACCAGCCGCGCAGCACGTCGGACCAGCCGGGCGTTAGCGCCCCCGGAGCGTGGTAAGTGACGTTGCCGAGTTCGTCCACGACCGCCATGGCGGTGGGGGTGTGCATTTTTTCGAGAATGGTGGCGCCGGTCATGACGTCGACGCCGCCGTCGATCGCCCGCGTCATGCTGGCACGGGACACAGCGTCGGGGGCGGTGCCGATGCGCTCGGCGATCCCGGAGAACGATCCCCCGAGGCAGTGGAAAAGATTCTTCCACCACTCGCCGGCGAAACCGAGATGCGGCCATTCACCCGACATCATGCGGTCGGGCATGCTCGCCTGCATGAAGGCGCGGCCAAGCAGCGCCGGGTTCCAGATGTTGAAACCAAGGCCGCCAAAAGCCTGCTTGCCGACGCCGATCGCGAACACGCCGCCGATGACCGCCGCCCACCAGGGCAGATTCGGCGGACAGACGGCGGCGAGGAGGAGGCCGGTGACGACGGCGCTGCCGTCGTCGATGGTGCGCGGCAGGCCGCGCCAGCGGACGATCAGCCACTCGGTGGCGACGCAGGCGGCGACGGAGAAGCCGATCGGCACGAGCGCGTGCCAACCGAACACGAAAAGGGACCAGACGAGCGCCGGGGCGAGCGCCAGGCACACCAGGCACATGATCCGCGGCGTCGTGTCGCCGTCGCGGATATGGGGCGAATTGTTCACATTGAAAAGCAGCTTCTTCTCTTGCGCCGGCATAATCCCACCTTCATGTCATGATCACGGCGTCGCCGCCGATTTCCGCACTCCGCGCCTATTTCACTTCCATCTGCTTCTTGCGGTTGATTTCCGCCTTCTCCATCCTGATCCACTGCACGATCGGGCGCTTCGATGGACAGACGTACGAACAGATGCCGCATTCGATGCAGTCCCGGGCGTTGTATTCCTCGGCCTCGGCAAGCTTGTCGAATTCGCCGTAGTTCGAGAGCGTGCAGGGAAGAAGCCCGGACGGGCAGCTTTCGACGCAGCGTCCGCAGCGGATGCAGGCCCGGTGGCTGTAGGCGGCCGGATCGTCGAGAGCGAGGATGCCGTTGGTGCCCTTCACCACCGACCATTCGAGGTCGCGCATCGACAGCCCCATCATCGGTCCGCCGACGACAAGCTTTTTGGTCGTTTCCGGATCGAACCCGCATATGTCCAAGAGGTGGCCGGCCATGGTCCCGATCCGCACCCAGAGGTTCGCGGGATTGCGAATTCCGGGACCGGTGACGGTGACGATGCGTTCCGTCAGGGGATAACCGAACGCGCATGCTTGGTAGCCGGCGAAGGCGGAACCGACGTTGTGCACGAGGACGCCGACGTCCATGGGCAGCCCGCCCGAGGGGACTTCGCGCCGGAGAAGCGCGTAGATGAGCTGTTTTTCCGCGCCCTGCGGATACTGCACGGGAAGCACGGTGATTCCGATATTCGAGCCGATTCGGCCGGCGGCGTCGCGAAGCGCGGTCACGGCGCGGAGCTTGTTGTCCTCGATCCCGACGATCGCCCGGCGCGCGCCGACGGCGCGTTTGAACAACTCCGCGCCCATGAGAATCTCCTCCGGATACTCGCGCATGAGGAGGTCGTCGGCGGTGAGGTACGGTTCGCATTCGGCGGCGTTGAGGATCAGGGTGTCGATTTTCTTTCCCGGTGGCGGAGACAGCTTGACGTGCGAAGGAAAGGTGGCGCCGCCCATGCCGACGATGCCGGCGCCCTGGACGATCTTCCGGATTTCCCCGGGCGGGAGCTGGTCGACGTCCCGTTCAATCTTCACGGACGGATCCCATTCGTCCAACCCGTCGTTCTCGATTTTCAAGGCGTCGACCAGAAATCCGAGCGGGTGCCGAACCTGCACAACCCCCTTGACGGCGCCGGAGATCGAGGCATGGGCGGCGGCAGAGACGTAGCCGGACTGTTCGGCTATGAGCTGCCCCCGGAGCACCCGTTCGCCCGGCTTCACCAGCGGCGTCGCCGGTTTGCCGATGTGCTGCGAAAAGCTGATCGCCACGAAGGGCGGCGGATCAGCCTTCGTGAGCGGCAGGTCCACGGTTCCGTTTTTGTTTTCCGGCGGATGGATGCCGCCCCGGAAGTAATGCTTCATTCGGTCACCATCTCTTTGCGGGAGAAAAAAATTTCACGCCTCGACCGTTTCGCCGGCGGGCCGGGGAACGGTTTGCGGTTCGGACTTGGCCGCGGCGGCGCGGCGCGCCGGGCGCAGATTCGCAAGCACCTGGTGCGGACACACATCCACGCACTTTCCGCAGCTGATGCATTTCTCGTAATCGATTTCGGCCAGGTTGTTGGGAACGTGGATCGCGTCCGCCGGGCAGACTTTTTCGCACTTTTTGCAGGCGATGCAGGCGTGGGCGCACATCTGGTTCGCCATCGCGCCGCGGTCGCGGTTGTGGCAACGGACATGGACATATTTCTTTTCGGACGTCACCATCATAAGATTGCGGGTGCAGGTGACGGCGCATTTCCTGCAGCCGGCGCAACGCGATTCGTCGACGACCGGACGCTTGTCCTCACCCATCGCAACCGCCCCGAACGGACAGGCCCTGACGCAGTCGCCGTAGCCAAGGCAGCCGTAGCGGCAGTCGAGCCAACCGCCGCCGAGCCCGAACAGGGACGCGCCCCGGCAGGTCTGGATGCCGGTGTATACGGCGACCGTCTTTACGTCCTTTTTCTGGCAGTGACAGAACGCGACGACGCGCGGCTTCGATCCGTCCGCGGCGACGCCGAGAATCTCGGCGATGGCGAGGCCGGTTTTCGCGCCGCCCGGTGCGCACAGAGTGGGGTCGGCGCCCCCGAGAACAACCGCCTCGGCGTAAGCGGCGCAACCGGCGTAGCCGCAGCCACCGCAATTCGCCCCGGGCAGCGTTTCATTCACCTGCTTCACTCTCGGGTCGGTCTCGACCGCGAATTTCCTGGAGGCGATGGCGAGAACCAGGGCGAGAAGCGCGCCCAAGGCCGTCATGGCGATAAAAGCCCACATAATCGTCTTTATTCCTTGATGGTGTCAGACAATGCCGTTGAAGCCGAAAAATGCCAGCGCCATGCCGGCCGCGGCGAGAAACGCGACAGGAATGCCCTGAAGCCCCGGAGGCACGGGCGCGATCTCGAGGCGCTCGCGGATAGAGGCCATAAGGTACAGCGCCAGCGTGAAGCCGATGCCGCCGAAGATACCCAAGGCGGTGTTTTTGAGGAGGGCTTCGCCCATCGGAAGCTGCGCGTAGTCCATAAGCTTCAACTGCGTCGATCCGAGGACGGCGCAATTGGTGGAGATGAGGGGGAGGTAAATCCCGAGCGCCTGATAGAGATCCGGCGCCAGCTTCTTCATGACGATTTCCACGAACTGCACCAGGGCGGCGATGATGAGGATGAAGCTGATGATGTCGAGATAGTTCTCGAGACCGAGCGGCAGCAACACCGCCTTATAGACGAGCATGGTGACGAAACAGGAGATCGCCATGACGAAGATCACAGCCAAGCCCATGCCGATGGCGGAATCGCGCTTTTTCGACACGCCGATGAAGGGGCAGATGCCCAGAAATTGGTTGAGCACGAAATTCTGCACAAAAACCATGCCGAACATCAGGGTCAGGTATTCCTTCATTTGCCCTTTCCTCCCCGATTTTTCGCCTTGCGACGAAGCACGAGATAGTTGAAAAAGCCCATCAGGAGGCCGAGGGTGAGAAAGCCGCCGGGGGGCAGGATGAAAATGGTCTGCGTATAGGCGCCCAGACCGTCGGCGAAGGGGATGTCGAGGAAGCTGCCGCTGCCCAGCGCCTCGCGGATGGCGCCCAGAAGGGCGAGAGCGAGCGTGAAGCCGATCCCCATGCCCATACCGTCGGCTATCGATGCCGGCGCGCTGTTCTTGCTGGCAAACGCCTCGGCGCGGCCGAGAATGATGCAGTTGACGACGATTAGCGGCAGGAATATCCCCAGCGCCGCCTTGAGGACGGGGAAATACGCCGACATTATCAACTTGACCAAGGTCACGAAAGTGGCGATCACAACGATGAAGATCGGGATGCGCACTTCGTTCGGGACAAGGCTCTTGATCAGTGAAATGATGAAGTTCGAGCACACGAGGACGAACGTGGTCGCAAGCCCCATGCCGATCGCCTTCTCGACGCTCGTCGTCACTGCAAGGGTCGGACACATGCCCAGAACCAGGACGAATACCGGGTTTTCCCTGAAAAAGCCCTTGAAGAACTCCGCCAACAATCGGCCCATTTTTGCCCCTTGCCTGGCTGGTTTTCTGAAATTGCCGACCCATTCCCGCGCGTTTGGACGCAACCGCGCCAACGACAACGCGCGCAGACGAAAGGCCGACCATTCGCGAAAACGCCGTGGCCGCCCACGTCGTTGAACGCGGACGATCTCCTCAGCTTCCGCTGTAGCGTTCAAGGACCCAACTCGCGATTTCCTGTGCGAGGATGGTATGGCTCTCCGCCGAAAGGTGCAAGCCGTCCGACGGGTCGACCTGCACAAAGTCGTCGGCGTAGATCACCGGCAGGCCGAACTGCTCGTTCAATTGCCGGAATGCGTTCCTGAGCTCGATCGAGGTGTCCCGTCCGCCCTTGAAACGCGGTCCGAAAAATGCATCGACTTCCCAGATCGGACTCGGACAAATCACAAGCACGTCCGGCGGCATCGCGAAATTCGGCCCGAATTCGGCCGATTGCGCGCGCTCGGCGAGAATGCCCACCCCGGCGGCGATGTCGCAGGCGGGGAGCCTTGCGCAATGCTTGAGATCGTTGACGCCGAGCATGATGATGACGAGATCGACTGGCGCGTGCGTCTCCATGATCGCGCCGAAGGTCTTGTAACCGTTGCGTTCGATGTTGTTGACGCCGAGGATGGGGTCGTCGGTTATCGCCGTGCGACCGCACAATCCCTCTCCGATGACCCAGTAGTCCGTCCGGAGCAGCTTCGACAACACCCCCGGCCAGCGCACATGCACCGGAAAGCGCTCGCCGACGCTTCCGGGAACATACCCCCAAGTGTTGGCGTCGCCATAGCAAAGAATGGTTTTCTTCGCCGCCGTTTCCTGACTATCCATTCATAGCCTCCCCGGTCGTTTTTCACGACGCGCCGTAGCGATCCAAAACCCACCGCGCCAGTTCCTGGCCGAGCGCCTCGTGGCTTTCCGCAGACAGGTGGATACCATCGGCCGGATCGGAGTGGACGAAGTCCTCGGCGAAGAGAATGGGGAAACCCAACTCCTTTCCCATCCGGTTGAACACGGTGGAAAATTCGAGCGACTTCTCCCTGCCGCCCTTGAAGGCGGGACCGAAATTCGCCTCGACCTCCCATATAGCGGGCGGGCAGACGACAAGCACTTCCGGCGGCGCAATGAATCCGGGGCCGAATTCCGACGACCTGGCGCGTTGCGCGAGGAACCCGACGCCGGCGGCGATGTCTGCGGCGGTCATGGAAAAGCGCCGCTTGAGATCATTGGTTCCCAGCATGATGATGACAAGATCGATCGGCGCCTGCGACGCGAGCACCGACCCGATCAATTTCGCTCCGTTCCTTTCAACCCCGAAGGCACTTTCGATCGGGTCGTCGAGGACGGTGGTGCGAGCGCACAGCCCTTCCTCTAACACCCGAAATCCGGTGCGGAGCAGTTTGAAAAGCACGCCAGGCCAGCGCACATACTGCGGGAACCGCCTTTTCTCCGCCCCGGGGACGTACCCCCAGGTGTTCGAATCACCGTAGCAGAGAATCGTTCTTTTTTCCGTTTCCATCGCTTCCATGAACACGCATCCCCTTTTGTCATGCCGCAACTTCCAAGCGGTCAGTATACCGTTCGCGGTCCGGAGTCGTGGTTCCCTCGACTGTGCGCGGCTATGAAATGGCCAAGGGAAACAGATGTGGAACAGGGCACCCCCATCCCCCATTTTCTTCACAATTTCGGGCCGCGCCCGGTATATCGTTCCGGTATATCGTTTTTGACTCCGCTGCGCGCATTGCGAAAAAAACGCGACACCCCCCGGTCAGTCCTCTGAGACGGTCGCGACCGTGATCGCGTCGGCGCCGCCCACCTGGCCGAAATTCGTTCCAGTCACGACGAGGATCTTGTCACCCGGCTTGACGAGCTTGCGGTCGAGAAGCGCCCGTCGCGCCGCGACGAGCAGCTCTGAACGTCCACCGACCGCCGGAGAATGGATCGGCGTCACGCCCCAGTACAAGTGGAGCCGCCGCGCCGAGGCCGAATCCGGCGTAAAGGCGAGAATCGGCGCGAACGGCCTCGCTTTCGACATGAAGAGCGCCGTGCCGCCCGTCTGCGTGTGGACGGCGATCGCCTTGATGTCCAGGTCCTCCACGAGACGCAACGCGGCGTGGCCGAGCGCGTCCTGAAGCGGGTTCTCGCTCGACACCGTCTGCCGCCAATTCCAGGTCGGGCGGTATTTGGTCAAGTACGCCTCCGTTTCGCAGGCGATCGCCGACATCATTTCCACCGTCCGCACCGGATCGACGCCCGCCGCCGTCTCCCCCGAAAGCATCACGGCGTCCGTGCCGTCGACGATGGCGTTGGCGACATCCGACACTTCCGCCCGGGTCGGGAGGGCGTTGTGGGTCATCGACTCGAGCATCTGCGTGGCGGTGATGACGTAGCGGTCGTTCGCATTGGCGAGGCGGATGAGGAATTTCTGCATCACAGGCACCCGCTGCAGCGGCATTTCGATGCCTAGATCCCCCCTGGCGACCATTATGCCGTCCGCCCTCCGGACGATGTCCTCGATATGATCCATGGCCTCGGGCTTCTCGATCTTGGCGATAAGCCTGGCGCGGGAGTAGGCGTTTTCCATCGCCAACCGCACCGGATCCATGTCCTCGGCGCGGCGGATGAATGACAGCGCTATGAAGTCGACGCCCTCGGAAAGGCCGACTCTGAGATCGCTCAGATCCTTCTCGGTCACCGAGGGAGCGGAAACGCGGATATTGGGAAGGTTCATTCCCTTGTTGTTCTTGAGCATGCCGCCGCGCACGACCCGGGTGGCGATCTCGTCCCCCGAGACCCTCAACACCACCAACTCCATCGCCCCGTCGTCGAGGAGGAGCCTTTCGCCCGGCTTCACGTCCCGGGGTAGGTCCTGGTATTGGGTTTGTATTTTTTCCGGCGTTCCCAAAATCTCGTCCGTCGTGACCACGACCTCGGAATCCGCAGCCAGGGGTACGGCCCCGTTTTCCATCAGGCCGACGCGGATCTTCGGGCCGCAGAGATCCTGGAGGATGGCCGCGTGCTTGCCGACGAGTTTCGACGCCTCGCGTATGCGCGCGATCGTCTCCCGATGCGAATCCTGGGTCCCGTGGGAGAAATTCAGCCTGAAGACGTTGACGCCGGCCTCGATAAGCTGCGACAACAACTCCGGCGTATCGGACGCCGGCCCGACCGTGGCGACTATTTTGGTGTAGCGCATGGCGGTATCCATAGCGAGGACGCAACACAAACAAAGAAAGGGTTGCGCCTCGGAGCAACCCCCCCCCAACCCGATTTCTTGCTATAGATGGCGCACGTGTATTTCTCAGCGAATAATAATTCAACCGCCCTTCAAGCGCAAGCATCTTTTGCCGAAGCCCGAAAATGAAAAACAGCAAACCTTCTCGCATCCATTATTGCATAATTTCCGCCAAATCGCTATTATCACAATGTCAAATGTTGATTTAACCGTTGCCACCAGATGTCCAAATATTATGCCATCGGGTGGATAGGCGGCATATACTGGGCGCAGCCCGAAATGCTGTGAAAATGGAGGATGAGGGGGACCTGTTGCGCATCTGATTCCCTAAGCCATTTCATGACCGCGCATGGTTAAGGGGATCACAACTCCGGACCGCGAACGGTAGTATATAACGTTATCATAGTGTCGAGACGCCTGATCCGGCGCTGGCCGCCGGCGGAAATGCAAGGGAGCCGTTCATGCAGCGGCTGGAAGATACACTGGCCGGTCTTTCCCCCGGCGTGGCGTCGTTCAAGCCGCGCCCAGGCGTGTACAATCCACGCAAGGGGTTGGCCGTCTATTTTCTTCCCTGCGGCGGCCCTCCCCTAACCTCCCCTGGTTCGGTCCTCGGCGAAGCCCTTGCCGGCAGAAGCGGCCTCGGCTGCACCATGCTCGAGGGCGTGCCCGAACTTTTGCCCGCCGGGGCGGTTCTCGTCTCCCTTTACGAGGACCTTAAGCGAACGCGGCCCGACTTGGTCGCCGGCGTTCCCGAACCAACCCTACCAGGCGAGTACGTCCTTTTCTTTGGACAAGGCGCCCTCATCCTCGCCGGCGACCGCGATGGCCTTGTTCACGGCATGCAAACGCTTTCCATGATCATTCTCCGTCACGGAGACAGCCTCATTCCGGGCGGAATCGTCCAGGATCATCCGCGCTGCGTCGACCGGGGCATCGCGATCGAGCTCTGCCCGGGCGAGATATCGCCCGTACTCGTCTATCAGATCGTCTCATTCATCACGACGTTCAAGGGGAACGCGCTCGACTGGATTCTTCCAGACGATTTCAGCAACACGTGGATGCGCGAACTCACCCAGGTCATCCAGGTGACCAAATCGATGGGAGTGTCGACGACGGTCCGCCTCCCCTGGTTGGGGAAAATACTCGGTGGCGACATGGGAATGCAGACGGCGTGGTCGCATCTGCGCACGATCGCCAGGGCTTTCGGCGCCAGCCGCGCCGCCCTGGACGACCCCTGCCCCGACGCATTCGACCAAGAGACGGCCGAGCGCATCGTCCTCTCCATCACGAACGGCGACCTCGGCCTCGACCAGCTTGAAGTGGATCTCCGGTTCATCGAACGCACCGGACTGACGGAGGCGGTGGCGCGGGAACCCGCGCTCGCCTGCTGGCGGAGGATGTCGGAGCCGATTCTGCCGCCGGAAACGGGGCGCGCCACCATCACCACCCGCATCGAGGTGCCTGGCTCCTTCACCGGCCTTTCCTCCGCCAGCCTCGACGGATTCTGCGACCGGCTCGACGCCGCCAGCGAATGGCTCGATCTCCAGGAGGAAAAGCGCCTCTTCGTCTCATTTCGCAACATCGGGGTCAGCCACGCATGGCAGAATTATCTGCCGCCGGTCGCGGCCGGCCTGGTCATGGCCTGGGGCATTCCCAACCGCGCCCGCGCCTCCGTGAGGTCTTTCACGGAATTGCTTTACGGCGACGCCGCGACGGAGGTGACGGAACTCTGGCGCCAGCAGGACGCCGCCTTTCCGCCGGGACTCTCTGAAAACCGGGAGCGCCGCCTGCGCGAGATCGGCTTCGGCGACTGGCCGGACCTTCCGGAGGACGCGGCGCTTCTCGCCGGCATCGACTGGCAACGCCTCGTCGAAAGCATCAACAGCACGGCGGAAAAACTGGAAAACGTCGCCGCCGGACTGACCAGAAACAAGACCACCCTCGTGGGTTCCTACCTTAGCCTTCAGCTTCTCGCCTGGTTGTGTCGTTTCTCCATCCTCATGCCGGAAATTTCCCGTCGCCGCCGCGACAACTTCGACAGGGACGGCCGCACCGAACCGATCGCCAACGAACTCATGCGCAGCTTCGAGGAATGGCGCGATTATCTGGTCCGCCTCCAAGAGGAGTCCGGCCTCGAAATCATGGAAATGGAACAGATCCAATCCATGGGCCTGCGCATCAAAGGCTTGGTCGACGGCATTTTCGAGTGAAAAACCGCTTGGCGGATCGGCGCTCCACGAGAAGGAGGAGACCTTCTTCCAGAAGGTCTCCTCCCGAGACGACCGAAGCACAATCATTCGGACGGCGAAAAATCAGTCGTCGAAATTGAGGAACTGCCAACCGACCCTGGCATCCGCCTTTTTACCGCTCTTCGACGTCAGGCGCACGCGGTTGTCGTCGATGGGATCAATCGACTTGATGTGGTCGAATCCAGCCGGCACCGGGGTCGCGACCATGATGTAGGGGATGGAGAAGGCCTCGTCCGCCTTGAAGACGCGCGAGGTCGGAATGCCCTTGCGCGAGATCGGGTTGGGTTTGACCGAAGCGGCGATTCCCATGTGAAAGTAGGCGGTTACCTCCTCGATGCCGAGAACGCCCACGTGCCGGCCGCTCCACGGCGCGTAGTGGCGGCCGCGGTTGCTGTGCCAGAGCACGGTCGACGCCAGCTTCGCCGGATCCTTGAGCGCGAACCAAGCGAGACGCTGTTCAGGATACACCGCCGCCGACCAGGCGAACGGACCCTTGCCGTCCGAGCACACCATGACGAGATCCTCGAAACCGAGACGGGCGGGATAGACCGAAAGGTCGGCGTAGCCGCCTGTGGCGAGAGGCACTTTGTCCAGGCTCTTGAATTCGGCACCCGGCTTGAGGCTCTGATAGCCGCCCTCCTCCGCCTTCTCGAACATGACGGGAAGAACTTGACCGAATTTGAATTTTGAGGTGGAGATTAGGCCGGCGCCCTGCTTGTCCCATTTCAGCATGGCGTGGTGGCCGTAGTCCATGGGGCCGGACATGCCCCTGATGTCATGGCAGATGTACACGGCGTTGTCGCCGCGGCGCAGCGCGATCAGTTTTTCGACCCTCGCCTTGCGGATCCTGGTCTTGATTTCGGCGGTCATGAAGATGCATTCGCCGCCACAGCCGCATTCGCAGTCGGGATCGGTGGCGCCCATCTGGGTGAGCTTCCAGTCGCCGCAGGCGGTTTCGCCGTGTCCAGGGAACTTTTCCTTGCCGAACGGTTCCTCGTTGCCGCCGAAAGGCATGCAGAAGAAGTCGCCGCGCAGCACGCCAAGCATCGAGCCGTGTTCCTTGACGGCGTTTTCCTTGTACCACGGCGCCACGGACAGCGGGGAGAACTTGCGGTCCTTGCGGAAGAAGGTGACTGGCCCCATGTGGCCGCTCTTTTTCGTGAGGCTGACCTCGACGTCGTCGTTGGCGATGGTCCAGGATTCCTGGCCGAGTATGGGTTTGAGCTTCGGAGCCGCCGCTTTCCCGGACGCCTTCTTCGCTACCGGTATTGCCGGCTTGGCCGCCTTGGCGGTCGTTTTCTTTGCCATCCCCTTCTCCTTTCAAAAGAAGTATACGCTGCGAATCATGCGAGCAGAGCCGCTCTTTCCGAATGAAATTGGCCGCCGAGGCGGAAAAAAGCCCCCGACGAACGGGAGGCGGGAAGGCGGATCAGATTTTCATCAAGGACATGTTCACCGAAAACGTCGCCCTGTCTCCAGGCTTGATCGGCATTTCGGGCAGTTCGAAATCGACCGACACGGAGGTCATGCCGCGGTAATGGGAAATTGAATAATTATTGCCGACGATCACCGAGGGGACGCTGATCTTGTCGAATTTATACGCGGTGCTGGAAAGCGCGGCCTTGGTCTGTCCGGCGATGATGTTGGCAATTTCGGAAAGGCCGTCGAGAGCTTGGTTGTCGAGCACTTCGAGCGTTTCGCCAAGCATGCGGCTGGCGAGGAAACAGGCGGTGTTTTCGGATGTATTGATGTACATGGAGCCGCTGATGGGACCGACGAACCCGACGATCGAGGAAACATCGCCCCGGCACTGGAGGAATTTGCTGATGCCGACGGGGTTTGGTTTGAGGCCAGCCATCATCAGGCCATCGCGTGTACTTTTGACGAGAACGAAGACCAGTTGTTCGTCGAGTTGCAGGAGCTTGGTTGTATCGGACATTTCCGCATCTCCAGGGCCAATTGTGTAGTCACAATGAATCGGATAACCCTAAGGTAAATCGTGGCCCGAGGTTGTCAAGTGAAAAAGCCTTGATTGGCGGGCGTTTCGGGAAGGGATGATGCGAACCGCATCAAGGATGACGGCGCCGACGGCGCGGCGCGAACGCAATACATACGGTGCACGGCCCGAAATTGTGAAAATGGGGGTTGGAGGTTGCTCCAATCCACATTCGGTTCCCGGACGCTTTGCTTGCCGCGCACATTCTTGGGGTATCATAAATAACTCCGGAACGTGAATGGTATAGGACGTCGACGGAGCATTCCTTGTCTCGTCGAAAACGTTCTCGAAGAGCAAACAAACGAACTTTTTTTTTCAAAGCGTTGGAAAACAGTATTGACACGGTCGGGTGCAATCACTATAAATCAAAATCCTCCGAAACGAGGATGAAATAGACGACAAGCGGGCGTAGCTCAGTGGCTAGAGCACCACCTTGCCAAGGTGGGGGTCGAGGGTTCGAATCTCTTCGCCCGCTCCATTTTTAGAATGACCCCTTATTCCTTATGGGATAAGGGGTTATTTGTTGCATATTCCTTATCCTGTATCAAGCAAAATATACATTCCTGCCTTCGTCTATCCACCCCCGATGGCTCTATTTGTCTCGGGTTAGAGCCACTGAAATCCAAAAAAGGGTAAGAAAACGGGTAAGAAAATATGGGGCATCACGGAAAATACGACCGTATGAATTCAAGATACCGGTGTCAAAAAGACTCGAATTCGAGCTTATCGAAAAAAAGGTCGGGGGAAGCCCTCTTCAAAAATACGTCCCAACGGCGAAAGGGAAGCAACGTGGGTTCAACGCCCAGGCACTGTGATAATAATCCGGCCGCGCGCCATTGATGGTTGACTTCCGCATAAGACGACG
>JAIRTL010000042.1 GCA_031254915.1 Planctomycetota bacterium
ACCGTTCCCAAAGAGTTCCTGCTGGGCGACCGGGCGCTTTACATCGACGCCTGGAAGAACGTCAGGGAAGCGATGTCGCCCGACGGCCTGATGGATTCCTCCGGTCCGGGCGTCGCCTACAAGATGCTGCAAACTTTCAACGAGGAAGTGGCCAAGAAAGAAATCGACCTCGAACAAACCTATACCAACGAATTCGTCGCCAAGGCCAACGAAAAATACCGTTGAAAGAACGCAAACACAAAAAAAAATGGATTCCGCTTTCGCACTCTCGCTGCGCGACATCAGCTGCACGTTCATCTCCCGCGACAACCCGCACCAGCGTTACACGGCGGTCGCCGACACGACGCTGCAAGTCGCGCCCGGCGAGTTCGTCTCCGTCGTCGGGCCGACCGGCTGCGGCAAATCGACCCTGCTCAACATCGGCGCGGGCTTGCTCGAACCGTCTTCCGGAACCGTCGCCGTCTATGGCGAAAAGCTCGCCGGCATCAACAGACGGGCGGGATACATGTTCCAGACCGACGCCCTCATGCCGTGGAAGAGCGCGCTCGACAACGTGATCGCCGGACTCGTCTTTCGCGACGTCGACCTCGCCTCCGCCAGGGAACCGGGCGTCGCGTGGCTGGCCCGCGTCGGACTCACCGGCTTTGAGGACCGTTACCCGCACCAGCTCTCCGGCGGCATGCGCAAACGCGTCGCCATGGCGCAGACGCTGATCCTCGATCCGGACATCATCCTGATGGACGAGCCTTTTTCCGCGCTCGACGTGCAAACGCGGCAACTCATGGAAAACGAACTCCTCGAACTCTGGTCGGAAAAAAAGAAAGCGGTGCTGTTCATCACCCACGACCTGGACGAAGCCATCGCCCTTTCCGACCGCGTCGTCGTCCTCTCCAGCGGGCCGGCGACGCGCCCCATCGGCGAGTTCCCGATCGACCTCCCGAGGCCGCGCGACGTTGCCGAAATCCGCGGCCAGCCGCACTTCACCGAACTGCACGCGCGGATCTGGGACGTACTGCGCGACGAAGTCCTCAAGGGCTACGTCCAGCACAGGAACGTTGCCGAGGAATGAGGAAATCATGAACGACAAATTCTTTCTCCGCATCTGGCAGGCCGTTCTTCTCGCCGTCATCATCGCGATCTGGCAGACATCCTCGATGCTGTCGAGCAAAGCCGCCTTCTTTTTCGGCGACCCCATCGGCGTCGCCGACAGGCTCGTCAACTGGTTCTTCATCGATCGCGACATCTACCAGCACCTCGGCGTCACCCTCATCGAAACCCTGCTCGCCTTCGTGATCGGCACCGTCATCGGACTGCTCGTCGGCCTCTGGCTCGCGCTCAACCCGCGCGCCGCCGCGATCTGCGACCCCTTCCTCAAAGCCATGAACGCCATGCCGCGCGTCATCCTCGCGCCCATCTTCGCCCTGTGGTTCGGCCTCGGCATCGCCTCCAAAGTCGCGCTCGCCGTCACGCTGGTCTTCTTCATCGTCTTTTTCAACGTCTTCCAGGGCGTCCGCGAAGTCAGTCCCACGCTGCTCGCCAACGCGCGCATGCTCGGCGCGGGACGCCGGGACCTCCTGCGGCACGTCTACCTGCCCAGCGCCATGAGCTGGGTTTTCTCCAGCCTGCACATCTCGGTGGGCATGGCCTTCGTCGGCGCCGTCGTCGGCGAATACCTCGGCTCCGCGCGCGGCGTCGGCTACCTCATCCTCCAGGCCGAAGGCTCGTTCGACATCCGCACCGTCTTCGCCGGCATCGTCGTCCTCACCCTCTGCGCCCTCGTACTCGACACCCTCGTAGGCGAAGCCGAAAAGCGCCTCATGCGCTGGCGGCCCAAGATCGGCACGACGGAGAAGATTTGAAGAGCTCGAATCAAAAAGCGAATTCAATTCGCATGAAGGCGCATCTTCCGGCTTTGAACGTCGCCATGGGAATGAACAATTGATCGCCGGGAATCCGATTGTCAAACGGATCGTTGAAAGTCATCGGTTGGCGGCGAATCTTGAGAATCGACACGTCTGCGAGCGCACCCGGCGCCAGCGTGCCAACCCGCCCTTCCAATCTCATCAACCGGGCCGGATTCTGCGTTACGGCGCGCAAAACCTCGTGCAAGGACATACCCAAGGCCAAATAGGCGGACATGACCCACGATAAGGTGAAGACCTTGCGTGTATACATGCTGTACGTGAAAACGTCGGTGCTGATGATATCCGGAAGAAAATCGTCCCGAATGGCACTGCGCGCCACGGCAAAATTGTAGTTCGCCCGCCCGGAAGCCGCGTCGAAGATCACGCCGCGGGATCGGGCATCGCGGGCGGCGGCGCCGACTTTCCCGTTCGCGTCCAGAATACTGTAAGGACCTTGCGCCTGGAAACAATGACAGAGAATATCTCCTTCGGATAAATGCTGCAAAATAGCGTCATATGGACTTTCCGGATGAACGGCATGTACGCATAGCGCCGTACCGATGCGAGTTGCCAGTTTCTTGGCGACAAGCAGGGGTTCAAGCCCGAAGTGGCGAGAAAAATTCCGACCGATGCGCACTTTGAGTCCCAGGAGTTGTTCAGGGTACCGTTCGAACAGGTATTCAAGCCGATCCGGATCGTAATGCGCAGGGTCGGGGCTTTCGTTGTATCGTTCAGCCATGACGCCGATGGCTGAGATATGAATGAAGCTCTTGATGGTAAGGTCGGCAGCGCAAACGACGTTTTTGTAAAAGCCCTCGAAATTCGCACTACCAGC
>JAIRTL010000072.1 GCA_031254915.1 Planctomycetota bacterium
TGCCCGCTCCCTTCTGGAGTTTCCGGGCATCACCTTCTTCAATAAATCCTTCGCGCTCGCGGAATACGCGTCGCCGACCGTGAACACCCGGGACCACTACCGCCTCA
The DNA here is from genome assembly GCA_031254915.1 of Planctomycetota bacterium. Taxonomy (GTDB): domain Bacteria; phylum Planctomycetota; class SZUA-567; order SZUA-567; family SZUA-567; genus JAIRTL01. The sequence continues at coordinate 108 of JAIRTL010000072.1, forward strand.
CCGCCGGCCAACCCGGCGATTTCACTCGCACGATACACATACTCGGCGCGTCGCAGGCGTACGGCGCGCCTTGCGAGGACGCGCACACGATCGCCAGCTTTTTACAGTGTTCCTTCTCGCGTAACGGCGACGCGACGACCCGGGTCGTCAATTACGGGATAAACGCCACAGAGCCCGACCATGCCCTCCTTCAGGCGATGGCCCTCGACATCAAACCCGGCGACGACGTCGTTTTGATCCGAAATCTGCATAGGAAGAGCCTTCGCAAATCGCTCACGGACGACATGGCGCTGCTGTCGGAAATCCACCATGTCTGTTCCGGTCGCAAGGCGGCTTTCCATTTCGTGCTGCCGCAGAACAGCCTGCTGATACAAAACCCGACGGAAAGGGAAAAGCTGCTCCAGTGCATCGAGGCGCAGGATGGAAGGCCAGGGAAAGGGGCGGCGACCCTCCGGAAAAACCGCGACAAGCTGGTTGACGCCGTCGCCGCCATGGGCATTTCCTTCGTTGATCTCAGCCGCCTGTTCGACCGGCCGCATTCGCTCGGCGAAGTGTTCGCGGACAGCACGCATTACAACCACCGGGGCAACCGCGCCATCGCCGGAGAGATATACGACCGGGCGCTTGGCCCCGGCGCAAAACGGCCGGCGCCGGCATCCGTTCCCGTGCCGGCGGTCTCGCAAAAACGCAAAGCGGTCATCAGACTGAAAAAGGAGGCGATCGAGCAATATGCGCGCAACCGTTCGATAGCGGCATGGCTGGAGCGGGTGCGGAATCCGGAATTCGAGGGACGCCAAAAAATCGGCGCGATTGCGGTGAACTGCAATCCCTTCACCCGGGGACACGCGCATCTGATCGGAGAGGCGGCGCGGCGACTCGACGGACTCTATATTTTCGTCGTGCAGGAGGACAAGTCCGCGTTCCCGTTCGCGGACCGGCTCCGCCTCGTCAAGGAGGGAACCGCCGATCTCGGCGACAAGGTTTGGATCGTTCCGAGCGGCGACTTCATTATTTCCAGCTTTTCCTTCGCCGGCTATTTCGCCAAGGAGGATGCGGTAAAGCCTGCCGACTCGACGATGGACGCCGTCCTCTTCGGATCGGTGATCGCGCCCGCCCTGGGCATCATGCACCGGTTCGTGGGCGAGGAGCCCAATTGCCTCACCACCAACGAATACAACGAAACAATGCTGTTTCTTCTTCCCGACATGGGCGTGGAAATGCACGTCATCCCGAGATTGAGGGCGGGGGACGCGCCGATAAGCGCGTCATCGGTCAGGCAGGCGATCCGCGAAAACGATGCCGACGCGATCAGGCGGTTGGTTCCGGAGAGCACATTCCGCTATCTTGCCGAAAAAGGGTATGTCCGCGTCTGACGCGTCAGCGCCGTTCGCGAACGTCGCCGTACCGGGTCAGGCGCCAGAGCGCCGAAATCTCGTCGCCGATATCGACGTCCTGGAATCCGGCCATCACCGCGTCGGCGGCAACGACGCGCTTGCTCGAATCGAAGGCGAACTTCATGACGAAGCGCGGCTGGCCGGGGTCGGAGGGCACGGCGAAACGGCGGTCGACGAGAATGAAGCGCCAATCGTCGCCGTCCGGGATGGGCGGCAAGGCGCCGACCATCCCCTGCGAATACCAGGAAAACAGCCTGCCTTCCGGCGTATTCATGGCGAGATCGAAAAGGTCGCTTTTCGGGGCGGGGAATTTGGCGAATTCCATCCGCTTCGGCGCCCAACTGGAATAATTCGCCTTGCGAATCTCGCCCGAGGCGTCCCTGGCGATCACCTCGTAGGCGATGAAGGTGAACATGATCGGCAGCGCCCGCGTTTCCACCGGCCGGAATCCGACTTCGGCCAACTCCTCCCTGGCGATGCGGACGGTCTGCCTGTTCTGCAGCCAGCCGACGGCGAAATAGGCGACGACCAGCGCCACCGCTGTCCTGCCCGCAATGTCGGCGATGCGGCGGCGGCGCGGGTATTCGTGCACCACCGGAAACGCCAGCGGGTTGAGGAAGTGCTCGGTCCATTCCCAGCGCAGCATCCGGTTGACGACGAACGACGACAGCGGCACGGCCGACATGAACACGTCGATGATCGGCAGGATATCCCAGGAAACGCGGGCGTTGGAGAAGGGAAGATACGGCATCGTGCCCCAGCTGGTCGCCAGATCGAGAAGGGTATGCGAAAACAGGCACAGCCAGGCGAGAACCGTCCATGCGAACCAGGTTCCGGGACGGCGCGACAGAAGCCGGCCAAGCCCGCCGAGAACCGGTCCCGCGATTGCCAGCGTGAGAAACGCGTGCGTATAGCCCCTGTGGTTCGTCCATGCGGCCTGGGAAGAGACGAAATACGCCAGAACGTCCATGTCGGGCGACGCGGCGGCGACAAGCGAAAACGGCGTCGCCAACGGCCCCAGCCGTTTGCGGAACCCGCAGTCCGATATGGCGGCCCCGAAAAGCGCATGCGTCACCGTGTCCATCATAATCCCCCCGGGGAAAGGCGGAAGCCGGAAGTCGCTTCTCACTTCGGATGTTCTCCGAGCCGGCGCCCGGAGGTGATGCCGGAAAACGCTTCCCGAAAAACCGCGAGCGCGCCGGGGGACAGGGTGATCCGTTCCCAGACGAGGATCCCGGATTCGCGGAAGATGGACTTCCAGTGGTCGTCGCGTTTGCGGTCGGCGGACTGGTAGTCGTGCTCGAAATACACCTCCTTGATCCGCGCCGCCGCCAGAAGCTTCGTGCAGATGTAACAGGGCGCCAGCGTCGTGTAGACGCCCGCCCCCTCGATGCTGACGCCGAGCCGCGCCGCCTGGGCGACGGCGTTCGCCTCGGCGTGGGAGGAGCGGCAGTAATTGTATTTGTCCGCGTCTCCCGCGCCCATGTGGCGGCTGTAACAGAACGGGGCGCCGTCCTCGCTGAACGTTCCCCGGCAATGCGGCGCGCCCGGGGGCGAACCGTTGTAGCCGGTGGCGAGGATGTGCCGGTTCTTGACGAGTATCGCCCCGGTCGGCCGCGAGTTGCAGGTCGAGCGGGTGCTGATCAATTTGGCGACCGCCATGAAGTATTCATGCCAGCCGGGACGATCGGTGGTCATTGTCCAGGCATTTCCTTCACCCCCGAACTGCCGAAGCCGCCGAGCCCGCGCGCCGTGCCGGCGTCGAATTCGGCGCGCGATATCGGTTCGAGAGCATGGTCCGGGATCGGGCGGAAGGCTATCTGCGCGATCCGCATTCCGGCGCAGAGGTCTATCGGGGCCCGCCCGGCGTTATGGAGTATGACCCCGACCTCGTTCCGGTACCCGGCGTCGATGGTTCCGGGGGCGTTGAGAACGGTGAGGCCGAGCTTGAGCGCGTTGCCGGAACGCGGGCGGACAAGGGCTTCCCATCCCGGTTCCATCTCGAGAAAAACGCCGGTGCGGGCCAGGCAGCGCGTTCCGGGTGCGAGCGCCGTCGCTTCCGCCGCCTCGCCGAGCGCGTCGGGGCGAGAAAAGTCGCGGGCGAAGAGGTCGAAGCAGGCGTCCGCGTCGTGGGCGCGGACAGGCGCGAAGCGGGGATCGTCGTCGTGGAGCGAAAAGCGGATCGTCAGCATATGTCTTCCTTCGCGGTCCCGCCGGCCGGCGGGGCCGGCTCGGCGGGACCGGTGAAATAACCCGGGCACAACGGCGCCAGCTTTTCCAGAAGCAGGCCGGAAAGGGCCCTGATCTTCGGGTGCGCGCCGGCGGCGAGCCGCAGCGCGAGGACGTGGCGCCATTCCCGAAAATTGGCGCTCATGAAGATGGTCGTCGCCGTGCAGGTGGGAAGGACGTCGCGCGCGTTCTGCGGCGGCACGCCGTTTTCGAGCATGGCCAGGTATTGCCGCTCCGCGGCCGCCATCGCCTCGCGCCAGCGGTCGCGTTCGAAATCGTTTGTGAAGACCGGCGTCACCACCGGGAGCCCGTCGGCGTATTTGATGTAGCGGGTGGAGCTTTGCGTATAGCTCGCCAGGCGGTGGCGGACAAGCTCGTGGGTGATCCCCCGGTCGGTGACGATCCGGAAGGTGGCGCTGGCGTGCTCGAACACCGATTCGTGGCCGCGCCGCGCCAGGCCGCCGAGAAAAAGCCCGCGCCGCCGCCGGCATTCGTCGCAATAGCCGTCGGCGCAGTCGCAGGCCATCCTGTCCTCGCTGTTGTAGCAGACCCTGGCGATGCGCTCGATAAGCCGGTCGGCGTCGGCGGTCCAGGCGACCAGTTCCGCCGATTGTTCGTGTATGATCATTCAGGCTCCGTCATGTCGTTCACCCCATGAACAGGGGAACGTCCGGGGACAGGTCGATGGCGTTCGACGGCCCCAGTTCGAGATAGTCCTGGGGGATGACCTCGGTGAGCCAGCGGACGTCGACGTAGCCCTGGTGGACCTTGTTGAAGGCGTCGTCGATCATCGGTTCGAGACCCTTGCCCATCAGTTGCACGTAGATGAGGTTCTGCTCCGTCTCGCGGCGGAAGGTGGCGCGGGTGTTGCCCGTGAAGTTGAGGAACTCCGCCAGCATGACGCGGCCGATATGCCCGAGGCCCCGGCAGCGGTCGCAGCCCTTCGACTGGAAGAAGCGCATGCCCTCCGGAATGCCCTGGTAGAGGACGGTGTGCACGTCGAGTTCCGTCGGGGCGTAGGGTTCTCGGCAATACGGGCAGAGACGGCGCATGAGACGCTGCGAACAGATGGCGAGCATCTGCTCGATGAGAAGCGTGCGGTCGAGCCCGAAGCCGAACATGCGTTCGACCGACGCGACGGCGGACGAGGTATGGAGGGTCGAGAAGGTGAGGTGGCCCGAATACGCCAGCTTCAACGCCTCGTTCGCCGTCTCCTCGTCGCGGATTTCGCCGATGAGGATGACGTCGGGGTCCATACGCATGAAGCCGCGCGCCGCAGCGGCGAAGTCGACGCCCTTGGAGGGGATGGTCTCGACCTGGGTGACGTTGGGCAGCTGGTATTCCACCGGGTCCTCGACCGTGAGCACCTTGCAGGTCGGGTCCTCGGCGACGTGGGCGAGGGCGGAACTGAGGGTCGTGGTTTTGCCGGAGCCGGTGGGACCGGTGAGGAGAATCAGGCCCGACGGGTTGTTCACGGCGCGCTCGAAGCCCTCGAGGATGCGGGGCGGGAAGCCGATCTCGGCCAGGGTCGGGATGCGCTTTTTGCCTGGCAGAAGACGGACGACCGCCGTCTCGCCGTTGACCGTGGGCATGATCTGGACGCGGAAGTCGTAGGGGGTGCCGTCGGGGGAGATCTTGCGGAAGGAACCGCCCTGGGGCTGGCGGTTCTCGGCGATGTTCATGCCGCCCTCGATCTTGAGGATGTTGATGACGCCCCGGAGGGACTCCTTGTCGATGCCGGCGTCCGGGACGACGTGCAGCACGCCGTCGACGCGCAGGCGGGTGTTGACGAAGTTGTCGTAGTTTTCGATGTGGATGTCGGAGGCGCCGATCTCGATCGCCTTGAGGATGGTGCGGTTGACGAGGTGCTCGTAGCGCGCCCTGATGTCGGCCTCGTTGTCGACCGTCAGGGAGAGGCTGTCGTCCTCCTCGTTCGACTCGACGTCGGCGAGCTTCTGATCGCCCTGCTGGGTCATCTCCTCGCCGTAGACCTTCGAGTAGAGAAGGGCGAAGGTGGACTCCATGATGACCGACATCTCCATCCGGTTGCAGCCGTAGGAGTGCGGAAGCTCGTTCGCCTTGACGAACGGGTTTGCCGTGAGAACGTGGAGGACGCGGTTCTTCACGGCGAAGGGCAGGATCATGTTGAAGCGGACGTATTCCTTTTTGAGGCGCTGCTTGAGGGAGGATTCGCGCATGAGCTTGAGCGCTTCCTCGGCTTCGACGAAAGGCAGGTCCGCCATGGCGGCGAGGGTCTTGGTGAGGGTGTCCTCGCGGACCATGTGCGACTTGACCATGTAGCGGCCAAGCGGCATCCCCGACGCCTGGGCGGCGGAAATCGTCCGGTGCAGGTTTTCCTTGGGGAGAAGGCCCTCGCGCACGAGGATTTCGCCGAGGCGGACGCCCTGCACCTCGCGCGACTTGAGGGTCTCGTAGACCTTGTTCACGAAGGCGGGCACGGCGTCCTGCTGGACGGGGAGATAAAGGATGTTTTTCACGCCGGCGACGTCGGTGACGTACTTGACGCCCTCCCGGTCGAGCGGCGCCGACGCGGCGATCAGCACCGCCTCCTTGCCGTCCTTGACGAGGGGCATGATGTTGTGCTCCTCGGCGAATTCCCGCTTGACGCCGGCCGGCAGGTGCGGATCGACGGGAAAGCCTTCGATAAGCACGTAGGCGACGGCGCCCATCTCCTTCGCGACCAGAACGGCGACGGCGTCGGGCTGCGCGAATCCGAGAAGAATGACGATTTTGAACAGCGGATCGCCGGGATCGATGCCGCGCCGGAAATCGCCGATCTGGCTGGCGAGCACGGCGGCCTGCTGCTGTTCCTTTGTGATAAGCCCGCTTTCGAGCAGCCTTTCGGCGATGTCGTAGCTCATGGACGCCCTTTCAACGCATCAAACCATCCACGCGGATCCGGCCGGCGACTCCCCCCTTCGCGACTACGCCGTCTCCTGTCCCCCTTCGCGCAGCATTTCCCGCGCCTGCTCCAGCGTCACCCGCCCGGCGGAGCTGCCGTGGATCATGCTCGCGACCTCCTTGACCCTTTCGTCGCCGACGAGTTCGGTCACGGCCGCGGAGGTCCGCCCCCCCCGGACGGCCTTGCGCACGAGAAGATGCCGCCGTGCGCGAGCCGCGATCTGCGGCAGATGGGTGATCACCACCACCTGCCGGCTTTCCGCCAGCTTCGTCAATTTCAGCCCCAGTTCGGTGCCGAGCCGCGCCCCGACGCCGGCGTCGACCTCGTCGAGGAACATGAGTTCCGGCCGGTGCACGCGCGACAATGCGGTTTTCAGCGCCAGGACGGCGCGGGACGCCTCGCCGCCCGAGGCCGAGCGCGCCAGCGGCGCCGCCGCCTCCCCCGGATTGGGCGAAAAATGGAACGCGACCTCGTCCAGCCCGGACGCGCCCGCGTTTTCGGCCAGATCCTCCAGCGGCATGCCTTCGTCCCACAACGGTTCGACGGCGACGAGGAAGCCGGCCTTCCCCATGCCGAGGTCGGCGAGTTCGCGGTCGACGGTTTTGGACAGCCTCGCGCCGGCGTCGAGCCGCTTGCGCCTGAGCGCCAATCCCGCCTCCGCAAGGCGGGGAAGCTGTTCGGCGAGTTTTTTCCGCACCGCCTCGTCGCCGGCGTCCCAGTCGGCGAGTTCGTCCAGTTTGGCCCCGATCCCCGCGCGCGTCTCCCCGAGTTCCGCCACGGCGCATTCGAAGCGCCGCGCCAGCCCCTTGAGCCGCTCCGACCGGGCGATCATCGCGTCCAGGCGGGCGGGGTCGGCGTCCGCCGATTCGCCGACCGCCCCGAGAAGGCGAAGCGCGGCGTCGATCCCCTCCCCCGCCGCCTCCAAAAGATCGGCCGCCTCGGCGAGGCGGGGCGAAACGCCGCGCATTCGCTCCGCCGCCCTTCTCGCCTCGGCGACGGCGGACGCGGCGGATGGTTCGCCGTCGAGAAGCGCGGCCGCCTCGCCGGCGGCGCCGACCACGGCCGCGGCGTGGGAAAGCTCGCGAATCTCCTCCTCGAGGCGCGGATCGGACGCGGCGTCGAAGCCGATTTCGTCGAGCAGCGCCAGATCGGCGCGCAGGCGTTCGCCGCGCAGGCGGGCGAGCTCCCGTTCCTCGCGGCCGGCCCTCAACCGCGCCGCCAGCGACTCGACGGCGCGATACGCCCCGGCGTAGCGCGCCTTTTCCCTGGCAAGCCCGCCGAAGCCGTCGAGAAGTTCCACCTGGTAGGCGGAATCGGCGAGGCGGACCTGTTCGTTCTGGGCGGCGAAATCGACGCGCGGCCCGAGGAGGGCGCGCACGGCGTGGAGCGCCGCCGGCTTGCCGCCGAGAAGCGCGCTCCCCGGACCCTCCCTGCGGATGATCCGTTCGACGAGAATGCGGTCGCCGCCGCCGGGATTGCCGAACACGGCCCTCACGGCCGCATGGCCGCATCCGGTCCGGATGGCGTCCTGGCCGCCGCGCCCGCCAAGCGCGAGCGCGAGCGCGCGGGCGAGCAGGCTCTTTCCCGCGCCCGTCTCCCCCGATACGGCGTTGAGCCCGGGGGCGAACTCGAAGGACGCGCGTTCGAAAAGCAGAAAATTCTCCAACTCCAGGCTGCAGAGCACCGGCGGTCCGTCCCCTCCCTTCAATCCAGAGAAGCCATGCCGTTCCCGGATCGCGGTTCATCCGGTGTAATCTTCCGTTCCGATTATGCACAAGGGAAACTTTTTTTCCAGCGCCTGGCCGGCCCGCCGGGCGAATATTCGCGTTTTTCCTCCGGCGGCGGACTCGGTCTTGAACAATTCGCCGTTTTGGCGTATCAAGGAGCATGTGAACGGCGACAGCCGCGAATACGCATGACCGGCGAAAAACGGACCCGACGATGAGCATACTGCGAAAACTGCGCGCCCGCCTCGACCGGCACGGCCTCAAGCCGTCGATCCGGCGCGGGCAAAACTTCCTGCTGGACCGGAACCAGCTCGGCTTCATCGTCGACGCCGCCCGGCTCGGTCCCAACGACGTCGTCCTCGAGGTCGGTCCTGGAAGCGGATTCCTCACCCGGCGGCTGGCGCGGACGGGGGCGCTGGTGTTTTCCGTCGAAATCGACAGGGGCCTGCTTCCCCTCGCCATGGAGGAGACCGAGGGCCTGCCCAACGTCGTCTATCTCCTCGGAGACATCCTGGCGGGAAAAAACGCGCTCAATCCCGAGGCGATGGCGCGCCTCGCCGAACTCGTCGAACTCAGGCGCGGCCGGCCCGGTTCCGCGGCGGTGGGAAAGGAGCCGGTCCTGAAAAGCGTGTCGAACCTGCCCTATTCGGCCGGAACGGCCTTCATCATGAACCTGTTCGCCTCGCCGCTGCCGTGGACGACAGGCGTTTTCCTTCTGCAAAGAGAGGTGGCGGAACGGATGTGCGCGTCGCCGGGCGGCAAGGAATACGGCGCCGTCTCCATCGGGGCGGGACTGGCGGGAACCGCTTCGATCGAGCGGATCGTGCCGCCGGGCGCGTTCTGGCCGCGTCCGAACGTCGACTCCGCCGTGCTCAGGATGGAATTCCTCCCGGTGGACCGGCGCTCGCGCATCCCCTGGCGCGGGATCAGGCGAATCGCCTCGGCGGTGTTCGGTTCGCGACGAAAAATCCTCAAGAACGCGCTCAAGGGCGTGTATCGCGGCCGCGAGGCGGGCGACGTGCTCGCGGAGGCGCGGATCGCCCCGGAGTGCCGGGGGGAGACGCTCGGCCCCGGGGAATTCCGGCTCCTTGGAGAAATGTGGGAGCGCGCCGAAGAGCCGGCGGAGGCGTCATGCCGATTCCGGCAGCGCGCCGCAGTCGGCCGGCGCGCCATGATTTCGGGGAACGGTGCCGCCGGCAAGACCGCCGGATCGCCCCGTCCGCCGCCGTGAATCGAGCGCGGTCGCGCGGTGGGCGCGAGGCCGCGCACGACGGCGCGCAGGCGGCGGAGGGGCGGCGCCCGCTCAGGGGCGCGGCCCCTTCCTTCCGTACAGCATATTGACCTTGTTCCTGTCGCGGACGCGGCGCAGAAGATAGAAGGCCGTCTGCTGCATGTGGACGCCGAGGTCGAGCATCCTCGCGGCCGGACCGCCGCCGGCGAGGCGTATCTTGTACATCATGCGCGCGCGCGACCTGTCCTTGGCCCTGGCGAGGAGGAAGCAGCCGCGCGCCGACAGGTCGATGATGCGGATCGCGTCCCCGTCGAGAAGGAAGTTGCGATAGTTGAGGTCGCCCATGGCAAGGCCGTGCCCGTGCAGCCGCGTCAGCGCCTCCGCGACCGCCCCGGCGTGCGCGCCGCATTCCGCCCGGCTGGCGAGGGGCGTTCCCGGGAGATAGTCGAGAACGAGAATCGCCTCGCGGCACAGGCCGTTTTCGACCCGCTCGGCGACGAAGTGGATGTTTTGGATGATGTCGAGGCCGTTTTCGACCGCGCGGTTGACCATGGGCATGAGGCGGGAATAGTACGGCCCGCGGACGGCCTCGCCAAGACGCTTTTCCCAGCGCCCGGGCGGCGTCCGGTCCCACTTGAGGACATACCGGCGCCCGTCGGCCTCGATCAGCCTGACCTTGCGGCCGGGATGGTCCGCGAGGACGTCGCCGACCTCCTCCCCGGCGCTCAGGCGTTCCGCGAACGGCAGGAAATCCGGGCTCCCCCGCCTCCGGCGGACGCGGAAATCGCCCCACGAGCTTGTCTCGATCGCCGATTGTCCGCCGCGCGGCGCTTCATCAGGCATGGTTCATTCCGGATCCAGCTGGCGCCGTCATTTTTCGCAGCGGTAGACGATGGCCGGCGGCACGTTTTCCCAGACCACGCCGCTTTTGCGCACATCCGGGAAGCGCCTGCCGAGGTTTTTCCTGAACAGCCGCCCGGACGGCATGATCAGCCCCTGAAGATAGGCGAAGGTGACGAAGACGCCGCCCTTGGGCATGACCGCGATCATGGCGTCGAGGATCTTCCTCTGCAGCCCGTCCGGGAACACCGCCCACGGCAGGCCGGATATCACCCGGTCGACGTGGTCGAGCCCCTCCTCCTTCAGGTATTCCGCGATCCTCGACGCGCACCCGACATGCACGGAGAGGTCGGGGGTCTCCTTCCGGAGCCGCCGGGCGAAGTCCTCGTTGATTTCGACGCAGAAGAATTTCTGGTCCGGCTGAAGAGCGTCGAGGATCGCCCTGGTGAACGCGCCCGTCCCGGGACCGTATTCGGCGACGACGGAATCGGGGGCGGGGCCGGACAGTTCGAGCATGCGCGCCGCCAGCTTGCGCGAACTCGGCATGATCGCCCCGGTTTCGGACGGGTTTTTGAGCAACTGCCTGATGAACATCCGCGTGTGGCCGTGCGCCATCATTCCGCTCCCGGGGCGAAGCCGGGGACATACCGGGTCGGGTCCGGCGTTCCGATGGCGAGGAAGCCTTCGCGGCGCAGGCGGCAGGATTCACACGCGCCGCAGGCGCGGCCGTCGTCGTCCGGGTCGTAGCAGGAGACGGTGAGGGAATAGTCGACGCCCAGCGACAGTCCGAGCCGTATGATGTCCCCCTTGCCCAGGTCCTGGAGGGGGGCGCGAATGTCTATCGCCCGCCCCTCGACGGCGCGCTTCGTGGCGAGGTCGGCCATGCGCCGGAAGGCGGCGATGAATTCGGGGCGGCAATCGGGATAGCCGGAGTAGTCGACGGAGTTGACGCCGATGTACACGGCGTCGGCGTCGAGCGATTCCGCCGCCGCCAGCCCGTAGGCGAGAAAGACCGTGTTCCGCGCCGGAACGTAGGTGACGGGAATGCCCCCGGACCCGCCGCCCTTCGGGACCGGGATCGCGTCCGTGAGGGCCGAACCGAGGAACGCGTCCCGGTCGAGGCGGACGACGCGGTGATCGCGGGCGCCGAAGGCGGCGGCGACGCGCGACGCGGCGTCCAGTTCCGTGCGCGCCTTCTGGCCGTAGGCGAAGGACAGCGCCGTCACGGCGAACCCGTCCGCCACCGCCAGGGCGAGGCAGGTCGCGGAATCGAGGCCGCCCGAAAGAAGCGTCACCGCGCGTTTGTCTCCCTTCATGCCCCGTCGTCCCCCGTCCTTCCCTCTATGACCGCGTACGCGATCGCCGTGTCCCGCGAATGGGAAAGGCTGATGAAGATCCGTCCCGCGCCCAGACGTTCCGCCTCCCGGGCCGTCGCCCCGTGGAGGGCGATTTCCGGCCGGCCGCCGCCGCCGCGAATCGTCTCGATACCGGCGAAGGCGACCTCGTTCGTCCAGCCGGTGCCCAGCGCCTTCATCACCGCCTCCTTGGCGGCGAAGCGCGCGGCGAGGCTTTCGTCGGGATGCGGACGCGCCCGGCAGTACTCCGCCTCCCGCTCCGTGAAGACGACCCGGTAGAAACGGTCGCCGTGCTTTTCGCGCAAGGCTGCGATGCGGCCGATATCGACCACGTCAACCCCGATTCCGAAAATCCCCGCCATCGAAGCGTCCTGTTGAAATGCAAGAACCCCGCCGGTCGAGAGGCGGGGCGATGATGCGGAAAGCGCGCGCCCTTCAGGACTCGAGGGCTTTGCGAAGCTTCATCTGGCCGCGCGCCGCCTTCTTGACCTTGCCGGCGGAGAGGCAGTCGGTGCAGACGCGGATGCGCTTCGGGGCGCCGTTGACGTCGGCGCGGACGGTCTGGAGATTCGGCTTGAAGGAGCGGCCGGTCTTGCCGGAAATCTTCGCGCCCGAGCCGCCCTTGGCCTTGGCGGCGCCGCGCCTGGCGTACTTGATTCCAAAGGTTGTTTTCTTGCCGCACACCGCACATTCGTTGGCCATTTGCCGATCTCCTGATGCCGCTCGCGACGCGCCGGAACCTGGTTCCGGATCTGTTCGTCCCGCCGGGCGTAGCCGTGTCGAAAACCCCCCATATCCGTCCGGCGCCGGGTCAACCGCAACCGGACGCCATGCGCGACAAAATACAGGCGCGACCGCCGTTCGGCAGCCGCGTGGGGATGTATGATTATGCCGGTTCACGCGGGCGGCGTCAACAGAAAATTCGCCGCGGCGGCGTTTTCGCGGCCCCGACGCGCCGCCCGCCGTTTTTTCGCGTCACCGCGACGCCGTTTTCCGTACAATTCGGCCGTGGACGCCTTGACCGAAAGAAAACGAATGCCGCGAATCCTCATCTCCAGCGTCGAACCGTCGGCGGATCTGCACGCCTCGAACCTGCTGACCGCCCTTCGGGCGCTCCATCCCGGTCTCGAAGCCGACGCCGCCGGCGGCCCGCTCCTCGCCAAGGCGGGCGCGCGCCTCCTCGTCGACATGTCGGGGCGCGCCGCCATGGGCATCGGGGACGCGGTGGCGAGCCTGCGCTTTTTCCGCCGCGCCGGAAAAACCCTCGCCAGGGCCGCGAGGCATGCCGCCTACGACGCCGTCGTCGTCGTCGACGGGCCGAGCTTCCACCTCCCGCTCGCCAGGCTTGTCCGCCGCGACGACCCCGGCCTTCCCCTCATCTACTACATCGCGCCCAAACTGTGGGTGTGGAAGGAGTGGCGCGCGAAATGCCTCCGCCGCGATTTCGCCAAAACGCTCTGCATCTTCCCGTTCGAGGAGCGCTACTTCCGCGGCCGGGGAGTCGACGCCGTCTACGTCGGCAACCCGACCCGGGAGCAAATGGCCGCCGCCGACGGCAGCGCCATCGCGGCGCGCTACGGCGTGTCCTGGGACGGTCGGCACTCGCGCCCGGAAAAGGGCATTCTCGCCGTGTTTCCGGGCAGCCGGAAAGGGGAACTCCGCCGCCTGTGGCCGGACATCGCCAAAACGCTCGCCGCCGCGCGGGAACGCTTCCCGGCGCTCAAGCCTGTCGTCTCCCTCGCCGACAACCTGACCAAGGAGGACCTCGCCGCGATTCATCCGATTCCGGACGGCGTCGGGTTCTCCGTCGGCGAGTCGCACAGCCTCCTGGACGCCTCCTCCGTCGTCCTCGCCAAAAGCGGCACCACCACCCTCGAGGCGGCGCTTCTCGGAAAACCCATGCTCGTCTGCTACCGGGTGGAGTCGCCCGGATTCCTTCTGGCCATGTTCGTCGTCCGCATCCCCCGCGTCGCCCTCCCGAACATCCTCGCCGGCCGCGAGGTGGTGCGCGAGTTCCTCCAGGACGCGGCGACAGCCGGCAATTTCCTGAACGAACTCGAAAGACTCCTTGCCGACAGGCGATATTACCGTACAATGCGGAACCGGTTGCTCTCCCTCGCGGATGGCCTGGGAGAAGGGAATTCGGCGCTGCGGGCGGCGCGCGAAATATCCGCGTTTCTCCCCCGGCCGGCATCGACTTGACGCCGCGGCGTTTATTTCGGAGGGGGGACTTTTGTAAAGGGGGGTCATCCCCCGCACTTCCCCTCCCCCCAAAAAATGGGCGCATCGGAGCCAGGCCCATGGCGAAAGAAGGGAAAGAGTGATGCGAGGCGACAGGCATGGCTGACAGCAGGCGTATCGCCATTTTGGGCGACGGTGCGTGGGGCACGGCGATGGCCCTGGCGTTGTGTTCTTCCGGGCATTCCGTCCGCATGTGGGGCCACGACCCCGACTATCTGGACGCGATGCGCCGGACCCGTCTCAACCAGCTGTTTTTGCCGGACTACGAGCTTCCGGCGGAGATGGAGTTCGAGCCGGACATCGCGGCCGCCGTCTCCTGGGCCGATCTGACGATCAGCGCCGTCCCCAGCAAGTTCATCCGGAACGTTTTCGCCGGCGGGCATGAATATTACCCGCCGGAAAAGCCGGTCGTCTCCCTGACCAAGGGGCTGGAGCCCGAGAGCTTCCGGCGGCCGTCCGAGATCATCCGCGAATGCCTCGGCGCCAGGCATGTGGCCGCGCTGTCGGGACCGAGCCACGCCGAGGAGGTGGCGCAGTCGCTTCCGGCGTCGGTCGTCGTCGCCTCTCACGATCTCGGGGTGGCGCGCGCGGCGCAGCACATTATTTCCACGCCGCGTTTTCGGGTATACGCATCCAAGGATCTCGTCGGCGTTGAAATCGCCGGCGCGGGCAAGAATGTCATCGCGCTCGCGGCCGGCGTCGCCGTCGGCATGGACCTGGGGAACAACGCGCTCTCGGCGCTCATCACCCGCGGCCTCGCCGAGATCAGCCGCGTCGGGTGCGCCCTCGGCGGCGATGCGCCGACCTTCGCCGGTCTCGCCGGCATGGGCGACCTGATCACTACCTGCTACTCCCCCTACGGCCGCAATCGCGCCGTCGGCATGCGCCTTGCCGAGGGCGAAAGCCTCCAGGAGATTCTCGAGGACATCCCGGGCGTCCCCGAGGGCGTGACGACGGCGGACAGCCTGCTCGCGCTCGCCGTGAAGCACGACATCCCCATGCCCATAACCGAGCAGGTGGCGTCGATCCTCTGGGAGGGCAAAAATCCGGAGACCGCGCTTAACGAACTCATGACCAGGGCGAAAAAGGACGAGGACTAGAAAAGCGGCCTTTCGGGGAAATCGGGCCAACCGCCGCCCGATTTCCCCGAAAAACGCCGCCGCCTGCGGGGCAAGGGGTTGATTGTTCGTCAGGCCGGGCGATGCCGCCGGCCGTGCAATACTTCCCGGCGCGAAATGGAACTCCAAGAAACGTTGGAGGGAATCGAACGGCGGGTTGTTTGATCTTCCTTTCGACTTGAAAAACTTCTTGTTTCCGACTTTTCAGCCTTTTCAGCGGGAACCGCCATGCCTCCATTCGTATTCACCATGCGGAACGTGTCGAAAAGCTATGACGGCAAGCCGGTCCTGGAGGACATCAACCTGTCCTTTTATCTGGGCGCGAAAATCGGCATTGTCGGCGAGAACGGCGCCGGGAAGTCGACGCTGCTGCGGATCATGGCCGGGGTCGATGGGGATTTCACCGGCGACGCGCAGCTTGCCAAGGGCATGCGCGCCTACCTGGTTCCGCAGGAACCGAGGCTTGACCGGACCAGGACTGTCCGCGGCAACCTCGAGGACTCGGTGAAGCCGGTCAAGGACCTTCTCGCCGCCTACGAGGCGGCGTCGGCGAAGCTCGCCGGGGATCTGTCGCCGGAGGGGATGGACAAGGCGATGGAGGAGATGGGCCGCCTGCAGGAGGAAATCGACGCCAAGGGTGCGTGGGAGATCGACCGCGCGCTCGACATCGCGTCGGACGCGCTCGTGCTGCCTCCGGACGACGCCGACGTCGGCTCCCTCTCCGGCGGCGAACGCCGCCGCGTCGCGCTGTGCAAGGCGCTTCTCGAAAAGCCCGACCTTCTCCTTCTCGACGAACCGACGAACCACCTCGACGCCGAGACGATCGCCTGGCTCGAGGACCAGCTCCGCGAATACCCCGGCACCGTCATCATCGTCACCCACGACCGCTATTTTCTCGACAACATCACCAAGTGGATCCTCGAACTCGAGAACGGCAGGGGCATTCCCTACGAGGGCAACTACTCGTCATGGCTCGGGCAGAAGCGCGAGCGGTTGCGCCGGCTCGAGAAGAGGGAAACGGATCGCCAGCGCCTGCTCGCCAGCGAACGCGAATGGATCGCCGCCAGCCCGCGGGGGCGGCTCAGGAAAAACCAGGCCAGGATCGAGCGCTACGACGCCCTGATGAACGAGTCGTTCGAACTGGACAAGGGCGACGTCCTTATCCAGATCCCGCCCGGGCCGCGCCTCGGCGACCAGGTACTCGAGTTCCACGGCGTGACCAAAGGCTACGGCGGCGGCGAGTTGATCAAGGACGGCGAATTCGAGCTGCCCAGGGGCGCGATCGTCGGCGTCGTCGGCCCGAACGGGGCGGGCAAAACCACCCTGTTCCGCATGATCGTGGGCGAGGAGAAGCCGGACTCGGGGACGATCGTCCTCGGGAAGACGGTGACCCTGTCCTACGTCGACCAGGACCGCGACGCGCTCAACGGCCAAAACACCGTTTTCGAGGAGATCTCCGGCGGCCGCGATGAAATCGAACTCGGCGGCAAGCGCATGAATTCGCGCGCCTACGCGTCGCGCTTCAACTTCCGGGGGCCGCAACAGCGGAAAAAGGTCGGCGAACTGTCGGGCGGCGAGCGGAATCGCGTGCATTTGGCGAAATTGCTCCGGACAGGCGGCAACCTCCTCCTCCTCGACGAACCCACCAACGACCTGGACGTCAACACCATGCGCGTCATCGAGGAGGCGCTTATCGCCTTCCCGGCCTGCGCCATGGTGATCAGCCACGATCGCTTTTTCCTCGACCGCGTCGTCACCCACCTTCTCATTTTCGAGGGCGACGGCAAATTGCGCTGGTTCAACGGCAACTTCCAGTCCTACGAGGAACAGGTTCTCCGCGCCGGCGATGCCGACAGGCTCGCCCACCGCCGGAGCAAGTACAGGCGGCTGACGCCGAGGTGAAGCGGAAAGGGGCGCCATGAAGCGCGGGACGCCGACATATCCCGGCGGAATCTTTGCCGTTGCAAAGGACGCGGGCGCTCTGTTTTTGATCTGCCTGTATCGGTTCGGCGCGTTTCTCCGCGACGTTCTCCTCTTGCTCCTCGTACAGCATTCCGCCGTCGTGGGCATGACCACAAGCGTCGGGTTTGCGATTCTTGGAATAATCGCCTGTATCGCGAGTTTACCGGCGCTTCCGCTTTTCCTGGCCGCGCATCTTGCAAGGGGCCTCGCCGCCGCCTTGATCGTTCATGCCGGATTTTACGTCGTCTTTTTCACCATCCTGGAATATCCGGCGCTGAAAATTCTCCGGCGGGGGAGGGGACCGGCGCCGCCAATGTCGCGCTTCCGGAATTTTGCATCCCGCGTTCGCGCCGCCATGTATGCGTATCTCCTTCTTTTCGCCGGGTTCCATTTTCTCCACCACCATTTTTTCTGGCGGGAAGACTTGCGCTTCCATCTTGTCCGCCGCGCGGCGGACACGGACGTCTACGGCCCCTTATGCGACTCGTATCCTTCTTCGGAGGATACGGTGTCCGTGCCGAGTTTTTCGATGGATCGTTTTCTCCCCTCCGGCATTGCAAATCAGGCGGATCTTGACCAGTTTATGCAGTCACTCGCCTTCAGCCCCATCACCGATCGGGTTTACGCGTCGACGCCGGAAAGAATCCGCGGCTCCGGCAATTGGTTGCGACGGGCCAACCCCGCGCCGCATCCTGATGCCCAGCCAATCGTGGCCGTGTACCAGAAGACCGTATACCTCCCGCGGCGCGGCGGTTTTTTCCCCGTCTATCCGCGAGTTTTCGTCGTCACGATCGCAATGTGGGATTCTTCCGCGGCATATTGCGACGCCGTCATGCTTTCGGAATATAATGAATTCATGTATGATTGAACCAAAGGCGGATTGTCGAATGCAGATTCCCCGGGCGGGAATGTCGACTCCGATGTTTCCTCTTGACAAACCGGTGAAATTCGGTAGGTTTTGACGCTTTCACTGCCCCCTCGTCTAATGGCAGGACAGCAGACTCTGGATCTGCACGTCGGGGTTCGAATCCCTGGGGGGCAACCATTTCAAAAAGCGCTATGACCCGCCAAAGGCCAATAAACCTTGACGGGTTTAGCTTTAGAATGACCTTCTGTGCCAGTTGGTGCCAACCAAATCCTTGACAACCGACCATTTTGTGAATACTTCTGTGAGTATCATCGCCTTTTGAAAAGGAGATACTCATATGAGCCTTACAGACCGCCAAATCCTCGCCTTGAGGCCCAACGCCAAGCAGTACAAGGTATTCGACGGTGGAGGGCTGCATATCTACTCTACGTGTCCACGGCGGGAGGGAAGCTGTGGCGCATGACCTATCACCACAACGGCGTTACCCGGTTACTCAGTTTAGTGTGGCATTCGGGATGCTGTTATGGTCTAATAGAGGAGTTGCCACATCATAGCGCAACAAGTGTTAATCCCGGTGTGTGTGCTTGGCAAGTGTGTCGACGCGGGCGATGCCCGCTTTCGCCACTTGCCGACCGGGTGCGCTTCGCGCGCGATTAAGAATACGCACACACATTTGAAGCGTTAATATCTGATTAGGTCGGATCATGGAAACAGATAGGTATTTAATTACACTCATCAACTTGGGGATAATTTTTTTCCCGGGGATTATTGGGACATTCCTTTTGAT
>JAIRTL010000137.1 GCA_031254915.1 Planctomycetota bacterium
CCGGCGCCGCGCCGGGCGGCCGGGGCGGCGGGAAAAAAATCGACGGCATGGCCATACTCGCCGCCATCCTCCGCGAAGCCCCGATGGATGTGCGCCAGAACGTCCTTGAGGACAGCCCCGCCCTGTTCAAGGCGCTCAAGGAACGCATGTTCGTGTTCGACGATCTCAACTTTTCCGACCAGGCGGCGTTGGCGCAGGTGTTCACGGCCGCGCCCGTCCACACGGCGGCGCTGGCGCTCCGCTTCGCGTCGCCGGCGCTGCGCGAGCGCGCCCTGGCGGCGGTCAGCCCGCGCCGCGCCGCGATGATCCGCCAGGAGGAGCGCTCCGCCCAGGCGGGAACGTCCGGCCTCGGCGCGATCGAGGCGGCGCAGGCGCGGGTCCTCGACGTCGCGCTCCGCCTGCAAAGCGCCGGGCGCATCGTCATTGATCCGCGCGATCCCGACCTAGCGGGCTGAAGTCGTCCGGCGGAAGGACGGGAACCGCCGCGGGCGCCCCGCGCAACCGTTTTCACAATCGATGAAATTTCCGCAAAAAAACTTGACAAAAATCGTAACCGCCGCTATGAGGATGTAAACATTTACATCGCTCTCCGGTCTCGATACTCTGTTCGTCCCCTTTTCGCGCTGCACCGTTCCCCGGCGAACGGCAGCCAGTCCAACGAACGGACCGCGCATGTTTCTGGAGATGGAGTCAATATCGAAGTCGTTCCCCGGCGTCAAGGCGCTGGACAACGTCGCCCTCCGCGCCGGACGCGGGGAAATTCACGCCGTCGTCGGCGAAAACGGCGCCGGCAAATCCACCCTCATGAACATTCTCGCCGGCGCTCTGCAGAAGGATTCCGGCGTCATCCGCATCGACGGCCGCGAGGTGGACATCCCCGACACCCTCGCGGCCCGCACCCTCGGAATCGGCGTCATCTACCAAAACCTCAACATGATCCCCGACCTGAACGTGTTCGAGAACCTCCACCTGTCGGAATTCCGCACCAGGGGCGGCAGGCTCGACAAGCGCGCCATGGCCGACGCCGCCCGCGAGCGCCTGCGCGACCTCGGCGCCGACGTCGACCCGAACGCCAGGCTCGGATCGCTCTCCATCGCCGACCGGCAGATGGTCGCGATCGCCCGCGCCATCACGCCGGAGACGCGCATCCTCATCATGGACGAACCCACCTCCACCCTGACCCCGCGCGAGGTGGAGTCCTTCTTCGCCGTCGTGCGCGGCCTGAAGGAGCGGGGGGTCTCGCTTATTTTCATCAGCCACCATCTCGAGGAGGTGTTTTCGATCACCGAACGCGTGACCGTCCTGCGCGACGGCAGGCTGGTCGGCGACTGGGACACCGCCGCAATGACGGAGGAGCAGCTCGTCGCCGCCATGGCCGGCAGGCCGGTGGTGGAGCTGTTCCCGAAGGTCGAGGTTCCGCCCGGGGCGGTGGCGATGGAGGTCCGCGGCCTGTCGTCGCCGGGGCGGTTCTCGGACGTCGGCTTCACGGTGCGCGCCGGGGAAATCCTCGGCATCGGCGGGCTGGTCGGCGCCGGCCGCACCGAAATCCTCAAGACCATCTTCGGCGAGCTGCCCAAAAGCGGCGGCGAAATCCGCATCGGCGGCCGCCCGACCGTCATCGACAGCCCGAAGCGCGCCGTCGAGTTGGGCCTGTCGTACATCCCGGAGGACCGCGCCGGCGAGGGGCTCATCGTCTCCGCGAACCTGATCGACAACATCATGCTGCCGCGTCTCAGGAGGTTCCTGCGCGGCGGCCGGCTCGACTCCCGAGCGCTGCGCCGGGAAAGCGTCCGCCTCTCGGACCGCCTCGGCGTCAAGGCGGCCGGCGTCGACGTCAAGGCGGCGAACCTTTCGGGCGGCAACCAGCAGAAGGTGGCGGTTGCGAAGTGGTTCGGCACGGAACCGCGCGTGCTGCTGCTCGACGAGCCGACGCGCGGCATCGACGTCGGCGCCAAGGCGGAAATCTACAAGCTTCTGGGCGAAATGGCCGGTCAGGGGGTCGCGATCGTCATGGTCAGTTCCGAACTGCCGGAGTTGCTGGCGATCAGCGACCGGATCGTGGTGATTTGCCGGGGCAGGAAGGCTGCGGAATTCGACCGCGCCGGGGCCACAGCCGAAAGCGTCATGCTCGCGGCGACGGGAGGGGGAGGCAAATGAGCGGAAGCGGACGGACCGCCGGGAAGTCCCCGGCGTGGAGAAAGGCAAGCGCGCTTCTGGGCCTGATCGGCTTGTGCGCGATCATGTCGATCGTGTCGGACAAGTTCCTCTCCGCGAACAACCTGATGAACATCCTCTCGCAGATCGCGGTCGTCTCGATCGTCGCGGCCGGGATGACCTTCGTCATCCTCACGGGCGGCATCGACCTGTCGGTGGGGTCGGTGATCGGCCTGGCGGGCGTGCTCTCCGGCCACGCGATGCGCCAAGTCGGCAACATCCCGCTCGCGGTGGCCGTGTGCGTCCTGTCGGGGCTCATCATGGGCGTGATCAACGGCTACCTCATCGCCTACCAGAAGCTTCCCGCCTTCGTCGCGACGCTGGGCATGATGTCGGTGGCGCGAAGCATCTGCTTCATCATCACCCAGGGAAAGCCGATCAGCATCTTTCCGAGGGAATTCCGCTTTTTCGGCGCCGGCTACCTGTCGGACCTCATCGGGGACGTGCCGGTCGTCGGCGCGACGCCGGTCATCATCCTGGAGATAGCGATCGTCTTCGCCGTCGCCTGGTTCCTCCTCGCCCAGAGGCCGTTCGGGCGCTATATCTATTCGATCGGCTCGAACGAAAACGCCACCCGCCTCGCCGGCATCGACACCGACTTCCACAAGCTGTCCGCCTACGCCATCTGCGGCCTTCTCACCGGCTTCGCCGGGCTCCTGTTCATGGGGCGCATCAATTCCGCCCATCCCACGGGGGGCGTCAGCTACGAGATGAACGCCATCGCCGCCGTCGTCATCGGCGGCACCAGCCTCGCCGGCGGCAGCGGCTCGATAGGCGGCACCCTGATCGGCGCGCTCATCATGGGCGTCATCTCCAACGGCCTCAACCTGCTCAACGTCGATTCCTACTGGCAGGGCGTGGTCCTCGGCGTCGCGATCATTCTCGCGGTGCTGGTGGACATCAAGTCCAAACGCCAAAACGCCTGATTCCCCGCCGGCGGCGGTGGGCCGCCCCGGCATCTTGTTTACGGCGATACGGAGGGTGTGAGCCATGCGTAGAATTTCCATGCTGATCGCGGTTGTGTTCATGGCGTGTCTGACGGCGTCCGCCGGGCAGTACCGCTTCGGGTATCTGGTGCAGGATCTCGGCAACCAGTTCTGGGTCACGGTCGCCGAAGGCGTCAAGGCGGGCTGCGCCGAAAATGGGATCGAGGTCACCGTCCTCGACGCGCGCACCGACGCGGCGCGCGAACTCGCCAACGCCGAGGACCTGATCCAGCAGAAGGTGGACTACATCCTTCTCTCGCCGTGGGATCCGGATTCCGGCTCCAACGTCGTCGAGGTAGCCAACCGGGCCGGCATCCCCGTGTCCGTGCTCGACGTCGGCGTCACCCAGGGCGACATCGACACCTTCATCATCTCCGACAACCTCGGCGGCGGAGAGATCGCCGGCCAGTACGTCGTCGACAAGCTCGGCAAGGGCGCCCACGAAGTCGCGCACATCCAGTGCCAGCTCGGCTACGTCATCACCGCCCTGCGTGGCCAGGGCTTCAGCGAGGTCGTCGAGAAGAACGGCATGAAGGTGGTGGCGCGCCAACCCGCCGACTCGCAACGCAGCCTGGGCATGACCGTCATGCAGAACATCCTTCAGGCCAACCCCGGCATCAAGGCGGTGTTCTCGGAGAACGATGAAATGGCGCTGGGCGCGCTTGAGGCGATCAACGCCGCCGGCCGCGGAGGCGACATCATCATCGTCGGCTTCGACGGCACCGACGATGCCGTGGCGTCGATCAAGGCGGGCGGCCTGGCCGGCTCCGTCGCGCAGCAGCCGTACGAGATCGGCAAGATGGGCGTGGACATGGCCTTGAAGGCCCTCGCCGGCGAGGAATTGCCGGAGACCATCTACGTCCCGGTGAGGCTCCTCACCAAGGACAATCTGTAATACGCCGCCGCCCCGGCGCGTCTTTCGGAATTTTTCGCGAAGGCGCGCCGGGCGCGGTTCGGGACCGGCGCCGGCCGGCCATGGAACGGGAAAAGCATGACTTCCATCAAGGATGTGGCGCGGCTGGCGGGCGTGTCCATCGCCACGGTCAGCCGGGCGGTCAACAATCTCGACGTCGTTTCCGACGAAACGCGCCGACGCATCCAATGGGCCGTCGACCGCCTCGGCTACAGCCCCAATCTCGCGGCGCGGTCGCTGAAGCGGCAGAGCGCCAAGCTTCTCGGGCTTCTCGTCCCCGACATCGAAAACCCGTTCTACGCCACCCTCGCCAAGCACATGGAGCGCGAGGCCAGCACCGCCGGCTACAGCCTCATCCTCTGCAACACGGACGGCAGGAGCGAGACGGAGGACCATTACCTCAAGCTTCTCTCGGGCAGGCTGTCCGACGGCATCTTCCTTTGCCGCAGCGCGATACGCGCCTCCTCCCTCACCGCCTCCGGCGGCAAGACGATACCGCTCGTCTTTCTCGAGAAACAGGAGGATGGGGACGACAGGCAGTCGGTGATGGTGGACAACACGGACGTGGGCGTCCTGGCGGCGCGGCACCTGGCGGAGATCGGCCACGCCCGCCTCGCCTGCATCATGGAGGACAAGCGCATCCTCCCCTTCGCGCGCCGGGTCAGGGGCTTCATCGACGAGACGGCGAGCCACGGCATCCGCGTGCGCCCGAATTCGATCATCGAATCGGGGCCGCGCATCTCGGACGGACGCAGCGCCATGCTCCGCCTGCTCAAGAAGCGCGCCGACTCGCGGCCGACCGCCGTGTACTGCACCAACGACCTTCTCGCCTTCGGCGCCATGCAGGCCGTGTTCGAAACTGGCTTGCGCATCCCGGAAGACATCTCCCTCGTCGGCACCGACGACGTCGCGCAAAGCTCCTACATGTATCCGCCGCTCACCACCGTGCGCCAGCCCTTCGCGGACATCGCCCGCGAGGCGCTGCGCATCCTGATCCACAAAAACGTTCCCGCCGGAGGCGACGTCCTCCTGCCGCCGGAGCTGGTCGTCCGCCGCAGCACCGGACCCGCCGCCGGTACGTAAGCGATTTCGACGTTCACGCCAGCAGATACAGCGCGCCCACCAGCGCCATGACCTGGGTCAGGACCACGAAGAAGGGCTGGCTCAGGCGCTTCACGGCGATGCCGCCCGAGAGCACGCCCACGACCACGAAGGGCATGAGGTACACATTGCCCGCGAGGGTGTCGGCGTTGATGAAGCCGAGGCTGACGGCGAAGGGAATCTTGACGAGGTTCTGAATGAAGAAGAGCCAGGCGGCGGTGCCCAGAAACTCCTTCGGGGCCAGCTTGACGCTCATCAGGTACGCGACCCATGCCGGGCCGCCGTTGTTTGCGAGCATGGTGGTGACGCCGCCGAGAATCCCCATGCCGGCGGCGAACCAGGCGCGCGGCGGCGCGTCCGTCGCGCCCGCCGCCGTTTCCGCCAGCGCCTTTTCGCGCCGGATCTTCCGCCAGCGCTGGTAAAAACTGGCGATCACGACGCCGACGAGGATGACGGCGATCGTCTTCCTGAGAAGAAAATCCCCCGCCGCGCCCATCCGCACCGCCTCCCGCGCCAAAAGCCAGCCGACGCCGATGCCGAGAATCGCCCACGGCAACGCGCGGATCACATACGGCCAGCGCGCCGATTTGCCCAGAAGAACGAGGGTGAGGATGTCGGCGAAGACAAGGAGCGGCAGGACGATTCCGAGCGTTTCGCCGGCCGAGAAGACCATGAGGAGAAGCGGCGTCGTGATGATGGCGCTGCCGAGTATGCCTGTCTTGTTGAAGCCGTGCATGAAGGCGGTCAGGGCGAGGATGGCCCATTGCGCCATGGTGAGCGTCATGATTTCGCCTTTCCCAGGCGGCGGCGGTAGCTGTCGGCCGCGACGGCGCCGCACCAGTCCGGATTGCCGAGATACCAGTCCACCGTCTTCGCCATTCCGGAGGCGAAGTCCTCGATCGGCTTCCAGCCGAGTTCGGCCGTGATTTTTCGCGAATCCATGGCGTAGCGCCGGTCGTGGCCGGGGCGGTCCGGGACGAAGGCCGCGAGATCTTCGTGGCGTCCGCCGCCGGCGCGCGGCCGGCGCGCGTCAAGAAGACGGCAGATCGCGAGGACGACGTCGATGTTGGCGAGTTCCGCGCCGCCGCCGATATTGTAGCTCTCGCCGACGGCCCCGGACTCGAGGACGGCGAGGAGCGCCCGGGCGTGATCCTCGACGTACAGCCAGTCGCGGACGTTTCCACCGTCGCCGTAGACCGGGAGCGGCAGCTCCTCGACGGCGTTGAGGATGACGAGGGGGATGAGCTTTTCCGGGAACTGGCGCGGGCCGTAGTTGTTCGAGCAGTTGGTGACGATCGTCGGCACGCCGTAGGTGCGCCGCCAGGCGCGCGCCAGATGATCCGCCGCCGCCTTGCTCGCGGAATATGGCGAACTCGGGTCGTAGGGTGCCGTCTCGGAGAACCGCCCTTCGGGGCCGAGCGACCCGAAGACCTCGTCCGTGGAGACGTGCACCAGGCGGAAGCCGTCCGGCGCGCGGCCGGAGTCGAGGTATTCCCGCGCCGACTGGAGCAGTTGGTAGGTTCCCATGATGTTGGTGTCGAGGAAGGCGCGCGGACCGTCGATCGAGCGGTCGACGTGCGACTCGGCCGCGAGATGGATGACTCCGCCCGGCCGGCACCCGTCGAACGCGCGCGCCAGCGCTTCCGCGTCGCGGACGTCGCCGCGCATGAAGGAATACCCGTCGCAGCCGTCGAGTTCCGCGTTCGAAAGCGGATTGGCCGCGTAGGTCATGAGATCGAAGTTCACCGCCCGGTGCCTGCCGCTCCGGGCGATGATCCGGCACAGGGCCGAACCGATGAAGCCGCCGCCGCCGGTGACGAGGATGTTCATGATTTGCGCCGCCTTCTTTTCTTGCGCCTGCCGCCTGTTTCCGACTTCGGCTGCCACTTGTGGCCCGCCTTGCCGGGCGGAGGCGCGCGGTGGCCGGCCTTTTCCGGGTTTTCGTCGTCGTAGTCGGATTCGAGGTATTTGGCGGAAATCGAAACGTCGGTCTGGTCGTCGATGCGGCGGGAGTCGTAGAGCCCCCGGTCCCACAGCTCCATTTCCGCCCCCCGGGCGTGGATGGACACGACGGGCGCGAGCGCGTCGAGCCAGACGACGGAATTCCACGGCGTCCCGGCCAAACACGCCTCCATCTCCGGCGCCGCCTCGTCGGCGAGCGGTTTGTCGCCGGCGAGGAACAGGACGAACATGGCGGCCAGCGCCCGCTGCAGCGCCCGTTCATTGGCGATCCGCGCCCACGATTCGTGCGGCTCGAAGCCGAGGCCTTCCGTTTCCGCCGGCGGCCGGCGCGGCCGCTCACGCCACTCCAGATCGACCGCCGTTTCGAGAAGCGACCTGTCCCAGTCCCGCCAGCCGGTGACGGCGGGCAGCGCGAGGCGGGCGTTTTCGCGCATGCGCTCCCTCGCGATCGACTTGCGGCCGTCGTCGGGGTCGTGGTTGGCGAGAACGGAAAGCGCCGCCTGGCGCCAGAGAACCGCGTCGTCCGCGTTTCCGGCGTCCGCCGGCGCGGCGGACAGCCTGACGCCGTCGTCCTCCCGGGCCGCCTTTTCGTACAGATCGTACGATTCCTCGTCGCCGCCGACAAGCGCGCCGACGAGGAGCATGGCGAGGTGCGCCGGCCCGATCAGCGGATTCTTCGCGGCGAGGTCGCCGTCCGCGACCGGCTTGCCGTCGACGGACTGGAGCTGGAAGCGGTCGCGTCCCAGCTTGTCGAGCCACTTGCCGACGATGGACCGGAATTTTTCCTGGCTTTCCGGCGAAATGGCGGCGGTGAGATAGCCCCGGGAGGCGGCGAAGCTCCAGGCCGCGTGGTTGCGCCAGTCGGCGGCGCCGTAGAAGCCGCGCCCGTCGACGGCGAGTCCGGCGACAAGAAACGACTTCGGCGCCACCGTCGCGAGCCGGATAAGGCCGCCGATGAGCCGGTCAAGGATCATTTCGTCGGTGGGGGACTCGATGCCGAGCTCGATCCGCGCCAGATAGCCGTCGAAGAGCAGCGCGTGGTTGCGGCACGAATGGGCGAAGCCGGTCCCGAGCCCGGTCGGATTGGGGACGCCGGCGCGCGTCTCCTTGGAGACGGCGAAGGCGCGCGAGGGGAAATCCTCCGGATCGGAGGCGAAATCGAACGGCAGACCGAGCTTGCGGAAGAGGAATTTCGTCTCCACCGCGTTTTCCGCCTGGCGCACCGCGTCATCCAAAAAGGTCATACCATCCTCCAGCCTCAATCCACCACCGGCATGTCCTCGGCGAGGAAGGACGCCACCCTGTCCTCGGCGTCGAGCGTCAGCAACACCCGATAGACGGCCCCGTCCTTGTGCGCGGCGTAGAACGCGTACACCCGGTGCGGCGGAAAACCGTCGACGGCGTAACCGTCAAGCGCCGTCTCGCGGCCGAGGATCCGCGACCCCTCGGTGAACAGGGCGCTCCCGAGTTCCGCCATGCGCGGATAATCCCCGGCGCGCGCGGCCTCGAGGAACGGCGCCAATTCCGCGACGGCGATGTCCCGGGCCGGCGGCGCCCCCGGCCCGGCCGGCGGCCGGCCGAACAGGTGCCAGGCGAGCGCGAACGCGAGCGCGAAGCTTCCGGCCGCGAGAAGGCCGGACGCGATCCACGGCGACCCCTTGCGCGCCGGCTCCGCGGCTTCCTTTCCGCCGTCCGAAGCGGTTTTCGCGTCGTCGGTCATGGAGTTCCTTTCCTGTGGGGGGGATTATAGCGTATCGCCGCGTCCGGCACAATCGTTGCATTTTCCGGCGCCGCCCTTCGGTTGTCGTTGACTGTCCACCCCCGCGCCGTATAATCTGCAGAAAGTGCATACGCGAGGGGCCTTGTCGGACGATGCCCGGCCAGCGCCGAGGGCGCCGCCTCTTTTTTTAGGAAAGCATGTGATGTCCATCAGCGATTCAATTCTTGAAGGCATGTCCAGGGTCTTCGCCGTGTTTTTCGGTTCCGCGAACGACCGGGAACTGAAGCGGTTGTGGCCGCGCGTCCTCGAGGTCGACAAGGCGTGGAAAACCATCCGGACGCTCTCCGACGCCGAAATCAGGGCGAAGACGGGCGAATTCCGCCGCCGGCTCGTCAACGGCGAGACGGAGGACGACATCCTCCCCGAGGCGTTCGCGGTCGCGCGCGAGGCGTCGCACCGCACGCTCGGCGGCGGCAGGATGATCGACGCCAAATACGACGAAATCTCCATGGAAAACGGCAGGTTCGTTTACAAGCCGGTCGAGGGCAAGATCCCCCTCTTCGCGCATTTCGACGTCCAGGTCCTGGGCGGCGTGGCGCTCCACGAGGGCAGGATCGCCGAAATGGTGACGGGCGAGGGCAAGACCCTGGTGGCGACGCTCCCCAGCTACCTCAACGCTCTCCGCCCGGCTGACGCCTGGACGGAAAAGGCGCGCGAGCTCCAGGGCGACGACCCGGAGAAGTGGGCGTTCAAACCATACGGGCGATACCGCGACGGGGAGGGCAAAGAGGTCTGGCGGCTCATGGACACGCTCTTCCCGGACGGCGCCGACCCCCTGTATTCGCCTCCGGAAATGATTCACCCGGTATCGCGCGGCGTCCACGTCGTGACCGTGAACGACTACCTCGCCCAGCGCGACGCCGATTACAACCGGCCGCTGTTCGAGTTCCTCGACATGAACGTCGGGGCGATCCAGTCGTACATGGACTCCCCGGAACGCTACCCGATCTACCGCAGCGACATCGTCTACGGCACCAACTCCGAGTTCGGGTTCGATTACCTCAGGGACAACCTGAAGGTCAGGAACGAGGACCAGGTCCAGGCCGACCGTTTCTACGCGATCGTCGACGAGGTGGACTCGGTCCTCGTCGACGAGGCGCGGACGCCCTTGATCATCTCCGGCTCCACCCACCAGACCGTCGACAAGTACTACCTCGCCGACCGCGTCGCCCGCAAGCTCGGGGGCGGCGAAATGAACCGGGTCGAGGACAGGATCGCGGAGATCATGAAGCAGGGCGCGCAGCGCGAGGAGGCGCGCATGCAGGCGGAGGAGGACTGGGATTTCGTCTACTCCGAGCGCGACCACTCCGCCAAGCTCACCGAACGCGGCATGCACCAGGCGTTGCGGCTGCTGGGCATGCAGGACATCTATTCCGGCGAAAACCTCGACATGCCGCACTACATCGACAACGCGCTGCGCGCCCACTCCCTTTACAAGAAGGACCACCACTACATCGTCAAGGACGGCGAAGTGTTCATCGTCGACGAGTTCACCGGCCGCGTCATGGAGGGCCGGCGCTGGTCGGACGGGCTGCACCAGGCGGTGGAGGCGAAGGAGCACCTGTCGATAAAGGAGGAGTCGCAGACCGTCGCCACCATCACCTACCAGAATTTCTTCCGCCTCTACGAGCGCCTCGCCGGCATGACCGGCACCGCCATGACGGAGGCGAAGGAATTCGACAAAATTTACAATCTGGGCGTCATCGCCGTCCCGACGAACCGTCCGCTCCGGCGCATCAACCACCCGGACCTCATCTACGGCACGCTGGAGGAAAAGTACAAGGCGATCGTCGAGCACGTCGCCGAGGTCCACGCCGCCGGCCAGCCGATGCTCATCGGCACCGTCTCGATCGAACGCTCGGAAGTGCTGTCGGAAATGCTCAAGCGCCGCGGCATCCCGCACGAGGTCCTCAACGCCAAGAACCACGCCCGCGAGGCGATGATCGTCGCCGACGCCGGCCAGATGGGCGCCGTCACCGTCGCCACCAACATGGCCGGCCGCGGCACCGACATCAAGCTCGGCCGCCACGACGACGGCAGGCTGGAGGAGCGGTTGCGCCGGGAGGGGGAAATCGACGATTCCACCCCGGAAGACAGGAAGCTCGGGATCCTCCGCCGCCATTGGCTGGCGGCGCTCCTTGAGCACTGGCGGAAGCGCGGCCTCGCCCCGAAGAAGGGCGTCTCCGCCGACATGCCGGCGGAGGAGCTCATGGCGGCGCTCCTGCCGGTGTGGGTCGACCGCTATCTCCGTTACCCGGAAGGCAAGCTCAAGGACGTCGAATACGGGGACAAGACGCCGGACGAATGGCGCAAGGAGCTCGAAAGCCACTGGAAGGAATTCGGCCTCTACGGCCCGCGCCTCACCACCGAGGTCGCGGAACTGGGCGGCCTGCACATCGTCGGCACCGAGCGCCACGAGGCGCGGCGCATCGACAACCAGCTGCGCGGCCGTTCCGGCCGCCAGGGCGACCCCGGCTCGAGCCGCTTCTTCCTCTCGCTCGAGGACGACACCATGCGCATGTTCGCGGCCGACAAGGTCAAGCGCTTCATGCAGTGGGCCGGCCTCAAGGACGGCGTGCCGATCGAGTCGAAGATGGTTTCCCGGACGGTGGAAAACGCGCAAAGGAAGGTCGAGGAACGGAACTTCGAGATCCGCAAGAACCTCCTCGAGTACGACCAGGTCATGAACGAGCAGCGCCTCGTCGTCTACAGCCGCCGCCAGCAGTGGGTGGAGGGCGAGAACCTCCGCGAGTCGATGCTCGAATACTGCGGGAACCACATCTCGCGCCGCGTCGACCAGGAACTGGCGCGCCCGGCCGACGAATGGGATTGGGACGGCGTCAAGGAGATGATGCGCGACGTCTTCGCCGCCGGCGTCGACGCGGGCGAACTGAAGCGGCTCTCCGAAAAGGCGGGATCCGACGAGGCGCTCAAGGAATACCTCGACGGCGCCCTCGCCGACGCCTACGGCAAGAAGGAGGAACGCCTCGGCCACGACGTCATGCGCGTCATCGAAAAGCTGATCCTCCTCGAGACGGTCGACCGCAAATGGATGGACCACCTCTACGCGATGGACCTCCTCAAGGACGCCATCCATCTCCGGAGCTTCGCCCAGCAGGACCCCAAGGTGCGTTACAAGATCGAGGGCTTCGAGATGTTCGAGGAGATGTGGCAGAACTTCGAGAACGAGGCGGCGCAGTTGGCGATGCGCGTCAACCCGGCCGAGGAAATGCGGATTCGGGAGAAGGTGCAGGTCAAGGAGGCGGTGCAGCAGGAATTCGACTCCTTCGCCGACGGCGCCAACCAGGTCGGCGCCGACGCCGGCGAACGCCACCGCGAACCGATCAAGAACGCGGGCCCGAAAATAGGCCCCAACGACCCCTGCCCGTGCGGCAGCGGCAAAAAGTACAAGAAATGCCACGGACGCAAATAAACGATGGCTAATTTCCTCGACGCCGTCTACGGCCTCACGATCGGCCCCCACTACCTGTGGCACCGGCACGTCACCGGGCGCTACGGCCCGAGATGCGGCGAAAAGCTCGGCCGCGTCCCGGACCGCTTCCGCTCGGCCGTGACCCGCGTCGTCGGCCGCGACCGGGACGACCCGCACTACGAGCCGCCGTGCCTGTGGGTGCATGCGGTGAGCGTCGGCGAGGTCGTCGCCGCCAAGGGCCTGGTGAAGCTGTTCATGGCCGACAACCCGCTCTGGGAGGTCAAGATTTCGACCACCACCCCGACCGGCCGCAGGATCGCCGAGGAAGCATTCGGCGCCGAGAACGTCTTCTATTATCCGCTCGACTTCTCGTGGATGGTGAAGCGCGCCCTCGACCGGGTCAGGCCGAACCTCGTCGTCCTCGTCGAACTGGAAATCTGGCCGAATTTCCTCGCCGAGACGGAGCGGCGGGAAATTCCCGTCGTCGTCGCCAACGCGAGAATCACCGAGCGCTCGGTGAAGCGCCTCGCCAGGGTGCCGCGCGTCGCCGCCTCCATGGCGAAGGCGGTCCGCGAATGGTACCCGCAAACGGTCGAATACGCCGAACGCCTGCGGGCGATCGGCGTCCCCGACGACCGCGTCGAAATTCTCGGCTCGGTGAAGTACGACGCCGTCCCGTCCGAGATCGGCCCCGAGACGGAATGGCGCGCGCTCTTCGGCTGCCACCTCTGCCCCGACCGGCCGCTTCTCGTCGCCGGCAGCACCCACCCCGGCGAGGAAAAGGCTGTCCTCGAAGCGGTGAACGCCGCGTCGGAACGCGGCGCGGCGAAGGCGAGGGTGGTCCTTGTCCCGCGCCATCCGGAGCGCTTGCCGGAAGCGATGGAAACGGCGAAAAGGTTCGGCCCCGCCGTCCTCCGGAGCAGCCTCGGCTCCGACCCCTCCGCGGTCCCCGAAATCGTCGTCGGCGACGTCATGGGCGAGTTGGCGAAAATCTACGCCGCCGCCGATCTGGTGTTCGTCGGCGGCACGATCGCCAAACACGGCGGCCAGAACATCATGGAGCCGTGCGGCCTGGCGAAGCCCACCGTCGCCGGCCCGCACCTGTGGAACTTCGCGGAACCCGCCGCCGTCCTCGCGGACGCCGACGGCATCCGCATCGTGGAAAAGGCGGAGGATCTGGCCGACGCGTTCTACGCGCTCCTCTCCGATCCCGAAGGGGCGCGGGCGATGGCCGCCCGGGGCAGGGAGGCGCTTCTCGCGAAAAAGGGCGCGACGCGACGCATCGTCGACCGCCTGGACGAACTGGCGCGCGAAGCGGTCCGCAAACACCGGAAGCCGCGCTGGGGAGACCTTTTTTCGTAAGTGGGAAGCGGGAATTCTTTCAGCGGGTTCGCATGCGAATGGCCGACGCTCGGATCGACAACGCCCCCATCATCGTCACCGGCTCCGGATCCGCCAAGCGCGGCGCCGGACTGGAGGGGAGCTATCGCATGATCCGCCTCCTCGGGCGGGGAACGATGTCGTCGGTGTATCTGGCCGAACAGCTTTCCATGGCCCGGCGGGTGGCGCTCAAGATCCTCTCGCCCGCTTTCGCCGCCGATCCGGAATTCGTCGACCGCTTCCTCAAGGAGGCGCGCGCCTCGGCGCGGCTCAACCATCCGAACATCGTCGGCGCCATCGATTTCGGCGAGCTCGACTCGCGCTACTTTCTGGTCATGGAGTTCGTCGACGGCGACACCCTCAGCGCGCTCATCGCCCGCGAAGCGCCGCTCGACGAAACGCGCGTCATCGCCATCGGACGCCAGGCGAT
>JAIRTL010000059.1 GCA_031254915.1 Planctomycetota bacterium
GGTTGCTGGTGCAAATACCGTAGCGCCAATTATTGTGGGAGTGACTAAAGCGTCGGTCGTGGCATCGAGAATTCCGGAACTGGAGATTTCTCCGCCGTACATCTCCACCGTGCCGTAACCCATACGCAACGTTCCGGTTCCGGAAATACTGCCTCCACCATGCTGGAAAGTGCCCAAAACGGTGGCGGTGTAATAATCCCCATCGCTTACCGCGTCGGGCCTGTCAAAAACAGGGTAGACATCCTGAACTATGCCGAAACGGACGGTATTGGGATTGACATCGTCGTCGAACAAATCCAGCGTCCCGCTCACGGTTCCCCGCCCACTCAAGTTGAGCGTGTTCCCGCTTCCTTTGGGAAATACCGATGTGGAATTGGTGCCTTCCGCATTGCCGTACGACCAATCAGCATCCGGGACATCAGGATTTCTATCATCGTTCGTTACATTGATCACATCCTCCCATGGCATTAGTTCCCAAATTGTGTCTATCCAGTCTGCTCTATATCGATTTTGGGTACCATTGGTTTCAATGACACTCCAACTCCATCTCGTCCTGGTCCTGAATAGCTGACCATTGTCGATTCGATATGCCTCCGCAGTATTTGTTGTATCAAGGTTATCAGTGTTATAAAGCCATAGGGTGTCATTCGGCAGTCTTCCATCTCTATCTTGATAGGCTTGATAAGCATCGGTCGAAGAATTGTACTCAACGTTCACTGGTGGTATTGCCGCTGGTAATGGCGGTGTTGCCGCCCACACCCCACCAGCCATCATCAGCATCGCGAGGACAGTCAGCAGCAGGGCTTTTGTGAAGTCGATCCCGGCGGGCGTCCGCCCGGCCTCGCGGACAGCGTATTCGGTCCCCCCGGACCGGTCCGCCATTCCCCAATCCTTGGTCATGATGCCTCCCCTTCTCAATCAGGGACTCTCTATGCAGAAAAAATAAAATTATGTATTGACAATGCGGCATACGTCCGCTAATATAGCGCCCGATAATTCGACAAAACCCCTGTCTATGGCTGATATCTCATCAGATAGGACCCGGGAACCTCCTTTCAGCCATTACTCGGGAAATCCTTGCGTCCTGGCGAAAAGGGGTTTATTGCTTGCGGTTGAGGTTTGTTCCATTATTGTTGGGCTATAGGCGGTCCTCCGTTTATGGTTCCTTGTATGCGTATGCGGTTGTTTTATCGGTAATCGGGAGACAATAAACCCCACCAGGCGTCCGACAATATCGGATGCGCGCGACAGGAGACAAAAAAGCGGCAAATCCATGAATCACCGGCGTCGACCCGCGCCCTTGGCCAGGCATCCCTGCCTGGGGTTTGTGGGCGTTCTTCGCCGTGGTGGATTTTGCCGCCTCCCTGCGGTTTTTGCCGATGTGGGGTACGTCATTCAGTCATTGGCGATGGCTGGCTGTCTCCGTTTTCAAAAAAAGGAAAAGCAACTCCCGTAATAGTATCCCGTTGCCGTACCGGGTCATGTATTTTACGTGTTTCGCCTGTCGTTGCCTTGTTTGGTCACGCGCTTGCATTTCGGCCGTGCATGTACACCTCCGCCGGAAAATCAGCGCCGTCGCCTCGCCGAAGGAGCGGGAAGAGCGCAAAAGCATTCCATCGGGGCACACCTCCCCTGGTCGCGATTTCGGTACTTCCGAAAGCGAAGCAAGGTGTTCATCTCGGTTGTCGGTACACAAAGCCCACACGCCGTCGGCGAAGCCGGAAGGCATGGTGGATAGTTCCGGAAGCTCAGCCCCGTTATACGCATGGCCGGTCCATGCCGCATAGGGCGGGGAGCAAAAAAAAAGACGCGACGAATCTCCGGACCGGAGTTCCGCGGCGTCGACGAAGCACTGGCATCCATGCCAGGTCGCCGGCCTGAAGGTCCGGTTGGGTTCGTACGCGTCCTTGCGTAAAACCAGAATGTCATGCATGTTTGTGGGCATGTTCCGCAAACGGTTGGCTGGTTGTCGGGCATACCTTGACTACCGCCCCGCCGCCGAAGAGTGCGCACAAACTTTTTTGGGCCGCATATGCAACACAAAATCGCAGCCTGTCGCTTTCGACAGTCGCGGCGTGATGGCTTTTTTTATTTTTTCAAAAAAAGCGCTAAAGCGTTTTGCCGCGACGGTCGATAATGACCTTGTGTTTCCACGATGAACTATAGCCAATTTCCATGCCCGATTCAATCATCCATTTTGTTTCTTTTTGCTTTTCGTTGGCTTCGCATTTTCCCTGATCACGTTTATTTTTCATGTATAGACCCGTATATTTTCGTCCCTGCCTTCGCCGGGCATGCGTCGAAACCACGGCGTTTTCACACGAAATCGCGCTTCAAACGCCCACGGCGCGCATTTTCCCATCTCGTTGATTTGTCGCGACGACATTAACCCGTTCATCCGATGCAAGTTGAATTCATCGCTGCGGATTTTCGACGATTTTTCGTCCCTCGACCGGACGCGCGCCGCGTATCCGGCCGCTGTCATGGCGACGGGATGCATTCCATACCGGGTTTTCCGATATGCGCGAAATTGGTGATGCGCCGCATGCACATGCCGCCGGATGGTCTTTCGTTTTTCCCCCGGAACGCTCCGCGCAAGCGGCGACGAAGAAAGTCGCCCATACTGTATCACACGCAGACCGGGCCGGCGGGGCGCGCGAGAAAAACGGCCGCCCGGCGTTCGCGGCATCCCCGCCGGCGAAAAAAACCGGAAATTCCCCTTGCGGCCGCCGATGAAAACAATAGAGTAATTGCTGTCAACCAACTTCTTTCGTTGGCGTGGGGGAAATCCGCCGAATCCGAAAACGCCCGCCCGGCCAGCGGCCGGACGCGCGCCTGTTTGGAGAGCCTGATGGAATTGTTCGACCGTAAACGCGGCCACTGCGATATACAGGACGCTTTTGTCGAAATACTGTTTTTGCGCCAGAAGAAAAGCCGTCAAAAAAATCCGGCGCCGACGCCGGTCCGCTGCCAGAACTCGTCCGCCTGCCCGAAGGGCGTGTTCTGCCGTTTCGTGAATCCGCTCACCACCCGCCTGCCGGTCGATTTTTCGGAACCGGAAGCGGATCCCGCCGAGGCGTCGTAGGGGGCTGTCGGAAAGACGGCGGCGCGGGCGCATGGGCGATGCCCTTGCCCCCTTCCCGGGCTTGATCATACTGTCGGCGCCTTGGAATTGCGATTTCCCGGACCGTGCGCGGCGGGCGATGCGCCCGGGAAGCGGGCGCGGGATGGGGCGACCCCCGTCCCCCATTGTCGCAATTCCGCGCCGCGCGGCGCATGCCGCGCCCTGGCGCGGCGGGCGGCCCGGTCGTCGCGCGCGGTTTTATGCAGGGAAACAGAGGAGTATCGATGAAAACTCTGGAGGCGTTGCGGGAACGGGGCATTGTCGGCGATGTGTCGGATCCGGCGCTTGGGGATCTGCTTGAAAAGGAAATGGTGTCCTTCTATTGCGGGTACGACCCTTCCTTCAAAAGCCTCCAGATCGGCAACCTGTTCGCGATCGCGACCATGCGCCGACTGCAAATGATGGGCCACCGTCCGGTGGTTCTGGTCGGCGGCGCGACCGGCGCCATCGGCGACCCGTCGGGCCGCAGCACCGAACGCAATCTGCTCGACGGGGAAACGGTGGAGAAAAACGTCGTCGCCATCCGCCGCCAGCTGGAAAACCTCATCGACTTCAGCCGCGGCGGCAACGGCGCCATCCTCGTCAACAACAACGACTGGCTGTCCAGGTTCAACCTCATCGATTTTCTCCGCGACGTCGGCAGGCGGTTCCGGGTCGGCGAAATGCTCGCCCGCGAATCGGTGAAGCGGCGCATGGAATCGGAGGACGGCGTCAGCTACACGGAATTCACCTACCAGGTCCTTCAGGCCTACGACTTCCTCCACCTGTTCCGGAATTTCGGCGTCAAGCTGCAGTGCGGCGGCGGCGACCAGTGGGGGAACATCACCGCCGGCATCGACCTGATCCGCCGCGTCGAGGCGGCGCGGGCGTTTGGCATGGTGATTCCGCTGGTCACCGATTCCCAGGGCCGCAAGTTCGGCAAATCGCTCGGCGGCGCCGTCTACCTCGATCCCGCGATCAGCAGTCCATACCAGATGTACCAGTTCCTCATGAACGCCGAGGACGTCTGCGTCGTCAATTACCTCAAATACTTCACCTTCCTTTCCCTCGACGACATCGCCCGGCTGGAGGCGGAGGTGCGCGAACGCCCGGAAAAGCGCGAAGCCCAGCGGCGCCTCGCGTCGGAAGTGGTGAAATTCGTCCACGGCCCCGAAGGCCTGGCGATGGCGGAAAAAGCCACCGACATTTTCTTCGGCGCCGAGGTGGCCGGCGTCTCCGACGCCGATCTCGAGGCGATTTTCAGCGAGGTGCCCAAGGTGGACCTGGCGCGCAAGTCGCTCGAGGAGGGGGTGAACGTCGTCGACCTTCTCGCCTCGACGCCGCTGTGGAAAGGCAAGAACGACGTCCGCCGCTCGATCGGGCAGCGCGGCTGCTACATCAACAATCGGCCGGTGGAGAGCGCCGACCTTGTCGTCAACCAGGCGCATCTCGCCAGCGCCGGCGCCCTCGTCGTCCGCAAGGGAAAGAAGAGCTACGCGGTCGTGCGGATTGCGTGAGAAGTTCGCCCGGCCATGGGGAGCGCGCCAATGGAGCCGACGGAATGCACGCCCGAAACGCGTGAGCCCGGGCAGGCGTCGTCCCGGCGCCCGAAAGCCGTCTTGTGCGGCGTCATCGGCATGATCCTTGGTTTCATCGGCATGATTTGCGCCATCGCCGGCCCCCATATCGTCGAGGAAGCGCATCCGCGGCCGCCGATCAGGATCGACTACGACCAGATAACGGATACTGCATCCGACGTCATCGCCGACGTGGCGGCCAAGACGACCTTGCTGCTGGTCATTTTGGCCGCCGTGTTCGTGGCCTTGTTTCGATAGCGCGTTTTTTGGGGGAGCAGGCCCTTCCGTTGCGTTTTCGGGCGCAAGCGCACCGAAGCGAAACGCGCCGGGGAAGGGTCGGCTGCACCGGATACGGCCCGGAATTGCGAACATGGGGGACGGGGGCTGCCCTGTTCCGCCTTCGTTTCCCCGGGCCGTTCCATGGCCGCGCACAGCCGAGGGAATCGCAACTCCGAACCGCGAGCAGTCTGTTCGCGAAAACGCCGTGGGATCCCGCATCATGCCGCTCTTCGACGACCTCCCCGAACCAGCCGACGCGAAGGCCCGCGAGCGCGTCCGCGAACTGCGCGGCCGGATCAACCGCGCCAACGAGCTGTATTACAACCAGGCCGCACCCGAGTTGACGGACGACCGCTACGACGCGCTTCTCGCCGAGTTGGCGCGGCTGGAACGGGAGCACCCGGAGCTCGACGCGCCGGACAGCCCCACGCGCCGCGTCGGCGCGCCCGCGCGAAAGCCGTCGAAGAAGGAGGCGTTTGCGCCGCATCGCCACGCCGTGCCGATGCTGTCCATCGCCAATACCTATTCGTCCGAAGAGATCCGCAAATTCGTCGGCCGCGTGGAAGGCGCGCTTCGCGAGGCCGGCGCCCCCGACGCGCCGCGCTTTGTCGTGGAGTTGAAAATCGACGGCGTCGCGCTGGCCGTCTTCTACCGGGACGGCGCGTTTCGCCTCGGCGCGACGCGGGGCGACGGGACGACGGGCGAGGACATCACCGGCAACCTCAAGGCGGTGGAAAAACTTCCCAAAAGCCTGGCGAAGCCGTTTCCCGGCGGCGATGTCGAGGTCAGGGGCGAAATCTATCTCCCCGCTCCCGCTTTCGCGCGCCTTGTGGAGGAACAGGAGGAGCGCGGCGCCGAACGCGTTTTCGCCAACCCGAGGAACGCGGCGGCGGGGACGCTGAAGCTCCTCGATCCGTCCATCGTCGCCGGGCGCGGCCTGGACTGCTTCTTCTACCAGATCGCCGGCGCCGGGGACATCGGGGCGAACGGCCAGGCGGACGCCCTCCTCCGGCTTGAAGGCTGGGGGCTGCCGGTCAATCCGCTCCGCAGAACGTGCTCGAACGCGGACGAAATCCTCGCTTTCCGGGACGAAATGGACCTCAAGCGCCACGCCCTTCAGTACGGCACGGACGGCCTGGTCGTCAAGGTCGACTCCTTCGCGCACCAGGAGACGCTCGGCCTCGGCTCGAGATCGCCCAATTGGGCGGTGGCGTACAAGTTCCGGCCCGACCGCGCCGAAACGACGGTGGAGGGCATTCGCGTCCAGGTCGGAAAACTCGGCCGGTTGACGCCTGTCGCCGACCTCGCGCCCGTCACCCTCTCGGGGTCCACCATAACCCATGCCAGCCTGCATAATGAAAGCTACATACGCGAGCGCGACGTCCGCATCGGCGACCGTGTGCTGGTGGAAAAGGCGGGTGAAATCATTCCCCAGATCGCCGGGGTGATGACGGCCGGGCGCCCGGGGAACGCCGAGCCGTTCATCATGCCGACCGAATGCCCGTCCTGCCATGCCGAATCGTCCACCACCGGGAACAGGGGACCCGACGGCAGGACCGTCGTGCTCCGCTTCTGCCCGAACCCCGCCTGCCCCGCGAAGCGATTGGCGAAGATCGTCCACTTCGCGTCCCGGGACGCCATGGACATCGAAGGCATGGGGCCGTCCGTCGTATCCTGGCTGCTCGACCATTCCCTGATCGCGAACGCCGCCGACATTTACCGCCTCACGCGCGGCTGCCTCATGCCCATGACGAAGGAGGGACGGGAGCTCGCGGAAGGCGGCGGCGAACCGACCAAAATGGCGGAAAACCTGCTCGCCGCCATCGAGCGTTCCAAAGGGCGCGGCCTGGCGAAGCTGCTTTTCGCTTTGTCCATTCCCGACGTCGGCGAAACGGCGGCGCAGGTCCTCGCCCGCCGCTTCAAGAGCCTCGACGCGCTCGCCGACGCCCGCGAGGACGAGATTTCCGCCGTGCCCATGGGGGAGTCCACGGCATACCGGACGCTGGGAGCCAAGGCGGCAAACGAGCTCGCGAAGCGCCTGGCCGACGTTCCGGACGGGGACGCGGCCCGCGTCAAAAGCGGGGAAGGTCTGGCGGAATATCTCGAATCGCTCCGCATTCCCGGATTCGCGAGGAAGAAATGCGAGGCGGCGGCGCGGGCGTTCGGTTCCCTGGACAGGCTCAGGAAGGCGGGGCCGGACGAATTGGCGCTGGTGGAGATGGGGGCGTCGTCGGTGAAAAGGACGCTGGGACCGGTCGCGGCGGCATCGTTGCGCGCCTTTCTCGACGATCCCGGCCACAGGGAAATTCTCGACCGCCTTCGCGGCGCCGGCGTCGTGATGGAAGACGCCTCGGCCCCGGAAGCCGGCGGCGCGGCGGGCAGGGTGTTCGTCCTCACCGGAACGCTTCCCAACCTCGGGCGCGCCGAGGCGAAGCGGCTCATCGAGGCGGCTGGCGGGCTCGTCGCCGGCGGCGTCAGCGGAAAGGTCGACTACCTGGTCGCCGGAAGCGATCCCGGAAGCAAACTCGGGAAGGCGCGGGAGCTCGGCGTGGACATTATCGACGAAGCGGACATGCTTCGCATCGTGAAAGGGTGATTGCCGCCGGATATCGGCGGCTCCGCAAAAACACACGGAGCGGAGATCCGCTCGGATCATCCGCTCCGGACAGGATGGCGCGTTTCACGCCGTTCAGTCCACGCCCCCCCCGGCCCGCCGCCGGCGGCGGCGCGGGGTCAATACAGGCGTTCAGGCAACGCCTTCGCCGCGACCGTTTCGTCGTACACGTCCTCGAACGACTCTTCCCAGCGCGGGATGGACCCGCCTGCGGCGAGCTTCTCGACCAGATTGAAGAATTGGGGGCCAAGCAGCGGATTGCACTCGACGGTGCAGTTCAGCTTCCCGTCGACCATCGCCACAAACGCGTCGCGAACGCCGTCGATGGAGACGATGACGATATCCTTGCCGGGGCGGAAGCCGCTTTCCTCGAGCGCCTGCACGGCGCCAAGCGCCATATCGTCGTTGTGGGCGAAGATGGCGTCGACGCTCCTGAAGTCGGGGGACTTGACCCACTGCTCCATCACTTCCTTGCCTTTGGCGCGGGTGAAGTCGCCGCTTTGCGACATGACGATCCTCATGCCGGGATAGTCGGCGATGACGCCCTCGAAACCCTGCTTGCGCTCGATCGCCGGCGCGGATCCGACCGTTCCCTGAAGCTCGACGATGTTCGCCTTGCCGTTCATGCGTTCGGCGAGCCAGCGGGCGGCGTTTCGCCCTTCCTCGATGACGTTCGGCCCAAGGTACGATTCATACAACGATTCATCCGACACGTTCACCTTGCGGTCGACGAGAATCACCGGAATGCCGGCCTCCTGCACTTCCCTGAGCACCGGTTCCCAGCCGGACTCCACCACCGGCGCCAGACCGATGACGTCGACGTCCATGGCGATGAAGTTCCGGAGCGCCTTGATCTGGTTTTCCTGCTTCTGCTGCGCGTCGGAGAAAATGAGCTCGATGCCGCGTTTTTCCGCCTCCGTTTTGATGGAAATCGTCTCCGCCGTGCGCCAGGCGCTTTCCGCGCCGATCTGCGAAAAACCAACCACGATCTTCTCGCCGGAGACGGCCATGGCCGTCATGGAGAGGGCGCATGCCGCCGCCGACGCCAGAATTTTGCGAATCATTGCATCTCCTCGAATAATGCGGACACGCCGTCACACGCGGCGTTGAAATCGCGGCTACGCGCCTTTCGGCGCACCGTCCTGCTCCTGGGCGACGGCGATGAATTCGAGCACGTTCCCGAGCGGAACATCCCCTTCCACCGCGTGCGACGGCGAAAGAATGAACCCGCCCTCGCGCCCGGCGGCGAGAAGCCGGGACGTTTCCGCCCGCACGTCGGCTCGCGCGCCGTACGGGAGGGTGCGTTGCGTGGACAGGCCGCCGTGAAACGCCAGCCTGCCGCGATAGCCGTCTAGAAGCGCGAACACATCCATAACCTCCGGCTGGAAGGGATTGAAGCAATCGAGACCGATTTCGATCAGGTCGTCGAACAGTTCGTCCACCTTGCCGCAGGAATGGATCATGACCTTTTTCCCCGCATCCCTCACCCTGCCGTACATGCGCTTGAGCACCGGCTTGATGAATTCGCGCCAGAGCGCGGGCCCCATCTGAAGCCCGGTCTGCATGCCCCAGTCGTCGCCGAAATACACGGCGTCGATGTCGTACTTGAGCGCCTCGTCGACCTGGCGGAGGTTGTAGTCGCAGATGGCGTCGAAAAGCTCCCGGACGAATTCGGGGTTTTCGTAGAAGTCCACCATCAGGTTTTCCATGCCGCGCAGCGTCCAGGCCCGTTCGTATAGCGAGAATCCAAGCCTGAAAAGCCGCCAGCGGTCGGGATGCCGTTCGAGCAGGGAGGGGATATCCTCAAAAAAGCGCTTGTCGGCGGGATCGGGGAAGGTGTAGCCAGACAACGTCGGCTCCTCGAGGATGGTCCCGGCGACTATTCCTATGTCCTTGTCCACCCGGCGGTCCCAGACAACGCCGAACGCATCGCGGAAGCGATCGTCGCCGAGGTCTTCGAAAAACCCGATATCGCTTCCCAGCCCGACGATATGGTTCTGGACGGCGCGGTCCAGCGCGTCGCGCGATCCGTACCGCGCGAGGAGCGCATCCTCGATCTCGACGGTGAAGCTGTAATGCCAGGGAACGTACGGGGGCTTTTTCCCCTCGAGCACCGCGCGGACGACGTCGCGTTTTTCCACGGTTCACCCTCCCGCGGGATTGTTGACGGGGAGAAAAACGGCCGGAGCCTCTTTTTGTCTGTTCATGCTTTTCGGTTGTACTCCCGTGACGAAGGATTATGATGCATTCGTCGCGAAAGGACAATGGACGATACCTCTGAACTTTTGCACTATATCGCACCCTCTTCCCAAAGACGCGCCAAAGGGACGACAATGTCCAAAAACGCCTCGTCGAGATCAGGGCGCCCGCCAGGGATTGAAATCAAAAGCGTCGGCATCCGGTGGTTCCACCCGGCGGGATTTCTCGTCGACCGGCCGCGCGGTTCGGGCGATTTCGCCTACATGCAGTGGCTTACGCCGTGCCGTATGCGCGTCAACGGCGTCGAGGCGACGGAAAAACCGGGCGGCTGCATCGTCTTCCGTCCGGACGATCCGCAGTGGTTCGGCAGTGACGCGTACAACCCCTTCGGCAACACATGGTTCCATTTTCATGGCGCGGACGCGGCCCGCCTGCTCGACGATTGCGGGATCCCCCTCAACCAGGCGATCCGCCTTCGCGACGACTCTTTTGTGGAACCGCTCCTCAATCTTTTTACGCGGGAAATCATGTCGAGGCCGCGCCACTGGCGGCTTATGGCCGCTTCGGCGGCGATGCGCTTTTTCGTCGAGGCGGCCAGGTCGATGGCGGGAATATCGGTGCGGATCAAGTCGCCCAGAAGCGCGGAACTGAAGGAGGTGTTTGACGGGTTGCGGGAGAAATTGAGGGATCGTTGCGTCGAGCCGTGGACGCTGCGCGAAATGGCGGCGCAGGCGTATCTGTCCACGTCGCGCTTCAGCAGCCTGTACCGCGAATTCTACGGCGTCAATCCCATCGACGACCTTATCCGCATGCGCCTCGCGAAGGCCGAGTATTACCTCTGCATGACCAATTTGCCGGTGGGAAACATTGCGGAATTGTGCGGTTTTTCCAGCGCGTACTATTTCAACCGCCAGTTCAAGGGCAAAATCGGGGAGACGCCCGGGCATTACCGGCTCCTCCACGGCGGCAGCCCCGAGGCGGAAGAACCGTGGTCCGGCGACGCGGCGCCGTGATCGGCCGGCCGGTCGACCGTTCAGTCGAAAATTTCCCGCGCCGCGACGTACTCCCTCGCCGCTTCGAGCATGGGATGCGCGTCGC
This sequence comes from Planctomycetota bacterium, assembly GCA_031254915.1. Classification (GTDB taxonomy): domain Bacteria; phylum Planctomycetota; class SZUA-567; order SZUA-567; family SZUA-567; genus JAIRTL01. The sequence continues at coordinate 10,871 of JAIRTL010000059.1, forward strand.
CGACGAAGGAAATGAACAGTTTGAGATGATCTATCGCCAGTTCGCCGTTTCGCAGGCCGGGATCCCTGAGATACAGGTGGGCGAGGTGGAGGTGCGTCTCCGCCAGCGTGCGGCGGTTCGAGGGACTGTCGACCGGGACGACGTTCACCAGGTTGAGGAGAATCTGCTGGCATTCGGCGGGGCGGCCGCTGTTGCGGTAGGCGATGGCGAGGCGCAGGGCGGCGTCGTAATTCGAGCCGACGTCGGCCAGCACGTCGCGGAAGGCGTTGATCGCGTTTTCCCAGCGTCCGCGATCGGATTCGCAGTATCCCATGTACAGGCGCGCCTGAACGACAAGCGCCGCCGCCTCGGGATGCTCGCGGCGCAGGCGCTGGCTCATCTGCCAGACGGAGCGGAATTTGGGCAGGGCGGCGTCCGGATCGCCGAAGCCGTGGAAGTGAACGCGGCCGAGATTGTATTGCGTGATCGGGTTTTCCGGATCGAGCCGCGCCGCGGTTTCGAGCTTTTCCAGCGCGTCGCGCCACTGGCTCATGTACATGAGCGCCTGGCCCCACAGGAGCCAGGCGTTGGCGAATTTGTCGTCGTATATCGTGGCATCCTTGGCGTTGTTGGCCGCCGGGGGAAAATTGTTCTGATCCGAATAGGTGAGCGCGATCCAGTAATACGCCTCGGCGCTCTCCGGCCTGAGCTTGAGCGCGTGCTTGAAGCGCGCCAATGCCCGGGCGCTTTCGTCGCGGTTGCCGGAGCGGAGGATTTCAATCCCCTCACGCATGCACGCTTCGTATTTTTGCGCGTCCTCGGGCGATTCGAGCGCCGGAAGCGCGCCGGCGCAGGCGGTCAGGCACAGCGCCGCCAGGAACAATGTCGACACGGGCTTGCGCACTCGAGAAACCTCCGCCCCGTCCCGCCGGGCTACCAGAAGAAATAGAAGACCGTCCCGGAGAGCGGCTTGGGATAAAAATACGTCGACTTCTGCGGCATGACGGCGCCCGCCTCCGCGATGTCCCTGACCTGCCGCATCGGCGTTTCACGCAACACGAAGCCGCATTGGACGCCATCGCGGCCGGAACGGACGGCGTCGAGCGTCTCGCCGTAGCTCTTCGAATAATATATATTCTCTTTGCGAAGCAGCTTCCCCTCGTCGATTCCGAGAATGTCGTTCATGACAAGGGAATGCAGCACGGCGACATCCAGCGTCCGCCAGGCGTCCGCGGCGTCGGGGTGGCGGTCGTTCATCGCCCGCCTGTTTTTCAGCCGCAAAATGTACAGATCGTCGCCGAGGGCGACGCCGAAGCAGGGAAGCTCGTAGGCGGCCAGCTCGGCCGGCAATTCGTCTTTGCCGACCGGCGACACGAGAAAATGCTCCCCGGCGCGGCGGAGGAATTCTTCCGGTCCGAAATCAGCGAGGCCATGGACAAGGCGGTGCGTGGGCCAGATGACGAGCCCGGGATCGCTGTCCGGGACGATGAACATCATGATGTAATCGGAATCCATGTCGCCGGGCGGCGGCTGCGGCTGCCCCGCCTCCCGCATTTTGGCGCGGACCTCGTTCCGGTACGCCAGCGCCGTTTCGTAACGGTGATGGCCGTCGGCGATGAAGATCTCCGGATTCGGCATGAGGGACAGCAGGCGATGCAGGCGCTCCCCGTCGTCCACCACCCACATGCGGTTTTCAACCCCCTCCCGATTCACGTCGAGGCATGGTTCGTAGTCGACGAGCGAGGCGAGCGTCCCTGATACGGCGCCGTCCGGATCGCCCAAAAGCCCGAAGATCGGCTCCAGATCGCCCCGGGTGGCGCGCATCAGGTCGAGCCGGTCCCGCTTCGGCCCGGAGAGCGTCTTCTCGTGCGGATACACCCCCCCCTCGCCCCAGTCGGAAAGGCGAAGCCTGGCGAAAAAACCGCGCCGGGTAAAGGTCCCGCCGCCGTGGTCGAAGGTCTGTTCGTAGAGATACACCGCCGGCTTGTCCTGCAGGAAAAGCCCCTCCTCGCGCCACGCGTCGAGATGAGTCGCGGCGCGGGCGTACCGGTTGTCGCGCTCGCCGTCGCCGGCGTGGACGAAGCCGAAGGTAAGCCGGACGACGTTCCGATCGTTCCTGGCGTACAGCGCCTTCTGCTCCTCGGCGTCGATCACGTCGTAGGGGGGGGCGACAACGTCGCCGGGATTCACTTTGCCCGGATCGTAGCGCCAGCCCCGAAAGGGAAAGATGGTGGTCATTGGTCGCGTCCCATCGGATTATCGGATTGAAGGTCTCCGAGAGCCCGGGTATGCCGACATCGGCTTCCCTCCGCAACCGCCCGGAGGATGGCGGCGTTTTTCGAACGGAACGCCGTTTCCCGCGCCTGGAGCGGTGCCATGCCGGGAACGGCCCGAAATCGCGAAAACGGGGGATGTGGGGGGCGTCCCGTTCCGCATCCGCTTCCCCCGGCCGCTTCATGGCCGCGCACGGTCGGGGGAAGCGCAACTCCGGACCGCGGACGGCATCGGCAAAGAGCCGTCCCGCGCGAGAACAGCCGACCGTTCGATGGTTGGCGCATTCAGGACGGCCCCTCCGCATTCCTGATTCCGAGCTCCCGCAGCTGCCTGGCGTCGACGCGGCCGGGGGCGTCGCTCATCAGATCCACCGCCTTGGCGTTCTTCGGGAAGGCGACGACTTCGCGAATGTTGTCGTAGCCAAGCATCATGGCGACGATGCGGTCGATGCCGGGCGCTATCCCGGCGTGCGGCGGCGTGCCGTAGCGGAGCGCGTCCGTGAAGAAGCCGAAGCGCTCCTTGATCTGCTCCTCGGAAAGATTGAGCACCTGGAACACCTTCCGCTGCAACCGGGAGTCGTGGATGCGAACCGAGCCGGAGGCTGTTTCCGTGCCGTTCAGGACCAGGTCGTAGGCGGCGGAACGCACCCGGCCGAGACCGCTGTCGGCGTCGAGGCCGGCCGACAGCATGAACTCCACGTCGTCCGGGTGAATGGAGGTGAAGGGATGGTGCGACGACTGCCAGCGCCTGTCCTCGAGGCTCCACTCGAAGGCGGGGAATTCGGTGACCCAGGTGAACTTGAAATCGTCCGGCTTGGCGAGGCCGAGCTTCACCTGGCCGAGGAAATTGCGCACCGCCGCCAGGCTCGCGTTCGCCACCCGCGCCGTGTCGGCGGAGAACGCCATCGCGTCGCCGGGTTTGGCGCCAAGGCGCCCGGCGATGGCGTCAAGCTGTTCCTTCCTGAAGAATTTCACCGGCGCCCCCGCATACTCGCCGCCGGCGGCGATCTTGACCCACGCCAGGCCCCTGGCGCCGTAGGGCTTGGCGATGTCGAGCAGTTCGACGTCGAGATCGCGGCGGCTGAACGCCTCCCCGCCCGGGATGGCGATGCCCTTGACGATGCCGCCCTGCTCCACCGCCATGCGGAAGACCTTGAATTCCACCTCGCGGACAAGGTCGGTGAGGTCGTGCAGCTCGAGGCCGAAGCGGAGGTCGGGCTTGTCGCAGCCGTATTTCGCCATCGCCTCGGCGTGGCTCATGCGCGGAAAGGGACTCTGGATGTCGACGCCGATGCCGGCCTTGAAGGCGGCCGTCATGGCGTCCTCGCAGACGCGGAACACGTCCTCCTCGTCGGCGAAGCTCATCTCGAGGTCGAGCTGGGTGAATTCCGGTTGGCGGTCGGCGCGGAGATCCTCGTCGCGGAAGCAGCGCGCGATCTGGTAATAGCGGTCAAGGCCGCCGATCATGCACAGCTGCTTGAAAATCTGCGGGCTCTGCGGCAGCGCGTAATAGCTGCCCCAATGCACCCGCGACGGCACCAGGTAGTCGCGCGCGCCCTCGGGCGTCGATTTCGCCAGGATCGGCGTTTCGATCTCGAGAAAGCCGTGCTTGTCCATCGTTTCGCGGATCGCGTGGACGACGCGGTGGCGCGTCGCCAGGTTCCTCTGCATCTGCGGGCGGCGGAGATCGAGATAGCGGTAGGTCATGCGCGCCTCTTCGCCGACCTTCGCGTAGTCGTCGACCTCGAACGGCAGCGCGATCGACCTGGACAGGACGGAGAAGGAGTCGACTTCAAGCTCGATTTCGCCCGTGTCCATCTTCGGGTTGACCATGTCGTCCGGGCGGGCCAGCACCTTGCCCGCGACCTGGAGGACCCATTCCGACCTGACCTCGTGCCCGAGCTTGAGCGCTTCCGGGCGGGCGGTGTCGAAGACGATCTGGGTGAGGCCGTAGCGGTCGCGCAGATCGATGAACATCAGGCTGCCGTGGTCGCGCCGGTTCTGGACCCATCCCGACAGGGTCACGGTTTCGCCGACGTCGCTTTTCCGCAATTCTCCGCAAGTGTGGGTGCGCTTCATGTGTGTGTATCCTTATACCCTATCGGGACGCGAAGGCGGTTTGCGTCCGCGCGGGACCGTACGACACGCTGGCCAAATCCACTTCCAGGCAGTCGGCGACATAATCAACGTAATTTTTCGCTTCGACGGGGAGTTCCGCCAGGCTCTTGCAGACGGGCAGGGGGACCTTCCACCCCGGCAGCGTCCCGTACACCGGCTCGCACACGTCCAGGTCGCGCAGATCGGCCGGAAAATCCCTTGTTTCGGCGCCGTCGACCCGGTAGGCGGCGCAGACCTTGATCTCGTCGAACTGCGAAAGGATGTCCAGCTTCGTGATGTGCAGCCTGGTGACGCCGTTGATCCTCGCCGCGTGCCGCGCGACCACGAGGTCGAGCCAGCCGCAACGACGGGGACGCCCGGTCGTCGTGCCGTATTCGTCCCACTGGTTTTTCCCCGTCCCGCGCAGAAGCTGCGCCACCGCGTCGCCGACCTCGGTCGGGAACGGACCGGCGCCGACGCGGGTGGTGAACGCCTTCAGCAGGCCGTGGACCTCGCCCACGCAGTTGGGCGGCAGGCCGGTTCCCGTGGCGCAGCCGCCGCTGGTGGTGTTCGAACTGGTGACGAAGGGATAGGTGCCGAAATCGACGTCCAGCATCGTCCCCTGCGCGCCTTCGAGAAGGATCCGCTTGTCCTCGCGGACGCAGTTGTGGAGAAGCGCGACCGTGTCGGCGATATAGGGACGGAGTTCGTCGACCGCCGGGAACACCGCGTCCCGCGCTTCCTTTTCGTCGATCGGCCGGCCGCCGCACAGGGCGAGGTAGGTGTTCGCCTCGCGGAGGGCGGCGAGGAAGCGTTCCGCGAAGCGCTTCGGGTCGCGCGCCTGGTGCCAGCGAAGGCCGGCGCGTTTAACCTTGTCGATGTAGGCGGGACCGATGCCCTGCAGCGTCGTGCCGATGGAAGACTTGCCGAGCTGCGCCTCCGCGAGGCCGTCGAGCGCCTTGTGCCACGGCATCACCATATGCGCGCGTTCGGCGATGAACAGCCGGCCCTTGACGCCTTGCGCCCTTCCGTCGAGGCCCTTCAGTTCCTGCGCGAGGCGCAGCGGATCGGCCACAACGCCGTTGCCGATCACGCAGACGACGCCGTCGCGGAGGATGCCCGACGGGATCAGGTGCAGCGCGAAAACATTGTCGTTGAAGACGACCGTATGGCCGGCATTGGCGCCGCCCTGGCAACGCACCACCACGTCCGCGTTCTCGGCGAGAATATCGACGATCTTGCCCTTGCCCTCGTCCCCCCACTGCATGCCAACCAGTGCGCTTACCGGCATTTCCCGCTCCCTCTTCCCGCCATGGCCGTCGACCCTCCGGCGTACAGTCGCCTCGGCGCGAACGAATCGTACGCCGCCGGACGCGGGGGCATACGGGAAAGACGCGGCTGCGCTCCGGCCGAATACGTCGAAGGACCCCGACACCGGGCCGAAATCCGACGTTGGCGCGCCGCGATTCCCGCGCCGCCCTGGACGCAATGCACAAACGCCCGAGGCCGGCGGCCGGCCCCGGCGTCCCTTCGCTTCATGCTTTGGGCGGTAAGGGATTATAAGCGACCGCGCCCGGCATTGCCACCGTTTTTCTTCCGGGAAAAAAACCGGTGCGGCGCCGCGACGCGACGCCGCACCTTTCCTCTCTCCCAACCGTCCCTCCCGGCGGAGCGGATCACCACTCCGCCGAAATGTCGAAGTGGTTTTCGACGTTGCCGCCGGTGTCGACGTCCAGCGAGTACCCGAGGTCGAACGAGTATATCCGCACCGCGGCGCCGGCCGTGAATCCGAAGCGGCCCTTGCCGAAGGATCCGAAATCGAACGGGCGCGTGCCGCTGGCGCGGTAGGAGGTGCGGTCGTAATACACGCCGCCGCGCAGCGCGAGGGCATCGTCCAGAAGGCGCTGCTCGACCCCGGCTCCGGCGCCCCAGGCGACGTTCCCTTCGTCGAACACGCCCTTTACCCGCGTTTTCATGCGATCGTACCAGACGTCGGCGGTGAGAAGCGTCTCGTCGCACATCCGGTAGGCGGCGCCGGCGCGGACGTTCCAGCGTCTCAGGGATCCCTTGTCGCCGAGCGTCGCGTAGTCCGCCTTTTCGCGGTACGAGCCGGTCGAATAGCCGAAAACCGCCCCGACGGTGAGGCCGTCGTCCACGCGCATAATGCCGCCGACCTTGAATTCGCCGCCGGTGAAGGAGCGCTTGATCAAATCGGTCTTCACGCCGGCGGCGTCGAGTTCGTGGGCCGTCCAGTCGCCGTCGTAGACGCCGGAGCTGACGCCGGCGACGAGATCCGGCAGGACGTGGAGACCGTAGCCGAGGGTCAATCCGGTCTGCTCGCGCTTCATCTTCGCATCGTAGGCGCCGCTGTAGCTCCGCGTCTGCACAAGCGCGCCCAGGGCCTGGTTGCCGCCGCCGGTCGGCCGGTATCTTTCGATGCTCATGGCGCCGCCGAGCTTGAAGGCGGCGTCGCTCACGTTGTCCCTGCCGTCGTCGAGCAGGCCGTAGCCGAGGGACATGTCCACCCCGTAGCCCGTGAACGCGCCAAGGCCGGCGGGGTTGCCGGCGAGGGCGTTCACGCCGTCCGCCAGGCCGGCCCCCGTGCCTCCCATGGCGGTTCCGCGCGCGCCGGTTCCGGAGAGCGTACCGATGCTTCGGTAGGTATTGACGTAAAATTCAGGGTCCTGCCCCGCCCGCGCGGCGCCGGCCGCGAAGGCGGCCGCGCCGGCGACGACAAGCGCGATCCGCCGCATCCGCGTCATTTTCATGGTCCATTCCTCCCGTCGTCCCGGCGCGACAGCGATACCGGTCCGTTCCCTACTTGCCGGGACGCCCCAGGTTCCTTTCAGGAATTCCGGGTTTTCCGGTTGGCGTATTTTGGAAAAGGCTTATCCTTGGACACGGATCCGGCATTCCGCAAGACACCATTGCTTCATGAAAGGAAAGACAATGCGACTGGCCGAACGCAAGGCGGCGGTGACGGGAGGGGCGCAGGGCATCGGCGAAGCGATCGCGCGCCGCATCGCCCGGGAAGGCGCGGACGTGGCGATTCTCGACATCAATCCCGACGCGGCGGCGAAAACCGCCGGGGCGATCGCCCGGGAGACGGGGCGCAAGGCGACGGCGGTCCGGGTGGACGTCGCGGACGAGGACTCGGTGGAAAAGGCGATGGCGGAGGCGAAGGCCGCGCTGGGCGGGCTCGACCTCCTGGTCAACAACGCCGGGGTCCTCAAAAGCCATTTTATCGCCGATTTTCCCAAAAAGGATTGGGACTTCGTCCTCAACGTCAACCTCACGGGCGCGTTTCTCTGCGTCAAACACGCCGCCAGGCACATGATCGAGGGGAAACGCGGCTCCATGGTCGTGATCGATTCGCGGAGCGGCAAGCGGGGCGGCCTGTGGAACCACGCCTACTGCGCGAGCAAGTTCGGCGTCATCGGCCTTGTGCAATGCGTCGCGCTCGACCTGGCGCCCCGGGGCATCCGCATCAACGCCATCTGCCCCGGCAACGCCCTCGACACCCCGCTGTGGAAGGACCTCGCCGTTCAGTACGCGAAGAAATACGATGAAACGCCCGAGCAGGTGCTGGAACGCTACCGCAAGCGCGTGCCTCTCGGCCGCGGCTGCGACGTCGGGGACATCGCCGGGCTCATGGTCTTCCTCGCCTCCGACGAGTCGTCGTACATGACGGGCCAGGCCATCAACCTCACCGGCGGCGAGATCATGTCCCCGTGACCGCGCGTCGGCATGCCGGCTCGCCGTAAAAATCGATTGGGGACCGTGGCGGGCGCCTTTTCCTCCGGCTCGCGCGGGAACGCGCAACATCGCGGCCGCCTCCCGCGGAAGCGGCCGCCAAGCCACAGCCTGCGAAGCGTTGAACTCCCTATCGCCGCACGCGCGCCGATCCGCCGCCGACGAGCGCCTCGACCTCCTTCACGCTCGCCATGGACGTGTCGCCGGGGGTGGTCATCGCCAGCGCCCCGTGCGCCGCGCCGTATTCGACGCACTCCTGCGGGGAAAGGCCTTCGAGGAAGCCGTAAATCAGCCCCGACGCGAACGAGTCGCCGCCGCCGACGCGGTCGAAAATTTCCAGCCCGTCGTATTGCTTGGCCTGGTGAAATTCGCCGTCGTGCCAGAGGATCGCGCTCCAGTCGTTCACGCCCGCCGTCCGCACCCGGCGGAGGGTGTTGGCGACGGCCTGGAAATTGGGGTACGCCCTCAGCACATCGGCGAGCATCCTCTTGAAGTTCGCCGGGTCGATGGAGGAGATGTTCTCATCCAGCCCCTCGACCTCGAAGCCGAGGGCCATGGTGAAGTCCTCTTCGTTCCCGATCATGACGTCGACGTATTTGGCGATTTCGCGGTTGACCTCGAGCGCCCGCTTCGGACCGCCGATGGATTTCCACAGGCTCGGGCGGTAGTTGAGGTCGTAGCTGGCGACGACGCCGTATTCCTTCGCCTTCTTGAGCGCCTCGAGGGCGACGCCGGCGGTGCTGTCGGACAGCGCGGCGAAGATGCCGCCGCAGTGGAACCAGCGCGCGCCGTCCCCGCCGAAGACGGCGTCCCAGTCGATCATTCCGGGCTTGAGCCGGGAGACCGCGGTGTTGGCGCGGTCGGAAACGCCGACGGCGCCGCGCATGCCGAAGCCGCGTTCGGTGAAGTTGAGTCCGTTGCGGACGGAACGGCCGATGCCGTCGAAAGGCTCCCAGCGCACCAGCGACGGATCGACGCCGCCCTGAAGCATGAGGTCCTCGACGAGGCGGCCGATGCCGTTGTCGGCGAGCGCGGTGACGATCGCCGTGCGCTTGCCGAAGCAGCGCCTGAGGCCGCGCGCGACGTTGTACTCGCCGCCGCCCTCCGAAGCGCGGAACGATCGCGCCGTATGCACCCTGTATTCGCCCGGATCGAGCCTGAGCATGACTTCCCCGAGGGAGACCTCGTCCCAACGGCAGGAGGCGGCGTCCCTTGTCTTGATCGCCATGGCTTTTCCTTTCGGGATGAACGCGCCGGGCATGTCCGGCCGACCGTGGTTCCGTCCCGCGCTAACTGCCGCGCTTCCGGTTGATCATATCGACCCAGACCGCGAGAAGCAGGACAAGACCCTTGACGATGTATTGCCAGGTTACATCGAGGTTCATGAGGCTCATGCCGTTGTCGAGGCTGCCCATGACGAGCGCGCCCACCACGCCGCCGAAAATGAAGCCCTCGCCGCCCATGAGGGATGTGCCGCCGATGACGGCCGAGGCGATGCAGTCGAGCTCCATGCCGTTGCCGGCGTTGGCGGTGGCGGCGTTGAGGCGGGCGAGGAAGATGATGCCGCCGATGGCGGTGACGATGCCCATGACCAGATAGAGGTACATGATTTTTCTGCGGATGTTGATGCCGGAGAGGCGCGCCGCCTCGGGGTTGCCGCCGATCGCGTACAGGTGCCGGCCGAAGGTGGTCTTTTCGGCGATGAAGGTGAGGATGACCATGACGACGAGCACGATCAGCCAGGCGTAGGGAACGCCGCGATAGAGGATCATGATGTAGAAGAAGATGAAGATGGCGACGCAGGCGACGGCGAGCTTGAGGATCTGCACCAGCCACGAGGAGACCGCGAAGCCGTAGCGTTGGCGGACGAAGCGGCGTCTGAGCTCGAAAGCGACGTAGAGGATGATGACCGCTCCCATCACCCACTTCGACGCCCCCGGCGAGACGTAGTCCTGGCCGATCGCCTGGAACCACGGCTTCATGTTGTAGATGGACTTGCCGCCCGTGAAGGCGAGAATGCCGCCGCGGAAGACCATCATCGAGGACAGGGTGACGATAAACGCGGGAACGCCGAGATAGGCGATCCACATGCCGTGCCAGGCGCCGATGGCGAAGCCGATCAGGAGGCCGCCGAGAATGGCGAAAATCGCCATCCACTGGTCCGAGAACCCCTGCCCGGCGATCCACTTCGCGATCGGGGAGTCGGTTTGCATGACGGCGGCGATGGCGCCGATGAAGCCGACCACGGAGCCGATGGAAAGGTCGATGTTCATGGTGACGAGAATAAGCACCACGCAAGTGGCGACGACCGCGGTGGAGGCGGACTGGAGGAACAGGTTCGACAGGTTCCTCGAGGTCATGAACACGCCGTTTTCCGTGAGGACGTAGAAAATGCCCCAGATGCCGAGAAGGGCGATGATCATCATGTACTGACGGATATTCTTGCGCACCGAGTCGTAGATGGCGTTTTCGGTGGACACGGTGAAAGCGCCCCGCCCGCCGGCGCCGATGTAGTAGAGGGAATAGAGGAGGAGGAGGATCGAGACGACGACGAGAAGGATGTAGCCGAGGCCCATATGCCCCTCGCCCACCAGCTCGGGGAGGCCGGGACGCGGCAGGGGAAGGCCGAGTTCCGCCGGATTGGCGGAGCGGACGAGCGGCTCGTAGCCGGGAAACAGCAGGCCGAGCGTCAACGCAAGGTTGAATATGGAGAACAGCGCGCTGAACGGCGCGGTGAGCCGCGTTCCGATCGCGGACAGGACGACGCCGACGAGCGCGAGCGCCGGAATGAGCATGAGCAGCGCCACCATCGCGCCGTAGCCGCTGAACGGCGGTTGGTACTCCGGCCAGCTCCAGTACAGATCGTACAGTTCGACGCCGCGAAAGACCGTGTAGGAGGAAATCCTCGCCAGCGGCAAGAAGTACGCGCAGAACAGGATAAAGATCGGCACCAGGAACAGGAATTGGATTCTCGATTCCGATTTCGACTCCATGGGCTTCCCTCTCAAAAAGTTGAACGGATCAACCGATCAATCGCGTCACACTGCGGATGTTCGCCGCTATTCGCCGCCCGAGAGGGCGGCGGCGGCGGCCTTGCTCTGGCGGAACCGCGCCGTGGCGAAGGTCATGATCTTTTCCTGGCTGGCGTCCCGCTTGAGCATCTCGCCGGTGATGCAGCCTTCGCTCATCACCACGACCCTGTCGCTCATGCCGAGGACCTCGGGGAGTTCGGAGCTGATCATGAGCACCCCCACGCCGTCGTCCACCAGCCGGTTCATGATATGGTAGATTTCGACCTTCGCGCCGACGTCGATGCCGCGCGTCGGCTCGTCGAGAACAAGCACCTCCGGCCGGGTCATGAGCCATTTGCCGATAACCACCTTTTGCTGATTGCCGCCGGAAAGGTTCCCCGCCTTCTGCTCGATCGACGGGGTTTTGATGTTGAGGCTGGAAACGTACCGATTGGCGGAAAGGATTTCCTCGTTTTCGCTGACGACGCCATGCCTGGAGAGGGAGTTGAGGGCCGCCAGGGAAAGATTGTTCTTGATGTCCATCCCCAGCACCAGCCCATAGCGCTTACGGTCCTCCGACAGGAGGCTGATGCCGGAATTGATCGCGTCGTGGGGCGTCCCCACCTTCACCGGCTTTCCGTTCAGGAGGATTTCCCCCGACACGACGCGGCCGTAGACGCCGAAGATGCTCATGACCAGTTCCGTCCGGCCGGCGCCCACCAGCCCGGCCAGGCCGAGAATCTCCCCCTTCCGGAGCGTGAGCGACACGTTGTCGATCACGACCCGATCCGATTCCACGTCGACGACCGTCCAATTCCTGATTTCCATGAGAACGCCGCCGGCGCGCTTGGGCTTGTACGGGAACAGTTCCGTCAACTCGCGGCCGACCATCCTGGCGATCATGTCGTCCTCGGTGAACCCGCCCCGGTTCAGGGTCGCCACTGTCTGGCCGTCCCGAAGGACGGTGACCCGGTCGGCGATGTCCATGACTTCGCCGAGGCGGTGGGAAATGAACACGCAGGTGACGCCCCGGTCGCGGAGGCTGCGGAGGATGTCGAGGAGGTTCTTCGCCTCCTCGGCGGAGAGCGCGGACGTCGGTTCGTCGAGGACGAGGACGTCCGTCTTTTTCACCAGCGCCTTGGCGATCTCGACCAGCTGCTGCACGCCGACGCCGAGATGAAGCACCTTGGTCGCCGGGTTGATGGCGAGCCCGACCTCCTTCAGGACCTCCGCCGCCCGCCGGAACGACGCATTCCAGTTGATGATCCCCCTGCCGGCGATTTCGTCGCCAAGAAAGAGGTTTTCGCAGATGTTCATCGTCTTGACGAGGGTGAGTTCCTGGTAGATGATCGCGACGCCGGCGTTTTCGGAGTCGCGGATGGCGCCGAAGCGCTGGACCTGGCCGTTGATGACGATGTCCCCGTCGTACGTCCCATAGGGGTAGACGCCGGAAAGGACCTTCATCAGCGTGGATTTCCCGGCGCCGTTTTCGCCCACGAGGGCGTGGATTTCCCCCCGCTTGACCGTGAACGAGACATTGTCGAGCGCCTTGACGCCCGGGAAGTTCTTGGTGATGCTGCGCATTTCGAGGATGTTGTCGCTGTCATATTCCATTTGGCGGCCTTTTACGCAAAGGGGGCAAACCTGTACGAAAAACGCGTGCATCGAAATACAAACGACGCCTGTCCAGCATACGCCGCGAATCGAATCGACAAAGCGCCGCGACCCGCCGGCCGGCTTCGGCGTTTTCACGAAGAATCGACCTTTGCCTCGTGCGCGTCCTGGCCGGCGCGGCAGCGCCCGGAAACGCGACGGCAAGGCCGACTCGCTCGGAAAAACACGCCGGCGAACGGCCGCGTCCGCGAGTCGCGTGGGAAATTGGCGGGAAAGTCCGAAAGCATGATCCGGTTACGGTCCCCTCGGCTGCGGCCATTGTATGTTTCTTTTCGTCCAATGAAAGGATTTTTTGGGAAGTCGAATCCATGACTGGAAAAGGAACGATGCGGCCCGCGCGCGGGCCGCGTTGCGCACGCTTCGCCGGAGCATCGGCGGCTGCGCCGATTTACCACATCGCGTAATATTTCAGGCCGGCCTTTCGATACGCCGGCCCTTTTCCTGAACGATTCGGCCGTTTTCCCGCCTTTTTCAGGGCCGGCGCCGATGTTCGCCCCATTGCCCCCGAATGATTTCCGGGGAAGAAACGGCGCCGGCCGCCGCATTCGCCCGGCCTGTCGGGCGGCGGTCTTCGAAAACACTGGAAACAAAACCATGCCGCCCTATAATGAACTCCACTTTGGCCGTATGGCCCGGGCGCAAGCGCGGATCGGCGAAGGGTTCCGGGCCCGAACTCTCCAGGGGGGAAAACGCGCATGGATCTCAACGAGTACGTCAGGAGCATTCCGGACTTTCCGCAGCCGGGGATCGTTTTCAAGGACATCACCCCCATTCTCGGGAATCCGCGCGCCTTTAAATATACGGTCGACAGTCTCGCGGATCGCTTCGAGAGCAGCGGCGCGACGAAGGTGTGCGCCGCCGAGGCGCGCGGCTTCATGTTCGCCGCCGCGCTGGCGTACAGGCTCGATTGGGGCATTGTCCCGATCCGCAAGCCCGGCAAGCTGCCGTGGAAAACGATCAGCCAGTCGTACCAGCTCGAATACGGCGAGGCCATCCTCCTCATGCACCAGGACGCGGTGAAGCCCGGGGAGAAAGTGCTTCTGGTGGACGACCTCCTCGCCACCGGCGGCACCGCCGAATCGATGGTGAAGCTGGTTGAGCGGCTGGGCGGCGAAATCGCCGGGCTGGGGTTCGTCATCGAACTCGATTTCCTTCACGGCCGCGACATGCTCCGGGGCCGGAGGGTCGAAAGCCTGATGCATGTCGCCGGCGAGCGACCATAACGCGGCGCCGGCCGGCGCTCTGGACACTGCGGAAAGAACGGCATGGGCATGTTTTTCGTCAAGCGGTTGATCGGCGGCGTCGTTCTGCCGGTTCCGATGCTCCTCATCCTGCTCGCGGCGGCGCTCGTTCTCCTGTGGCGCGGCAGAAGCAGGCTTGCCGGCGCGTCGCTTCTCGCCGCCTCGCTTCTCGCGCTGCTTGTCGCTTTTCCCCATCCCGTCCGCTATATGGCGCGGCGGCTCGAAAGCGGCAAGACGCCCGTTCTCGCGGCCGCCGTCCAGGCGCCCGGGCCCGCCGCCATCGTGATATTGGGCAATGGCGTCGATTTTCCCGGCGACGGGGCCATGCCCGCCCTCACCCGGCTGAACGACACCGCCCGCGCCCGCCTGGTCGAGGGCGTGCGGTTGGCGTTGCTGTATCCGGAGGCGAAGGTCGTCGCGTGCGGCAACGGGATGGGACTGGAAAACTGCGCCGACGCAATGGCCGACGCGGCGGCGGAACTCGGGGTCGATCCCGGGCGCGTCATCCGCGTCGCCGACGCCATGGACACGGACCACGAAGCGCGCCTGGTGCGCGCCGCGATCGGCGGCGGGGGGATGCTTCTCGTCACCACGGCCGTGCATATGGAACGGGCGCTCGGAGTATTCCGCCGGCACGGCATGGACCCCATACCGGCGCCGTGCGACTTTGTCGCGCCCGTTTCCGACGACGTGTTCGCGACCGTGAACCGCCGCCGCTGGCGGCCGCGCGGCGGATCGGTGGTCGCGAACGAGGAAACTTGGCACGAGTATCTCGGCTTGCTTTACTTTTCGTGGTTCGGCGGCGACTGACATGGACGACCGGGCGGACAGGCATGCGTGGCGACAGGCGGTGAAAAGCGTATTCGCGCTTCTCCCGGCGGCGTCGCGGATGCGGCTCGACGTCCGGTTGAACGAGCGCCTGGAGGAAATGATCGCCTCCCCGGGCCGGGGAACGCTTCTCGGCTATGCCGCGCTTCCGGACGAAGCGCCGATCGACGGAGCGCTCGGGCGTCGGCTCGAGTCGGGCGGCCTGGTGGCGATGCCGGCATGGAACGGCGGCGCCGGCATGACGCTCCGGCGGGTCCGCGACCTGAACCGCGATCTGGTCCCGGGCCGGGCCGGCATTCGCGAACCGCGCGCCGATCTCGACGAATGCGCCCCGGAAGCGGTCGCCATCGCCCTCGTGCCCGGGCGCGCCTTCTCGGAGTCGGGGGTCAGGCTCGGCCGCGGCGCCGGCTGCTACGACGCGCTTTTTCGCGGGCAGGACATCCTGAAAGTGGGCGTCGCCTACGATTTTCAGGTTTTTCCGACGCTGCCGCACAGCGAGCGCGACATACGAATGGAGATGGTGATTACCCCGTCGCGGCGCATCGATTTCCGGGACGGCGAGGCGTGAATATGCCGGGCGCGGCCCGAAATCGCGAGGATGGGGACGGGGGTCGCCCTGTTCCGCATCCGTCTCCCTTGGCCATTTCACGGCCGCGCCCGGTCGGGGGAATCGCAACTCCGGACCGCGAACGGCGTATACCAAAAACGAGTTGGTTGCGGCGGCTGACACAACGCGGCGCCGCGGCCGATTATCCGCGAGCAACGACATGACCGAGTCCCTTATTCTTTCGCTCGAGTCCTCCTGCGACGAAACGGCGGGCTCGATCATGCGCAACGGCCGCGAGGTGCTGGCGCAATTCGTCGCGAGCCAAGTGGATATGCACCGCGCCTACGGAGGCGTGGTGCCGGAAGTCGCCTGCCGCGCCCATATGGAATGCCTGCTGCCCGGCGTCGACGCCCTGCTTTCCGAATCCGGGGTCGCCCCCGCCGACCTCGATGCGGTGGCGGTGACCCACCGCCCCGGTCTGATCGGGGCGCTTCTCGTGGGCGTGTCGGCGGCGAAAGCGCTGGCGCTCGCGTGGGAAAAGCCGTTGATCGGCGTCGACCATGTCGAGGCGCACGTCGCGGCGGCGGGTTTGGCGGAGCCGGAACTGAGCACGCCCCATGTGGCGCTCGTCGTTTCCGGCGGCCACACGAACCTCTACCTGGTCGACAGGGACGCCGGCGGCGTCGAACGCATGGCCGTGATCGCGCATACCCTCGACGACGCCGCCGGCGAAGCGTTCGACAAGGCGGCGAAGCTGCTTGGCCTCGGCTTTCCCGGCGGACCGGTCATCGAACGGACGGCGCGGACGGGCGATCCGTCCGCATACGCGTGGAAAAACGCCTGCCTGCCCAAGGATGGAGCGAACTTTTCATTCAGCGGCCTGAAAACCGCCGTCCTCTACGCGGCTCGCGGCAAGGCGGGCCGGAAGGGACCGCTTCTCCTCGACGGGAAAGGCGTCGCCGACGCCGCCGCGAGCTTCCAGGCGGCGGTGGTTCACGCTCTCGTCTCGAGGACGATGGACGCGGCTCGGCGCCACGGCGTGAACTGGCTCGCCCTCGGCGGCGGCGTCGCCGCGAACGGGAGCCTCCGAAAGGAGCTTGCCGCCGCGGCCGAAGCGGCCGGCCTGCGCCTCGCCGTTCCGCCCCCGGGACTGTGCACCGACAACGCGATCATGGTGGGGGCGAGGGCGCACGCGCTGTTCGCCGCCGGAATCAGAGACGGCCTGGACCTGGAAACAGCGGCGAGATAGCGCTTTTTGCCGATCCGGGGATCCAAAACGGGCAACAACGGCATGGGCGATTTCGCGGAAGACGGCGGCACTGCGGGAATCGCCCCGGAGAGGGGTACGCGCACATGTCCATGAGGGTGGCGTCGCTCGCCAGCGGGTCGTCGGGCAATTCCTATTACCTGGAATGCGATGAAGGGGCGATCCTGGTCGACGCCGGGCTGTCCGGAAAGGCGATACTGCACAACCTCCGGCTCGCCGGCGGCGATCCCGGGAAAATCGTGGGCGTCGTCGTCACCCATGACCACAGCGACCACGCCTCCGGCGCCGGCGTTCTTTCGCGCCGTTACGGCTGGCGGCTGTGGATGACGGAGGGAACGAGAGAGTCGTGCCGGAGCCTGGGCGGCGCCGACGTGAAATTCGTCAAGGCCGGTTCCGGACTGAAAGCGGCCGGCTTCGCGATCGAGTTCATCGGCACCCCGCACGACGGGGCCGACCCGGTGATTGTCGCGGTCGAACGCGCCGGCGCGCGCTGCGGCGTCTTCACCGACCTCGGCCACGCCTTCGCCGGCCTCGCCGACCACCTTTCGCGCCTCGACTTCGCCTTTCTGGAAAGCAACTACGATCCCGGGCTGCTGGCTAAAAACCGGCGCTATCCCGCCGGCCTCAAGCGCCGCATCAGCGGCCCCTCGGGGCATTTGTCGAACGGCGAATCCGCGAAGCTGCTGGCGTCGGTCCCGGGGACAAGGCTGCGCCGGGTCGTTCTGTCGCACCTGTCCGAGGAAAACAACCGCCCCGACCTGGCGCGCGGATGCTTCCGGGGGGAACTCGGCGAACGCATGCGGGAGCTTGACCTGAAAATCGGCGTGGCGGAACGATACTGCCCGATGCGCCTCTGTCCGGCGCTCTGAAACGCGCCTGCCGCCGCGGGAGAAGCTGTGTCCGAATCCATACTGAACATGGAGTCGCGGGACGACGTCCTCCACGTTCCCAACCTCTACGAGTATTTCTGCCAACGCACCGCCGTCGACTTCCTCTCGCGCGGAGCCGAGTCGGAACCGCCCACCGTCTCCTTCTTCAGCATCCTCGTCGCCTTCGTCATCGCCATTCTCCTTTTCTTTTTCGGCCGCGCGCAACTCGCCAAGGCGGTGTTCGTCGTCTTCGGCGTTCTCGTCCTCTGGACCATATGGGGCGTCGTCGTGCGTTCGTCGGCGAAAACCGGCCAGAAGTCCGAAGACATCCGGAGCGGCAACTTTCCGCCGGAAACGGCGAACCTCGTCCTGGCGCGCCTGAAGTGGTGGAACCACCTCGTCTCGCCGACGCGCTGGGCCAAGCACAGCCGTCTCTTCGACAGACGCGGCAAGCTGGAACGGAAAATCGAGGATCTCCGGCGCCGGACCGAGGAACTCACCGCCGCCGGCACGCCCGCCGGCCACGCGCCGCCGACGGACGAGGAGGTCGTCAAGACCGCCGACGCCATCACCGGCTTCCCGGTCCGCAAGGATCTCGAACTCCAGATCGGCGCGATCGCCGACCCGCTGCAACAGACCCGCGCCGAGCTTGTCCTCCACCTCGCGCTCCTTCACAAGCTCGACGACTTCGCCGCCAAACTCGACCGGATCGAAAAGCTCCAGGTCGTCTTCCAGAATTTCAGCGCCTCCGACCTTTCCTCCATCGTCTCGGAGGCGGTCCAGGTGCTTGAGGAACGGCGCATTCTCGTCCTCGCGGTGGAACAGGTCGACGCCGACCGCTTCATCGACCTGGTGACTGTCCGCGTCGATTGAACGCGGCGTCGGCGGGAATGCGCGGCGGGACCGGAACGGCGGCGGCGACACGGAAGGTTTTTGGGGAGGGGAACGCGCCGGCCGCGACATCGGCATCCCCGCTCGGGGAGGACGCGGGATGGGTCTGGTCGTCAACAACCCCGGCGGCGGCGCCGGCTGGCTGGCAAGGCGGCTGTTTCCCCGCGCCGCGACCGGGCTGTATCTCCGCTATATCCGCATCGCGCGGGCGTCCGCGCACCGGCGGCGCATCGGCGAATTCGTCCGCGCCGCGACGACGCCGTGGTTCAGCCACGTCGAGATCGAAACGCTCAACCGCTGCAACGGCGAGTGTGCGTTTTGCCCCGTGAACGGGAAGGCTGACCCCAGGCGGTACGCGAAAATGCCGGAAGCGCTTTTCCTCCGCATCCTGGACCAGCTTGGCGGGATCGGCTACCGGGGATACCTCGGGCTGTTTTCCAACAACGAGCCGCTTTTGGACGACCGGCTCGAGGGGTTCCTCGAAGCGGCGAGACGCCGCCTCCCCCGCTGCGCCATCAACCTGAGCACCAATGGAACCCTGTTGTCGGTGGACAGGCTGCGCCGTCTGTTGCCCAGCCTCGACCGCCTTGTCGTCAACAACTACGCGGCCGCGCCCGTCCTCGCCGGGAATCTCGGGGAAGTCGCGGCGTTCCTCCGGACCGGCGAGGGGCAGGCCGCGCTCGCGGAAAGGACCGTGGTGATCAACCTCCGCTCCGGAAAGGACGCGCTGTCGAGCCGCGCCGGTTCTTCCCCCAATAGAAAACCGCCGGCGAAACCGCCGGCGTCGCCGTGTTCGCTGCCTTTTTCGCAGCTCGTGGTCAGGCCTGACGGCAAGGTCAGCCTCTGCTGCAGCGACGCCCTCGGACAAGCCACCCTCGGCGATCTTGCCGCGCAAACCCTCGCCGGCGTGTGGCTCGGCGACGCCGCCGCGCGCGTCAGAACCGCCATGCTTGAACGCGGCCGGATGGGACACCCCCTCTGTCGCCGGTGCGATTTCGTCAAGGACAGGGTGGACTGAGAAGGACAAAGCGGCTCCGGGCC
>JAIRTL010000116.1 GCA_031254915.1 Planctomycetota bacterium
CGAACCGGTGAAAACGGTGCGGTCGCTGAGGTCGGCGGTTTTGACCTTCGCCGTTTCAACCGCGACCGTTATCATGCCGCCGCGCCGGCGGCCTTCCTCGCGCGCGGTCGTGACGTATCGAAAGGCGACGTAACCGGCGCCGGCGAGGAGCAAAAGGGCGATGATGAGTTTTCGCATTCTTGATGTTCCCGGACAAAGTGGGTGCAAGCGTTTTTTCAACTCCCGCCGAAACCGCCAAGCGCGGCGCCGGCGGCCGAAGCAACGACGGGCGGACGCCCAACATTCGGGCGTTCAACCGCTTATTCGTCGCCCGGCCGCGAATTTCCGCCCGCGCTTGACTTGGGACGGATGCGGGTTTACCATATACCGCGACCATATGTAATTGATTTCGACCATTTTGCCGGCTCCCTGAACGCCGCAATCCGGATGGTCGTCGTGAAAAAGGCTATTGTATAGCGATAGTGTTCCGGACAGGAATAAAATGTCAAAAGAAATCGATAAAAACGGGGATTTTAAGAAAAAATTGCAGGCGATCAAGTTTCTCGTGCTTGATGTCGATGGCGTAATGTCCGACGGTAAAATAGGTTACATGGCAAATGGCGACGAATGGAAAGCGTTCGACGCCAAGGACGGCGCCGGCGTGAAATATTGGGTCCGCGCCGGTCATCGCGCCGGAATCATCACGGGAAGAAGCTCGCCGCTGGTCGATCGCCGCGCCGCCGAATTGGATATCGAATTTGTCGAGCAGAACGCCAAAAGCAAGCTGCCCGTGTTCATGCGCATGCTTGGGAAGGCCGGCGTCCGGCCGGAGGAAGTCGCGGTCATGGGCGATGATATCGCCGATATTCCCCTTATCCGGGCCGCCGGCGCGGGCGTCGCCGTCGCCGACGCTACGGAAGAGACGAGGGACGCCGCCTTGTGGGTTACAAAAAAGAACGGCGGACACGGCGCGATCCGCGAGGTGATTGAAACGATACTCAAGGTCCAGGGCCGCTGGTCCGGCATTCTCGAACGCCATCTTCCCTGATCGCCCGTTTCGCGGAACGGGGTTCGGAAAACAAAACCGCTGTCGCGCATCCAGCGGAAGGATAATCGCCCCATGCGGTCATCGCCCATATTCGCGCTCTGCATCCTCGCGTGCCTCGCGCCGTCCCTTCCCGGCGGCGAGTCGTCCGTCGCCCAACCCTACGAAAAAATCCGCTATCCCCATTTCAAGGACAGCCGGCTGTACATGCTGCTCGAGGCGGATCAGGCCGAGGCGTACGAATTGTCCGCCGGCACGCCGCGGGTCAACCTGCAGAACATCGCCATCACCATCTACGAGGACGACAAGGAGATCCTGAAAGACGTTCCGGGGGACGTCGAGCCCCCGGTCCGCACGACGATCGTCAGCAAACGGGGCCACTTCACCCGCCGCTCCCCCGAGCCGGGCATGGGCGCCGAGGACATCGTCATTCTCGAGGGAGACGTCGTGGTCCGCCAGTTCAGGGCGCCCGACGCCCCGCCGCCGCCGCCGGGGCTGCGGCCAAGCAGAATGCCCGCCGGCGTGGAGACGGAAATCCGCTGCCAGCACGCGCAATGGAACTGGAGCCTGCTCAAACTCAACGGCGACGGCGACGTCGAGCTTGTCCAGGAGGATTTTCGCATCACCGGCACCGGCTTCCTGTACCTTGCCGACAGCGAGGTGGTCGAGTCCGGCGAAAGCCGCAAGGATCCCAAGGCCTGGGGCGGCATCTTCTTCATCGAACATAACGCGCGCATGGAGATCGACCGCCCGGTCGACGGCGGCGCCCACGACCGGACGGCCATCACCTGCCGCGACACGGCGAGCTACAAGCTGCGCGAAAAGGAGGTGCAGTTCGAACGCGAGGTCAGGGTCGCCCGCTCCGGGCTGACCATCGACTGCGACATCCTCAAGGTGTTCCTCCGCACCGAGGAGGATCCGGCTCCGGAAAGGAAGGACGGTCCGACGCCGTTGCCGGGGATGGTCAAGTCCATCGTCGCGACGATCGGTTCCCGCCTCGGCGCGGTGGTCATTACCGGCTACGAGGTGGACTGGCGCGGCCAGAACGGGGAAATCGTTTACGTCGCGCGCGGCGGCCGGGCCGACTTCGCCTACGACGAAGGCCTGATCTCGCTTGCGGATTCGCGCACCGACCGCACTCCCGAGGTGGAATTCGGGATGGACCGGATCTCCGACCGCGTCCTCGATTTCGTACTCCGGCGGGAGGACGGCGATTCCGGCGCCGACGCCCCCGGCCTGTCGTCGCTGCGGACGAGGGGAGGCCAGGGGAGGGTGATTCTCCGGCCCCGCCAGGGCGCGACCGGCGAAGCCGCGAAGTTGACGCAGATCGATTACCAGGGCGAAATGCGCTACGAATCGGCCGAAAACCTCATCCGGTTCACCGAATCCGTGCATCTGAGCCAGGAATCGTTCAGCATCCGCTCGGGGCTTCTCGATGTTCGGCTCCGGGGCGCGGAGGGGCTTTCCCTGTCCGGCGACGCGAGGGAATCGGCCGGCCAGAGGGTCGGCAGGGTCGTCGCCGAGGACAACGTGGTCATCGATCTGCCGGGCCGGCAGGGTTCGGAGCGCCGCCAGGCGTCGGCGCACCGCGCCGAATACGAGGCCGACGACTCGAAGGACCTGGCCACCCTGCGCCTCTTCGGCCCGCCGTCGCACACGCCGCCGCACCCGTGGATCACGGACGACCTCGGCAACCGCATCTCCGCGCCGACGATCGTCATGCAGCGCCTTTCCGGCAATCGCGTCCGGCCGCGCCATCTGCTGCAGGCGTTCGACGGCACCATCACCTGCGACTTCGTCACCAAGGCGGACGACATCGCCGTCAGGAACAAGGTGATCTCCGTGAAGTGCGAGGAGCTCCTCGAATTCAACGAGGAAAAGGGCGTCGCCTGGTTCACCGGGGACGTCCAGGCGGCGTCGGACGCGCCCGAGGACAATTATGTCCTCACCAGCGACATGCTTGTGATTTATCTCACCGAGAAGCCGGATCCGAACGATCCGGAAAACGTCATCATCCGCCCGAGGCGGGTCGACGCGAACGGCAGGGCCGTGCTGCGCCAGGACGCGCGCGTCTGCGAGGCGGAACAAATCATCCGCGACTTCCCCACCGAGCGCATGGACGAGGGCGACATCTACCTCGAAGGCTTCCCCGGCGACGGCGTGGCGCCTCCAAAAATGGCGGTGTACCGGGAACAGGAAGGCGAGACGGTTCTTTCGCTCTTCATGGCGCCCAGGATCAAGGCGTCGGCAAAGGGAAATCTGGTGCAGGCCAACGGCCCCGGCCACCTGTCCATGCCCGACGCGCAGCCCGGCATGCGCAGCGAAATCGAATTCGCCGGCGCGGCGCGCTACGAATCGTTTCAGGGCGGGGTGATGAGCGAGGCGAAGTTCCGGCGCGGGGTCGCGATGCGCCAGCCGTCGCGCGATCTCGTCATTTCCGCCGACGAAGTCGACGCCACCTTTTACCAGGATTCGGTCGAAGCGCCCGCGAACGACGATCCCGCCGGCGCGGCGATCGAACGCATCGGCAAGCTCCGCCGCACCGAGGCGCGCACCGGCGTTCGCATCGAACACGGCTTGCCGAGGAAGGGGCGGCGCATCGCCACCGGCGACAAGGGCGTGGTGGAATTCACCAGCACCGGCAACGTCATCACCCTCACCGTCGACCGCCGTCTGGGCGAGCAGCGCTGGGTCATGGCCCGCGACCACGACGGCTTGACCCTGTGGTCGACGCAGATCGAGGTGCGCGACTCGCAGGGCGTCACCCGCGCGGCGGGCCCGGGCGAACTCCAGATCCCCGGCGATCCGGACAGCGACGGCCTCAACAAGATCCCCACCCGCATCGCCTACGGCGAGCGCGGCTTCCTGGTCTACAACGAGCTCGCGCTCAACATTCGCGCCGAGGACAACGTCCGCATCCTCCAGCCCTCCGCCGTCACCGGCGACTGGCAATACCCCAGCCTCGACGGCCGCTGCGACAGGCTGGAAGTCGCCCTTCTCGAACCGCCGACCGGGGGCGACGCGGCGAGCGCCGAGAATGCGCTTTCGAAAGTCCTGCGCATGGACGCCGTCGGCGGCGTGCTTCTCCGCGTTTTCGCGGAACCCGCCCCCGGCCTTTCGGAATCGGATTGGCTGAACCGTCCCGGCACGACCTTCTTCACCCGGGGCGACCAGGCGGTCTACGACGTCCCGGCCGGCCGGATCGTCATGTCGGCGCAGCCCGGAAGGCAGCCGCAGCTTCTTCTGAATCTGGTGGATCCCGGGTCGACGCCGCGCCGTCAGCGCCTCCGCGCCGACAGGTTCGTGCTCAACACCAACACTGTGCCCAGACGCTGGTTTTTCGATGGACAGCTCGACAGTTCCACCCTGCAGCCGGGGGAGCCGTTCGACTTCGTGGACTAGGCGATGGACGGGGCGAAGGACAAAAACTCCACCTTGGGCGAGGCGTCGCGGCTTCTGGCCGAGGGCGAAATAGATCGGGCGGCGGCGTTGGTGTTCGCCGCATGGAGCGGGGATCGCGAAAACCTCGATCTCGCCGTCTCCTACGCCTGTCTCCTCGCGCGCGGAGGGCGGGAGGCGGAGGCGGAGGACCTTTTCGCCGCCCTCGCGGATGAATCGCCGGGAGACGCCAGGGTCTGGAACAACTGGGGCTTCCTCATGCTCGAACGCGGCGACGTTCAGGGCGCGATCGAAAAGCTCGGCCGCGCGCTCGAGCTCGTTCCAGACGATTTCGAATCCCTGGTGAACCTCGGAATCGCCCTCGACCGGGGAGGCGACGCCGAGGGGGCGCTGGCGAAATACCGCCGGGCCGTGTCGTTGAATCCCGAGTCGCCGGTCGCGTACAACAACATGGGCGCGGCGCTCTGGCGCGGCGGCCGCGGCGGGGAGGCTCTGGAGGCGTTTCGCGCCGCCCTGCGCCTTAACCCGCGCGACGCGAGCGCCGCCAACAACATGGGCGTCATCAAGATGGCGGAAGGCGATCACGCCGAAGCCGCCGCCTACTTCCGCCAGGCCCTCGAGATCGATCCCGCCGGCACGGCGGCGGCGAGAAACCTCAAGGCGGCGGGACGGCGCGCGCGGGCGGCCGGGAAAGGAAAGAAAAAATGTCGAAAACCTCCGTCTTTGTTCTAATCCTGGCTTTCGTCGTCTCGGCCGCGCCCAGGGGCGGGGCGGCCGGGTTCCTGGCCCGGTTCAGGGGCAGGGACGCGGCGGGCTCGGCCATGTTCCCGGAGACGGGCGACGTCCCCACCCTCAAAAAGACGACGAAGGTGCTTTCCTACCGGGGAGAGACGTTCCAGAAGCATTACGGCAGGGCCGGCAACCGCTACCTTCAATACGGCATGCAGAACATGCTTTCCGCCGAATACGAATACGGCGACGCCGGCGGAATGCTCACCATAGAAATCGCCACCATGGAGTCGCCCACTTCCGCGGCCGGCATTTTCCATTACCATCGCGGTGCGATCCTGCGCAACGCCGGCCGCCAGGTCGACGTCGGCGCCGAGGGCGTCATCGACGTGGAGCGCGACGGGCGCAACCTCTACTTCTACAAGTCCAATATTTTCGTCAAAGTCATTTACAGCGGCCGGGAGCCAGTTCCCGACCTCGCGGCCGTCGCCCGTGCGGTCGACGCCAAGATGGGCGGCCGGAAGGAGGAGCGCCCCGACGGGTTCCGCTACATCGAGGTGCCGGGCGTCAACGCCGCCACCGTGGAACTGACGCCGGGGTTCACCTTCAATATGACGTTCCTCCCGCCCGCCGTATGGGCCAGCGCCCCCGGCGGCGGCAGCACGGCGTCGGACCTCTTCATCATCGGCAGGCGGAGCTACAAGGAGGCTGCGCAACTGTACCGCGATTACAGTTCCTACCTCCGCCTTTCGGGGGAAAACTTCACCGAGTTCTCCCGGGGCAGGCAGAAGTTCACCCAGGCGGTCGATCCGCAGCAGGGCAGGGTCATCTTCTCGGCGTATAAAAACGCGCTCATCATCGCCGCCCGTCCCGACGGCTACGAGAAGGGCGAGGCGCTCATCCAGGCGGTCATGCGGCGAATCGACTCGCTCGACGGCGATCGCCGTCGCTGAACCGCCCGAGCCCAAGACGAAGGAATCCGAATTGTCGATTCATTTGCGTTCTCTTGGCCAGCGCCGCCCCGAGCTGGCCCCGCTTGCCGACGCTCTCGAAGCCGCGCGCGACGTCATTGTCGGAGCGGCCCGCGAGGGGAAGATTCTCGCGGCCGGAAACGGCGGTTCGTGCGCGGACGCGCTCCACTTTTCCGGCGAACTCCTCAAATCGTTTTTACGCCCCCGGCCGATCGGAGGCGATTTCGCCGACGAACTGCGCGCGCAACCGTGCGGCGACGAAATGTGCCGGCTCCTCGAAGCGGGGATCCCGGTGGTGGCGCTGGGCCAAAACCCGGCGCTTCATTCCGCGTACCTGAACGATCGCGGCGACGCGCGCGCCGTTTTGGCGCAGGAATGCGCGGCGCTCGCGCGTCCCGGGGACGCGCTCGTCGTGTTTTCGACCTCCGGGGAGGCGGACAATCTGCTCTGGGCGATGGCCGCGATGCGGGCGAGGGGAGGGCGCACCATCGCTTTCACCGCGCGGGACGGCGGGAGGATGGGCGCGCGGGCGGACATCGAGATCCGCTCCCCCGCCGCGACGACCGCCGAGGCGCAGGAGCATCATATCGTTCTGTACCACACGCTCGCCGGATTGGTGGAGGACGCCGTTTTCGGTTGAGGCGGATGCGCGGGCGGATGCATGGCGACGCGACGGGTCCCTTCGGGTTGCCGTCGCGCCCTACGATATCGAGTCCGGCGTCGTCTCCCGGATGGAACGGCAGGGCCGCGTCTCCGGGCCGCCCTCTTCATGGATCAGCGGCGCCGGCTGCGCTCCGTCGTTCCGCCGCGCCCGCAATGCGTCAAGCCTCGCCGTTTTGCGAAGTCTCTCCTCCTCCCACAGCTGCGCCATCCGCCCGAGCTCCGACTCGATGGAGTTGAACGCGTCGCGGTGTCTGGCGACGCGGCCGGAAAGCGCATGCGCGTAGTCGCTCAGGCGGTGGAAAATCCCCTCCATGTTCTCCATGCGCGGGACGATTTTTTCCGCCTCCGTTTCCGATTCGCCCGCCAACCGCTTCACCTCGTCGGCGACCACCGAGAATCCGCGTCCCAGCCGTCCCGCCCTCGCCGCCTCGATGCTCGCGTTGAGCGACAGGAGCCGCGTCTGGAAGGAGAGCGCCTGGATTGTTTTCGAGATGTCGAGAAAGTGGCGGAGCGCATCCGCCGCCTCGCCGACGGATTCCTCCACCTTGCCGAAAAGGTCGATGTTCTCCCGATATGATTCGCGCATCGATGAAACCTGGTCGCGGATGGCGTCGAGCACTTTTTCCGTCGCGCCGGCCAGTCGCTCCTCGACCTCGCGCAGGGCGTCGTTGTGCCCGATCTCCTTTTGCTCCGCCTCCCTTCGCGCCTGCCTGATGAGGTTTCGCTCCGATTTCCAGCGCTGGAAATAGTGGCAGTTCGCCTTGATGTTCAGCCCGTTGAAGATCGCGATCGCCATCTGTCGGCAATCGATATATCCGCACGCGCGGCAATTCAGCAAATCCTCCTCCGAGAACTTGCCCATGTCGCGGTAGAGCGCGCGGAGTTCCGCTTCGCTCGGGACGGCGATCCCGGACGCGCGGGAAAGATCTTCGTAGGAGCGCCGGGCGTCTTCGCTCCAATTTCCGGCAAGAAAACGGCGCAAGCGCCGCTTGGCGAGGATCCCGGCGATCCAGCGGCCGATCCGTCCCGGAAGGCTGTTGCGCCCCGCCGCCGATTCGAGATCGGCGGCCCGCCGGCGGATGTGCGAATCGAGCGCGTCCGGATGCGAGTCCGGACGCACCGAGCCGGGGCCGCGGTTGCAGCCGAATTCGCAACTGAGACAGTCGACCATCCGGGGAGCGAGGCGGCGGCGGATGTTTTCCCCCAATCCCTCGAGGTAGGGATACACGATTTGGGGTCCTTCGATTGTGCGCGTTTTTCCCGGCATATCGGGGAGCCAGCGCATCAGCGTTTTCAGCAGTCCTCCCGGGGAAGGGAACGAGGCGCCGCGCCCCGCAGGCGGAGAATCGAACGCGGCCGGCATGACCTTGGCGAGGTTTACCCCTTGCGCCGCGAGTTCGCGCGCGAGGTTGTCGAAGGTGACGTTCACGGCCCGCGGGTCGATTTCCTCGAGTTCGCGGCGCTTCGCGTAGCATGGAGAGAAGAAAATTCTCGGGAGGGGGGCGAGATCCGGGTTTTTCCGGGTGAAATAGGCGAGCGTCTGCGCTATGGGGCTGCCCACTTCTGAAAGCCTGGGAATCAGCTCCGGCCGGTAAACCCGGATATAGTGCGTCAGCGCGGGGCAGGGCTGGGCGATCACGGTGTCGTCGCCCGGGCGCCCAAGGTCGCGAACGTATCCCCATGCCGAGAGTTCCGCGCCGAGGGAGACGTCCAGCACCTGCTTCGCCCCGGAGGCGTGAAGCCAGCCGACGAGGTTGGGCAGGAGGTCGGGAAAATTCGACGCCGCCGACGGAGCGACGAAGGCGACGTACGGGCGGCGCTCCCTCATGATTCCGCGCCATTCGTCCGAGCCGTCGACGCCGCGGCGCGCGCCGTGCGGGCAGGCGGCGAAGCAGGCGCCGCAACCGAGACAGAGATCCGGGTTGACCGTGACGCTGTCCTCCCGCCCGTTGTTGCAGAATTTGACCGGGCAGACCGCGATGCAGACGTGGCAGCTTTTGCACTTGGCGGAGTCGACAACCACCAGCGGTTTGGGTGCGATCATGCCCGCGGCCTTTTACCGGAAAAGAGAACCGAGCGTGAAATATCGTTTATTTCGACTGCCGACCGCATGGTAGCATTCGGGATGCTTTGTGGTCAAATAAAAAGATGGGAAAACGGCATGCCGGGGAAGGCTTCGGGTGGGCGTACCATCGATTCAGCCGCGCATGCCATCCAGCGTGATGCGAAGCGCGCCGCCGATTCGCTCCGCCTGTCCGAGGGCGATCCGGTTCTCGCGTACCGCCACCGCTTCCGTGTTTGCCGCCGCCGCGACGCCGAGGTTGACGCGCCGCAGGGTAGCGAAGGCGGCGGCGGCGACGCGCCGCGCCGGCTCGAACATGCCGCGGCGGTCGGAACCTCCGGCGACCGCGAGCGCGGCCGCGCCCGCATGGGGGCGCGGCGCCGTCCGGCCCGCCGAGGCATTATACGCGAGCCAGTCCGGTTCAAGCCGGCTGAACAAGGCAACGACCGGAGCGGAAAGGGAGGTGAAGTGAAGGGGCGACGCGACGATCAGCCCCCGAGCTTCATGGATGCGCCGACGAAGCGCCCCCATGTCGTCGTCGTCCAGCACGCAGCGGCCGGTTTCGGCGCATGCCAGGCACGCCGTGCACGGTCTGATTCGCCGCGTATACAGCGCCGCCGACTCGAATGCGTACCCGGCCGCCCCGGCGATCCTTTCGGCGAGAAACGCGCTTTCGCTTTCGCGGCGCGGAGAACCGTTAAGCACGAGGATGTCAGTCGTCACGGGATCCCCTCGCCGACGCCCGGCGTTGCCGTCTGGCATTGATCGCGGCATGGCGGATGAGCTCGTCCGTCCTCCCCGCGATTTCGAGGCGCAGGAGTGCGCGATCCGCAGCCGCCTCGCGCATCACGGCAAGCGCGTCCACCGCCCGCAGGCGCGATTCCATGGGGGCGGCCGCCGAGGAGGCGATCTCGTACAGCCTGTCGACGGTCCGGTCGTCGCCGGTGAGAATCAGGTCGCGCATCGCGGATTGCGCCCGCGCGTAGTTGCCGTCGGTGAGGCGTGCCGTCTTCTGGTTCAGGCGCATGGCGGGCAGAAACACGATGATGAAGAACAGGCCGACGAGAATGAA
>JAIRTL010000093.1 GCA_031254915.1 Planctomycetota bacterium
TATTCTGCCAGGAGCCGGTAGCGGGGAAGCATCCCCTCGTAGAGCGCGGCTTCGCGCTCCCGGGGCGAAACACGCGATTCCTCGTGGTGCAACCCGTCGATCAGGTCGAACGAATCCCACAACCCGCACCCGACAAGAGCCAGGGCGGCGGCGCCCAGAGTCGCTGCCTGCTGGCCAACGTTGGTCTGGACGATCCGCAGCCGGAGCGCGTCGGCGAGTATCTGCCGCCACAGCGGGCTGTTGCCGCCGCCGCCCACCAAGAGCATCTCGTCCGAGACCTCCACGCGGCGGCGCAATTCGTCCAGGGCCAACCGCAGTCCCATCGCCACGCCCTCCATGACCGCCCGCGCGAGGTGGGCGCGGGAATGTCCCAAGGCAAGGCCGGCGAATCCCCCCCGGGCAAGAGGGCTGGCATCCAGAGAACTGCCGCCGGCCAGGGTGGGGTTGAACATCAACCCGGCGCAGCCTACCGGAGCGGAGGCCGCCTCCGCGTCCAGAACCCCGTAGTCAGCGCTACCGGCGAGGGTATTCCGGAACCACTTGTAACTGCTGCCGGCCGAAAAGATCGAGGTGGAGGATACGTATTGCCTTGGGCACACATGTGCGAAGACGTAGGGCCTCTTATCGGGATCGAGCACCGGCGCCGCCGAGGAAAGGGAAAACCAGCTCGAGGACCCGAGCGAGTTGTAGATCCTGCCATCCCGGAAGCACATCGCCCCCAGCGCCATGCAGGAGTTGTCGACGCCGCCGGCCACGACCTTCACCTTCCGGCCGAGCCCAAGACGCTCCGCCGCCTTGCGGGTCAACGTTCCCAGCAGGTCCACGGACGGCACGAGGTCGGGAAACAGTTCGGGGTCGAGTCCCGACTCGGCGAGGAGCCGCCGCGAATAGTCCCAGTCCGAGAGCCCAAACAGGCCGCTCCCGGAAGCGTACGATGGATCGGTGGCCAGCCGCCCGGTGAGGCGGTAATTGACGTAGTCCTTGGAGCCGACGATGCGCTTGGTCCGGGCAAAGATTCCCGGGTGATTCTTCCGCAGCCAGTACACCTTGAACACGGTGTAGAGGCGGGCCGGGAAGCCGTTGCCGGTGGTCATGTACCACTCGCATTCCGAAACCCGGGAGAACAGCTCACGCATGTCTTCCGGCCCTACCCTGCCGTCGGACCAGATCGGCACCCAGTCCAGAAGCGTTTCGCCCGAAGCGTCCAACGGGATCATGGCCAGGCTTTGGCCCGATAGTGCGATGGCGGCGACACCGTCCCTGAAAACAGGCGGCTGGCCGTCCAAAAGCGCCCTGGCGCTGCCAACGACCGCGTCCACCCAATCATCCGGACGTTGTTCGTGCCACTCGGGGCGGGGATGGCGGGTCGGGTATTCGTGGAAGAATTCGCGCAGACAAACACCGTCTTCCCCGTACAGCGAGGATTTACAGCCGCCGGTTCCGAGATCGCAGGCAAGAACGGTCGCCACACTGCCCCCTTTTTCCATTAGAGCATTTTAGAGTCTATCCGAATAGGGGCGCTTTTCGGGATGGACTCACTGAAAAATAATGGGTTACAATAACCATCTCGCCCTACTCGGATAGATTCTTACCCTCATATCCAGAAAGTGTTGATCCTTCGTTGCGTCTCCCCCTCGGCGCGTTTTCGCCAAACAACGCGAAAATAGGCCTACCGGTCGATGCGCCTCGACTGAACACTGTCTAAATACAAATTTAAAACGCTTTAGAGCGCCATGCTGAGGATCGCCATAACGTCCTCCTTGTACAATTTTCGGAACGAGCCCATCGGGCCGTTTTTGGTGCATTTTTCGGCGATGAGGTCGAAGCGGTCGTCGCCTATGCCCAGATCGGACAGCCTGGTCTTGAGCCCGAGTTCCTTGATAAAGTCTTCGGTGCGCCGGATAGCCTCCAGTGCGATCGCCTCGGAGTCACCGTACTGCATATCGACATCCCACACCCGGACGCCGTACTGCACGAAGCGGCTAATGTCGGCGCCATGGCAGTATTTCATCCAGGCGGGAATGATCGTCGCCAGGCCTGCGGCGTGGGTTATGTTGTATTGGCCGCCGATCTCGTGGTCGATGAAGTGCATAGCCCAGTCCGCCGCCCTGCCGCTAGCTATAAAACCGTTCAGCGCGGTGGCGGCCGCGAACATGACCTCACCGCGGGCGTCGACATCGGCAGGATCGGCCATGACCTTGCGGCCGTTGAGGATGGTCGTCTTCATGAGCGCCTCGCAGAGGCGGTCGGTCATGTCGTTGTTCCAGTTGGCGCAGAAATAGTTTTCGAACACGTGGGCGACGACGTCGAGGATCCCGCAGGCGGAGAGGAAGGGGGGGATGCCCACGGTAAGCGCCGGATTGAGAATAGCGAAACGTGGGCGCAGATCGGCGCAGTCGATGTCGAGTTTTTCACTGGTTGCCTCGTTCGTAATGACCGACCCCCAGCTGGTTTCGCTTCCCGAGGCGGCCATGGTGGAGATGACACCGATGGGCACTGCTTTCGGGAGCCTGAAGACAAGCCCACCCTGATGGACGTAATCTGGAGCGGAAGGGGCGACGTTCTGCGTGTAGAGGTCCCACAGGTCGCAACTGGTCAGGTTCATTCCGGCGGAGATGGCCTTGCAGGTGTCGATGACGCTGCCGCCGCCGACTCCGAGGATGCAGTCTACCTTCCCCGCCTTGGCCTTTTCGATGCCTCTCCGGACAGTTCCGAGCGTGGGATTGGGTTGCACGCCGCTGAAATCCACGATTTCGACGCCGCTCTGTGCAAGCGATCCCGCGACGCGATCGTAGAGCCCCATTTTTTCGATGACTCCGTCGCCGTAGTGAACGAGAAGAACGCGTTTGGCAGGACTCAATTCGGCGATCCGCTCGCCCACGGACAATTCCGTATCCTTACCGAAAACAACCACGGTATGGTTGGAAAATTCGAAGTTATTCATGCGTACGCTCCATTACCCAACGTTCCATGCAGTCGAAACAAAACCAGCCTTGCCGAATGCGGCCCTCATGAGCCATAGGGTTTACAGGAACCGACGGTCGCAAATGCCGGGTCGGCGGACAATCACCGTGAATTATGCAGCATGCACGCGGACGTTCCGGCGTCATTTCACGATTTTACGAAATGCGTCGCATAGGTTCGGTACGCGTAGAATTAACGAACCGCCAGATTTCTCGGATACGGGAGAAAGTTCGGAGATATCCAATTCGAGATCAAAGAGACATACATCAGAAATATGCAAAATAACTTCCAAAATAGCGAGCACATGGAAAAGCCAATGCGAAAAAGCCATCTTCCCTGCAACTCGCCTGTATGACGGGAATTATCTCCATCGTGATAAAACCGCTTTACCGGATTTTTTGTTCGCCATGTTCCATTTATAGATCTTGTGTTCCATTTTGTTTTCGAGCATGCAATCCCATGGAACACATGTCTACGAGACATTTGTCTCTGTTTTTTCGGGCGAACCGTGCAGGTGTGTGTGCCAACACCGAACTCTTCCCGTGGGCCGCATTCCGATGGAAATCCACCCGCCGGCCAAGCGACAGATCCATGTATCCCGCTCGTTCGGCAGGCTCGTGGCCGACCTCGACGAGCTGGAGCAGGCGGTCGCGACGCATGCCGCGAGAGTGGGCGAGAAGCTCCGCCAACAGAACAGCGTGGCCGGCGGCGTGTACGTCTGGATCGCCACGAACCCGTTC
>JAIRTL010000022.1 GCA_031254915.1 Planctomycetota bacterium
ATAGATGATTGACTGTGTACTAGGCGCGTTTACGCTTTTGTACCGTATGCTTGCCACGTGCAAGGATATCCGTAAGAACCAGAATTTCTTCATCCGTAAGCGTTACCCGGTATAGTGCCTGTGCCATAGTGATTCCTCCGGTAAAAGTTGCACATAATCGAAGGATACGAATTATATGATACAATTACAAGGTTGACTGTGTAGTAGTGCATTTTTCCATACGATTTGCATCCGGACATAAACCGCCCCTTTTCCAACAGGAATTCCCCCCAACCCCGATCAAGCAGGAAAGCGCCTTACAATTCGGCGAGGACGAAGCGTCCCTCATCCCGATTAAAGCTCAGACTATATCGCTTCCCCGCCTCGATCTCAAGTTCTTGCTTGGATGGCCCGGTGGTCGTGGTGACGCTTTTGTACAAAATGCCGGGACGGGTGCGGGCATATTCCATTTCCACAACGTTTTTCCCCGGCATGGCGAAAAAACCCTGCCCCTCCTTGATCCCGTCGTAGAACATCGTCGGATTCGTGCCATTGACCTCTGTGACCATGACCTGTTCGCCCGAATACAGGGAGGCCAACCCGATTTTGGTATAGATTTTCGCCGCCGTGGGGTTCGCCATGGCGAACTCCTCCGACTCCTCGCGTTTTTTCTTGATCATTTTCATGACATAAGGAAGGTACAGGGCGGAAAAAATCACGAGAATAAAGAAAACGTACATACGAGTCTCCAGATCGCGACCCCGGTTGCTGGCCGTGATATTCCAATTTTTGGGTTTACTCGGTCTTTTTCACCGTTTCCACCTGCTCGGGCGACTGATCGTTGAAGCCCAGACCGTCCAGCAGTCCCGTGAACCGCCGGTAGCCGAGCATGCTGCAGTCTATTCGCGTTTCCGAACCGTCCGGAGCGATCACGGTCAAATCGCAGTCGCTGTCCGAGCCGGTGGAATCGATGGTGGTGACGACATGGGCGCGGAATGAATGATCCACCCGGTTGAAAGCGTGCAACAGCTTTTTTCCCCGGTAAAAGGAAACCGTGTCGTCATCCAGGAGAACACGGATATTATCGCCATGGACCGCGAAATAGATGATGGCCGCCCCAGCCGCCATCCCCAACAGCAGGGCCAGATAGCCGTTGATGAACCAACTCAGGACAAGCGCCGCCACAAAAGCGGCGCCGATGCCGTAAACGACGTTTTTGATAACAACGAACAGGCTGCTTTTATACTCCATGAATTCATCCCCCCGCAGATCCATAGCCGATTGATTCAAACGAATACGCCGATAAAAATGATATACTTCACGTGGCTTGTAATTGTGAAAGTTCTATTATCTGAAGCTTCGGGACAAGCAGAGTCTCCAGTTCACGCTTCTTGAACGCATCTTCTATACAAAGATCAATATACCGCTCGAAACTGAGCGAAGTCGGAGAATCCGCGATTCACCAGCCGCAACATCGTCGACTATGCGCCGACGAAGATCCATTGATAAAGGCCTCATGTCTATCCCCCGGTAAAGTCCTTTATCAACTTATATCGAATACGAAAACCAGATTCCAGATAATTAGTTAAATAGTCACCCGGGATATTCCAGTAGCGTTGGAAACGAGAGCGACGCCGCCATACCCCAAAACATCGGCCTCTGTCGCGACCCAAATACACCGGGCACGCTCATCAAAATGAGCCGATAAATTGGAAAACTTCAAACGAATCGCATCTGCCGTGATCATACACCAAGTATAGGTTATACGATAGAGGTTGTAAATATTATTTTGGGTAGGCCTTTATCGACTTCTATCGGGCGAAATTAACGGGAATTGGTATGAATTTGTTCCTCCGCCGACAAGGGCAGGAGGATGCTGATTTCGAGGCCGGGCGAGGCGTTTCGCGCCGAAATGCCGCCGCCGAGCCAGTCGACCGCCTCGTGCGCGAGCGTGAGGCCCAGTCCCGCGCCGCCGCTCGAGCGCGCGCGCGACGGGTCGACGCGGACGAAAGCGCGGAAAATGTTGCGCAACTGGTCCTGCGGAACGCCGGGGCCGAAATCGCGCACCGTTGCGACAGCCAACTGGCCGTCGCGCCGCGCGGTGAAATGGATCTCGCCGCCGGGAAAGGAATAGAATTCCGCGTTCTCAAGCACATTCTCGAATATGGTCCGTATCCTTCCGATCGTTCCCCACATGGCGAGGCCATCGTCGATGTCGACGGAAACGGATTTTCCCTCCTCCTTCGCCAGCCTGGAAAAATGACCGCCGATATCGCGGAGAATTGCCGTCAGGTCGAGGCGCGCGACGTCGCTCGCGAGATCCATCCGTTCGCGGCCGCGCTGGAGAAGCGCGCCGACGAGTTCGTTCATATGTTCCAATTCCGCCTGCATGGTGAGGATGGCGGACAGGGACTCGCCGTCCTTCGCCTTTCTCTCCAGCAGCTCGGCTCCGATCCCGAGGCGGGTAAGGGGTGAGCGAAGTTCATGGGAAATGTCGGCGAGGAGGCGTTTTTCCCCTTTCATCAGGTTCTCGAGCGATTCCGCCATCGAGTTGAAGTTCACCGCCAGGCGGTCGAAAACGTTGTCGCGGCTTGTGTCCCTCTCCATCCGCGCGCCCAAGTCGCCCCGCGCCAGCTTGCCGGTGGCCGCCTCGAGGTTTTCAAGACGGCGGGAGACCATGCGCGTCAGGATGGAACCCACGAACAGCGACGGCACGCAGACGCTCACCACCCAAATGACGAGCTCGTGCCAGTCCTCCTCTTTTCCCGTCCACCCCTCGAGGAGGTCCTCGATTACCGGCTCCGCCGCCCATTCCACCACCATGATGATGACTCCGAATGAGAGAATCATGACGAGGTAGACCTGCCAATAAAAACTGAGCGACCGCCACCACGAACAGACAGTCATGCCTGATCCTCCGTCAGAAGGAAGACATAACCCCGGCCACGCGCGGCGCGTATGCGTTCGCCGCCGTCGCGTCTGGGGCCAAGTTTTTTCCGTACCCGACTGACCAGCATGTCGAGACCCCGGTCGGCGAAAAACGGGGGATGGCCGAACAGTTTTTGATACAGGTCGACCCGGTCGACGACCTGTCCCGGGTTTTCGGTGAAAATTTCCAGCAGCCGCAGTTCCGACGCGGTGATGGAGATCCTGTCGTCGCCGACCGATACGGAAAGCGCCGTCCGGTTTATCGCCAGGTCGTCCAGTCGCAGCAGGTCGCCCGTGGACATTTCCGCGCCTATCCTTCCGGCGCGGCGCAGCAGCGCCCGCAACCTGGCCGCGAGCTCCCTGGCGCTGAACGGTTTGGCGAGGTAGTCGTCCGCGCCCAGCTCGAGGCCGGTTACCCGATCCGCCTCTTCGCCCCGGGCGGAAAGCATCATCACCGGCATCTTCGCGTACCGTTCCTCCGATCGCATGCCGCGAAGCAGCGTGAAGCCGTCAGCTCCTGGGAGCATGACGTCGAGGATGACCGCGTCCCATTCGCCGCCGCGCAGGACCTCCATCGCGGATTCGGCGTCAGCCGCGTGCGCACATTCGTATTCCTCGCCGCCCAGATAGTCGGCGAGCAGCCTGAACAATTCGTGATCGTCGTCGATGACCAGCACTTTCGCCATGGCCTACGAATCCCTTCCTTTCCCGTTTACGGGCTTCCTATTCTCTGTGGATATCGCCGCCATTTTAACAAAGGCGTTCGGATTGCGAACCGTAAAATCGCGCCGTTACTATTTATAATACTGTGCGCGGTCATGAAGTGGCTGGCGCATTGTAGCCAAATGTCGCAAAGGATCTGGCGTTTTGGGATGCGATGGGACAAACCGAAATGCGCAATGGGATGTCCATTCAACTACGCAAAACGCCCCAAGGGAAACGGATGTGGAACAGGGCGACCCCCATACCCCGTTTTCACCATTTCGGGCCGCGCCCGGTATTCCATGTCGCGAAGCGAAAAATTCCCGAATACCGCGAAAGCGTCCTGTAACCCCTTTCGCTTTTGCGGTATACTGTTCGGGTGATGGGAATCGGGGAGACCGCCGTTTTTTTGTGACCCCCGCACGCGGCCGCGTCGTACATAACCGGTAAACGGAATGGGCATAACAGAGGAAAACGAAACCCAAGCGAGCCGGAACCCGGGTATACGCCGCCCGCGCGGTCCCGCTCATATACCGTTCACGGTCCGGGGTTGTGATTCCCCCAACTGGGCGCGGTCATGAAATGGCCAAGGGAAACAGATGTGGAACAGGGCGACCCCCATCCCCGTTTTCATAATTTCGGGCCGCGCCCAGTATAGAAGAGGAGACGTCATGCAGGCATGTATCACCCTGGTCCTTGCCGCCGCCCTGTTTTGCTTTGCCGCGCCCGCCGGGGAGCCGGGGTCCACGCTTCGCAAAAACGCGGAAGCCCTGGTCGAGTCCGGCGACTATATGGCGGCGTGGGATATCTATGAGCAATTGATTCTCGATGCCGCGGCGACGCCGAAAACGATCGAGGCCGACCTCGCCGATCTTCTCGACATGATTCCCATGACCGGAAGAACCGGTCGGGCGGAGGACATCCTCCATCGTCTCGAGGAGGAGCGCGCCGGCAGCTGGCGCGTTCTTGCCGCCGTCGCGCGGGGCCTCGGCGAAAAACTCCCGAAGGACGGCTATATCGTCTCCGGGGAATTCGTCCGCGACCGGGGCCTGAGTTCCCGCGGCGAGTACGCCGACGCCGACAACCGCGACCGGTTCGACGCGATCCGCCTCATGATCGCCGCCGAACCGCTTCTCGACTCCCCGGACGACCCCGCCAACAAGGAAGAAAAGTGCCTTTTCTACAGTTGGCTGGCGCACTTTGTCGCGCCGCAACGCCTTCGCATCCAGGCATGGCGGCTTACGGCGCTTACGGACCTGGAAACGCCCCCGCCATACAAAACCGGGTATAACCGCGTACGCTCGGACCGGAACTGGCCGCCGGTGCAGGGTGCGCCTGTCGACGAGGAAGGGAACGCGCTTTTCCACCCGGTTCCGGAGTCGTGGGCCGCAGCCGAGAACGACGGCCAGCGCTGGCGCTGGGCGTTGGGGCAAACCGCCAAGCAGGGCGACCGCGGCAGGGACTACGCGGACTGGCAATACGCCTCGTTTCTTCGCGATCAGTTCGGCGTGCAGACGCTGGACGGCCGCCTGCCCAAACAGGACGGCGACGCCGCCGGCACGAACCCGTTCTCCGTCCGCACCCTCGACGAGGACGAGACGATCGCCCGTCTCGCCTCCGGCATCAAGCGCTTCCGTCTGCCCGAAGATTCCAATTTCATCGCCCTGTTCCGGGGCGTGGCGGAACGAAACGGCAGGCGGAGCGAGAATGCCCGCCAGGCGCTCGCGAGCATTTTTGAAAACCGTCAGCAGTTCGACAAGGCGGCCCGCCTGTGGCGGACGCTCGACGAAGACTACAGCGCCCAAGACGCAAAGGAACGGCTTGAACGGATCACGGGCAACAACGGCCGCCTCGAGCCGACGCCGACCCTACCCGCCGGCACGCGGCCGAAATTGCCCTACGTTTTCCGGAACGGGGACCGCGTCGACCTCACCGCGCTGCGCCTCGACGAACGCAAGTTCCTCGACGACATCAGAAAGGGCATGAAGCGGGGCGACGATGAATTTTGGCGCCGCTCTCCCGAACGCATCGGTCATGAGTTCCTCGAACAGGGCGGGGACAGGTACGTGATCGGCAAAGAGGCGGAATGGTCGGTCGACCTGGAGCCGCTTCCCGGCCATTACTCGCGCCGGGTTCAGTTGGAACTGCCGCTCGACCGCGCCGGCTGCTATCTCGTGACCGCGAAAATGCGCGACGGCAACACGTCGCGGGTCGTCGTCTGGGTGTCGGATCTTGCGCTTGCCGCCAAAACCCTCGGCGACGAACGCATCCACTACGTCGCCGACGCCGTCACCGGGCGGCCGGTCGCGAAGGCCGGACTCGACTTCTTCGGCTATCGGCACGACTATCGGGAACGCCCGGGGCGGCCGGTTCACAAAACCAGGGAGATTGCCGACTCGACGGACGGCAACGGTCTCTCCATAATTCCGGTCGAACGCTTCAAGAGCTACTCCTGGATCACGGTCGCAGAGTCGGGGGGACGTCTCGCCTTTCTCGGGTTCAATTCCGTTTGGGGTATGGATTACGACACGGCCGACCCGGACGCCGACCGCATTTCCGCCTTCATCATGACGGACCGCCCCGTCTACCGCCCCGACCAGACCGTGCACTTCAAAGCCTGGCTTGGCCGCCATTCCTACGACCAACCAGACGCTTCGCCGTATGCGGGCAGAAGAACCGCCGTCATCATCAACAGTCCGATGGGCGAGGAAATCCTCAACAAGAATTTCGTCGTCGACGAATACGGCGGCCTCTCGGGCGAATTGACGCTCGACGACTCCGCTCCGCTCGGCGGCTATTCCATCCGGGTGGGCGATTATCTCGGGTATTCCTCGTTCAGGCTCGAGGAATACAGGAAGCCGGAATTCGAGGTAACGGTAAAAGCGCCGGAAAAGGCGCTTCGCCTCGGCGATTCCGCCGAAGTGCGGATCGAGGCTAAATACTATTTCGGCTCGCCCGTGTCCTCCGGCGAACTGACTTACAAGGTCACCCGCACCGAGCATAGCGGAGCGCCGCTGCCGGCCGGAGCCTGGGACTGGCTGTACGGTCGCGGCTACTGGTGGACCGGCTACGACTACACCTGGTACCCGGGTTGGCGCGACTGGGGTGCCCGTCGGCCGCCGCCCTTCTGGTTCCCGCCGTCGCGCCAGTCTCCGCCCGAACTCGTCGCCGAGGGAAGCGGCGTGCTCGACGCCGACGGGAGCTACCGCATTCATATCGACACCGCCGTCGCCAAGGCGATCATGGGCGACCGCGACCACAAGTACGCGATCGAGGCCGAAGTCACCGACCAGAGCCGCCGCACCATAGTCGGCTCGGGATCAGTCGTCGCGGCGCGGAAGCCGTTCACCGTGACGGTCTGGGCGGACCGGGGCTTCTATCGTGTCGGCGATACGGTCACGGCCAGCTTCGCCGCCATGCTTCCCGAAGGCGGCGGCGTCTCCGGTGACGGCGAAGCGGTTTTCTACAAGGTGGAATACGACGACGCCGGCGCGGCGTCGGAAACGAGGGTCGATTCATGGACGATCGCCGCCGACGCCGCTGGCAGGGGCTCGGTCAAGCTGCGCGCCGGCGCTCCGGGGCAATACCGCTTGTCGTGCGTGATCAACGACGCGGCCGGCGTCCGCGAGGAGGGGGGGGTCGTCCTTACGGTCAGGGGCGCGAACGACGAGGCGGGCGACTACCGTTTCGCCAGCCTCGAACTCATTCCCGAACAGAGCGAATACAAGCCCGGCGACGCGCTTCGCCTCGCCGTCGGCTCGGAACGCAAGGACGCCGTCGTCCTTCTCTTCCCATACGCCGGCAGGCAGGCGCCAAAGGGCGAGAGCCATGCTCCCCGGGTTCTCCGCCTCGAGGACGGCCAGGCCATGTTCACGATGGACATCGGCGCCGCCGACCAGCCGAATTTTTTCGTCGAAGCGTTGACCGTTATCAACGGCAGGCTGCATAACGAGATCCGCGAGGTGTTTGTCCCGCCGGCGAAGCAGACGCTCAAGGTGGAGGTCTCGCCCGATTCGGACGCCTACCTCCCAGGCGCGCCCGCGAAGTTTTCCGTCCGGGTCGAGGACGAATACGGCCGGCCGGTTCGCGGCCAGTGCGTGGTCGCGCTCTACGACCGGTCGGTCGAATACGTTTCCGGCGGCTCGAACGTCGGCGACATCCGCGAGCATTTCTGGAGCTGGAAGCGACGCTACCGCCCCTCTACCCAATCGTCCCTGAA
Source organism: Planctomycetota bacterium (assembly GCA_031254915.1). Taxonomy (GTDB): domain Bacteria; phylum Planctomycetota; class SZUA-567; order SZUA-567; family SZUA-567; genus JAIRTL01. The sequence goes on from JAIRTL010000022.1 coordinate 7,829, forward strand.
GCGCTGGGGATACCGGGTGACGCGCGACGACGACGGCGACTGGCAGCCGCTTGGCGTTTTCGGGGCGCTTGAAATGGACTGGAATCGGGAACCGGAGGATGATGGTCCGGAACCGCCGATGGAAATTGAGGACAACCTCGTTCTGTACGAAGCGTCGCCGCCCAAGATGGCGTATTACAGCGCTCCCGTGGCGCGGATGGCCCTGCCGGTCGCCCAGGCGGCGGCGCCAATGCAGGACGCGGTTCCGGCCGGAGACGGCGAGGGCGCGATGGCGGAGGCGGTGGTGCGAAGCGAATTCGCCGACACCGCCCTGTGGATCGCCGTTCTGGAAACGGATTCGGCCGGCCTCGCCAAATTCAACCTCGACATGCCGGACAATTTGACCGCATGGAAGGCGAAGGTGTGGACGAAGGCGTCCGGAACCCGGGTTGGCGAGGGCATGGCGGAGGTGGTCACGCGCAAGAACGTGATCGTCCGCGTCCAGACCCCCCGTTTCCTCACGCAGAAGGACAGGATCGTCCTCACCGCGAACATTCATAACTATCTGCCGTCCGCCAAGGACGCGCGGGTTGAGATCGAGCTCGAGGGCGGCCTCCTCGTTCTTGAAAATAGCGAAACAGCCTCCAAGACCGTCCGCGTCGACGCCGGCGGCGAGGCGCGAGTGAACTGGATCGCGCGCGCGGCGCGTCCTGGCGAGGCGGTTGTGCGGATGCGCGTTCTCACGGACGAGGAATCGGACGCCGCCGAGATCAAGGCGCCGGTGATCGTCCACGGCGCGCGCAAGGTCGAAAGCTTCGGCGGCGCGCTCAGGGACGGCGAAGCTTCCCACTCGTTCCTCGTGAACGTCCCGGCCCAGCGGTTGCCGGGAGAGTCCAGGCTGCGCTTCACCGTCTCGCCGACGCTGGCGTCGGCGATGCTCGAAGCGCTTCCGTTCCTTGTCGAATACCCGTACGGCTGCACGGAGCAGACCCTGAACCGCTTCCTGCCGGCGCTCATGACCAGGCGCTATCTGGAACATCTGGGCACGTCCCTCGCCGGCGGGGAAAATGTCGGCGGCCAAGTCGACCGGAAATCCGGGGAATGGCTGAAGCGCTTCGGCTACAGCCGCGCGCGCGACAAGGCGCCCGTGTTCGACGACGCCGTGCTTGACAAGATCGTCACGGCCGGAATCGAGCGGCTTCTCACCATGCAGAACGCCGACGGCGGCTGGGGCTGGTTCTCGGGAACCTCGGAAAGAAGCTGGCCGCACACCACGGCGGTGGTTGTATACGGGCTTTTGAAGGCACGCGAAAACGGCGCTTCCGTGCCGGACCGCGCCATTGTCGACGGCATCGCCTGGCTCCGCGACCGACAGGACCGGGAGGTGGACGCCCTGAAGCCGCACCCGGCAGATTTTGACGGCGGGAGCAAGACGCACGCCGACAACCTTGACGCGTTCATCTACATGACCCTTGCCGAGGAGGGGCGCTTCAATCCGGACATGCGCGACTTTCTCTTCCGCGACCGGCAACGCCTGTCCCTTTCCGGGATGTCGATGCTGGCGCTTGCGCTCCACAAGGAAGGCGCGACCAACGCGTTCGACGTCGTTTTCAAGAACATCAACCAGTATGTCGTACGAAACGAACGGAATGCCACCGCCTGGCTGGAGCGGCCCACCTTCGGTTGGTGGTGGTGGTACAACGACGAGGTTGAAACGCTTGCCTGGTACTTGAAGTTGGCGTCGCGGGTCGACCCGAAGGGCGACGACGCGGCGGCGGTGGCGAAGTATCTCCTCCAGAACAGGAAAAACGGCTCCTATTGGCGTTCCACCCGGGATACCGCCTATGCGATCGAGGCGCTTGCCGACTTCGCGGCGCGTTCCGGGGAAACGGCGCCGGACATGACGGTCAGCGTCTATTATGCGGGCGACCTTGTCCTCAAGCGCAAGCTTGACCGCGAAACGCTCCTCGACGAGCATGTTTTCATCCTTGAAGGCGTCGCGGTCGAGACGGGCAATCAGGAAATCCGCATAGAGCGCGAAGGCGGCGGCCGCCTCTACTTCGCCGGCTCCCTCGACGTCTTCTCGCTCGAAGATCCGATCCCCGCCGCCGGCGGCGACCTGCGCATCCGCCGCGACTTCTATAAGCTGGTCCGGGACGACCGGAAGGAAATAGCCGCTTCCGCGACCGGCGCGGCCGCGAAGGAGACCCGCGTCAACTACCGCCGCGAGCGCCTGGCGTCGCCCTTCGACGACGGTGAAGTGATTCCGCTCGAACCCGGCGACCTGGTGGAGGTGGAACTCACGATCGACGCCGCCAACGATTACGAATACCTCGTTTTCGAGGATATGAAGGCGGCCGGCCTGGAGGCGGTGGAGTTGACCTCCGGACACGATCACAAGAACCTCGGCGCTTATGTCGAATATCGCGACCAGAAGGTGACCATGTTCCTCCGCGATCTGCCGCGCGGCGCCTACAACTTGTCTTACCGGCTTCGCGCGGAGGTTCCGGGCTGGTTCTCGGCCTTGCCGACCTTCGGCGGCGGCATGTACGCCACCGACCTTTTCGCCAACTCGGACGAGATGAAGGTGAAGATCGCCGAAGTGGGGATTTTCGAATAGGGAAAACTCCTTCACTCCGAGGCGAGAAACAGTATACTTGTTTTTCCGATTCGTCCGCCGGCCGGCCCGGCGGACGAATCGGTTGGCGTGCCTTCGGGAAAAGAGTCCGCCCGCCGCGCTTTCGGCCATAACCGTTTCGGTCGAAGCGCGTGCAGGGCAAGGGTCGGCATTTCGCGGAAACGCTGGCGCGGCGCGGCAGGCTGCGCTCACCGACATTCGGCGACAACGGCGAAAAGGACACTGTATGGGCATCAGCGCAACGGAGGCGCTGCGTCTTTCCGAGATGCTGCGTATTTCCCTGTCACAGGCGGAATCCGAGCGGATCGCCGACGATGTGACGTCCATTATCGACTATGTCGGACTTCTGGACGAGCTGGACGTCAGCGCCGTCGACCCGATGGGCACCGCCATCCTCGACAACGCCCCCCTGCGGGACGACGTTCCGGCGTCTTCACTCGACTACGCCGACCTCAAGGCCATGGGCGGAGGCGCGTTCGATCCCGAACTCGCCGCGTTTCTGGTGCAGGGCGTTTTCGCCGACTGACGCGGTCCCCGCGTGGACGGTCGCGCCCCCGGGGAACGGCCCTCCGCTTTATGCCACCCATTTCTTCTGGACGTGCCATTATGCCTATAGCAAAAGAATCGTACGCCTCGCTTACCCTCGAGGAAACGCTCGCCGGGTTGCGCGCCGGCTCTTTCACCGCCTCCGATCTTGTGGGCGCGGCGCTGGCGCGAATCGAACGGTTCGAACCCGCGATCAACGCCATGGTCACTCTGGACGACGCCGGGGCGAAAGCGGCTGCCGCGCGCTGGTCGAGGGACGCCATTCCCGCGGGGGACGCGCCCAATCTCTCCGGAGTGCCGGTCGCGCTCAAAGACAACATCATGACCCGCGGGTTCAGGACCACCTGCGGGAGCAAGATACTGGCCAATTTCGTCCCTCCCTACGACGCTGCGACGGTCGAGAAGCTGCGCGCCGCCGGCGCGATCATCGTCGGCAAGGCGAACATGGACGAATTCGCCATGGGATCGACCGGCGAGAATTCGGCGTTCGGCGCGACCCGCAACCCATGGAATCCGGAACTCGTCACCGGCGGCAGTTCCAGCGGCAGCGCGGCGGTTGTCGCCTACGGCGGCGTACCGGCGGCTCTTGGCACCGACACCGGCGGCTCCATCCGCCAGCCGGCGGCGTTTTGCGGACTGGTCGGCATGAAGGCGACCTACGGCCGCGTCTCGCGTTCGGGCGTCGGCGCGCTCGGGTCGAGCCTCGATCAGGTGGGGCCGCTCACCCGCACCGTCCGCGACAACGCCCTTCTGTACGATCTGATCGCCGGGCACGACCCGAGCGATTCCACCTCCCTCGAGCAGCCGTTCACCCCCACGCTTGGCGAAATCGAGGACGGGGTCAAGGGGTTCCGGATCGCGTATGATCCGGGTCTGCTTGAAAGCGAAGGCGTGCACAGGGCGCACGCCGACGCGGTACGCGCCGTCGTCGCCATGGTCAAGGACGCCGGGGCCGAGGTGGCGGAAGTGTCTCTTCCCCTCGTCAAGTACGGCGTCGCCGCCTACTACATCATCTGCGCCTGCGAAGCCTCGACCAATCTCGCCCGCTTCGACGGCGTACGGTACAGTGTGCGCGAAACCGGCGCCGACATGTGGGACACCTATTCCAAAACCCGCGGCCTCGGATTCGGCGAGGAGGTGAAGCGCCGCATCATGATGGGCTCCTACGCCCTTTCCTCAGGCTACTACGACGCCTATTATCTCAAGGCCGCCAAGGTCCGCCGGCTGTTCGCGACCGAGTACGAGAAGCTGCTTTCCGGGGTGGACGCCGTGCTGCTGCCGGTGACGCCGGCGCCGCCGCGTCCGATCGGCCAGAAATGCACGCCGCTTGAATGCTACCTCGGCGACGTTTTCACCCTGGTCGCGAACATGGCCGGAATACCGGCACTCGCCTTCCCCGTCGGCGCACACGACGGACTCCCCGTGGGCGTGCAGGCGATGGCCGGATATTTCCGCGAAAGCGCCTTGTACCGGCTGGCGCGGACGGTCGAGAAAAACGTGAAATTGCCCGACGCGCCATGGGCGCGGCCGATTCCGGAGGGCGGCAAATGAGCGAGCGCAAATACGTCACCACCGTCGGCGTGGAAGTGCATGTCGAACTGGCGACGCGGACGAAGATGTTTTGTTCCTGCCTGAACGCGCCCCAGGACGTGCCGCCGAACACCGCGGTGTGCCCCGTATGCCTCGGCCTCCCTGGATCCCTGCCCGTGATCAACCGCGAGGCGGTCCGACTCGGCGTCGTCGCGGCGCTGGCGCTTAACTGCGCCGTCAACGACCGGATCTGGTTCGAGCGGAAAAACTACATGTATCCGGACCTGGTGAAGGGCTACCAGATTTCCCAGATCGTCAGCCCGCTCGGCGGAAACGGCTGGCTCGCCATCATCGGCGACGACGGCGAGGAAAAGCGGATCCTCATCAACCGCGTCCACCTGGAGGAGGACACGGCGCGGCTGTCGCACGCGGGCGACAACTCGCTCATCGATGTCAACCGCAGCGGCGCGCCTCTGATGGAGATCGTCACCGAACCGGTGATGCGTTCCGGCCGCGAGGCGGAGGAGTACGTCAGAAAGCTCCGCGCCATCCTCGTCTACAACGGCGTCTCCCGCTGCCGCATCCAGCGCGGCGAAATGCGCGTCGAGGCGAACGTTTCCATCGCCCCCGAGGGCGCGACGCGACTCGGCGTCCGCACCGAAATCAAGAACCAGGCCGGCTTCAACCACATGCGCTCGGCGGTCGAATACGAGGTGCGCCGCCACGCCGGGGTGATCGAGTCCGGCGGAACGCTGCACCAGGAAACACGCGGCTGGGACGACGCCAATCAGCGCACCTTTGTCCAGCGGAGCAAGGAGGACGCCCACGACTACCGCTATTTCCCCGAACCCGATCTGCCGCCGCTGAAAATCGATCCGGCGTGGGTGAAGGAAATCGGCGCCGGGATGGCGACCGGCTACGAGGACTATGTCCGTGGACTTCTCGACCATGGGCTTTCCCCGGCCGACATCGAAGCGCTTTCACGCAACGACGCGCTCGGGTTCCTCCGGCTCGCCGCCGCCGACATGCCGGAAAAGACGCCTCTCTTCGCCAAGCGTCTCGTGAAGGATGTGTTCGCACTCGCCAATTCGACCGCTATGGCGCTGGACGAATCCAAGCTCAGGCCAGCGGCGTTCCGCGACGCGGCGCTTCTGCTCGAAAACGGCAAAATCGCCGCCGAAGGTTTCCGCACCCTTCTCGATCTGCTCTATCGCGAGGGCGGCGCGGCGGAACAGGTCGCCCGCGGCAACCAGCTTTTCGTCGAAACGGACCATGGGGCCGTGGAGGAGGCGATCCGGAAAGTGTTCGCCGGGAACGCGGCGATGGTGGCCGAGTTCAAGGCCGGCAAGACGGCGGTGCGCAACGCGCTTCTCGGCAGGACGATGAAGGCGCTCGGGAAGAAGGCTGATCCGCGCGTCGTCTCCGGCCTTCTCGACGAGGCGCTCAAGAACGCGTAACGCGTAACGCATGACAAACGATATGACTGGGCGCGGCCGAAATTGTGAAAATGAAGGATGGGCTCGCCCTGTTCCACATCTGCTTCCCTTGGCCATTTTATGGCCGCGCACAGTTGAGGGAATCACAACTCCGGACTGTGAACGGTATATTTGACGTATTTTCGATAAATAATACTTGACGATACGGAATTGCGGTTTATACTACTACATAAATTCTATGCAAGCCAACGGACGGCTTGCCTACGGCCCATGGAGGGTTGATCATGTCTCTAGGCATTAACTCCAATGTTCCCGGGCTTCAGGCCAACAGGAATCTGTATCGCGCCAACTGGCAAACCAGCAAGGCGCTGCAGAAGCTGTCCTCCGGCCTGCGCATCAACCAAGGCCAGGACGACCCGGCCGGCCTGATCATTTCCGAACTCCTGCGATCGCAAATAGGCGGCTACGAGCGCGCGCTCCGAAACACGCAGGAGGCGAACAACGTCATGTCCATCGCCGAAGGCGGGCTTGGCAGCGTGTCGTCCATGCTGACCAACATGAAAGGCCTCGCCATCCATTCGATGAACAGCGGCATCACATCGAGTGCGCAAGTAAGCGCCGACCAGGCCGAATTGAATTCGTTGCTCAACTCCATTAATCGCGTGGTCTCCACCACCAGCTATGCCGGGCGGAATTTGTTGAACGGCGCCCAGGATTTCACCTACAACGCGACGGATCAAAGCGGAATCATCGATTCCGCCGATATCCAGAGCGTCTCCGGCACCGCTTCGGGCGAAATCGCGATCGAGTTCGCCGGCGGCGAGGCGGCGCAGGCGGAACGCGCCTATCTCGAGGCCGATTTCGGCGCCGAGACGCTTGCCGGAGCGCAGGAATTCAGCATCGTCGGCACCGACGGCGCGCGCAACTTCCAGTTCGCCGCCGGCACCTCCATCGCGGATATGGCCGCGCAAATCAACGCCGCGACCGGATCCACCGGAGTCGAGGCATACGCCATCCGCGACCAGGGTTCTGGCGCGACGGCGCTCCGCATCGCCTCCACGAAATACGGTTCCGATTCGATGACGCGGGTAGAACAGCGCACGGGGGACGCCTTCGCCGCCGCCGGCACGACAGTCGCCGACTACGGCAAGGACGCCTCGCTCACCGTGAACGGCGCTAACGTCGCCACGAACGGTCTGATCGCCAACGTGCAGACAAACGACTTCACTGGCCGCATCAGCTTCAACGCGGAAGGCCAGGGCGGCGCGACGTCGATCGCGCAAATCGGTTACGACCGGGACGAACTCGTCAACGCGGCGGATTCCCGCCAGGCGTCGCTGAACAATATTTCCGGCGGCATGCAGTTGCAGCTCGGCGGCGGCGCAGGCGGCCAGAACCGCGAAAGGATATCCCTCGGGAACTACAATCCGGCCACGCTTGGCCGCGTTGTCGTGGACGGGGAAACATACGCCTTGAACGATCTCTACTCCGGGGGCAGGGCTTCGCTTGCCAACAATCCGGAAGTCGCCATGCGGATCGTCGACCAGGCGATCTCCGACGTCGCCTCCGGCCGGGCGGACATCGGCGCCTACCAGTCCAATGCCCTCGATACGAACGCGAACAATCTCATGGTCGCGATCGAAAATGTGACCGCCACTGAAAGCCGCATCAGAGACACCGATATGGCGCGGACGATCACGCAGCTTCTTACTGCGCGGATGCTCGAGGACGCCGGTTTGCGCGGTATCCAAAGTTCGAACATGACATCGCAGAGCGTCGCCCGGCTGCTTGGAATGGGCGGATGAGGAAGAGCGGCGTCGGTAATCAATTGTTCTTCCCATGAACCCGTTTATAACGGGTTCTTTTTTTGGTAAAAAGCAAAATGCGGTGACGAATTCAACTATAGGGTTGTAACTTATAGTAGTATATGCCGCGAAAATGGCGTGACATCGTATACCTTCGGCCCTGGAGTTCGGCTCTTGAAGGAGATGGCGATGTTTTGATCAGGCAGGGTCGGCGCGCCAAAAACGTCTCAGATCGGCATGTCCGTTGGCGGCGAACAACCGAAACCGAGCGCGAGGTCCGGGTTACAGCGTCGGTGCGCAAGGACGCGCCTGTCAAGCAAATGCCGGCGCGGGAAAAAATGTTTACGGGAAAAATGTTTAATGGCGTCAGGGGCTTTTTCACGCCGAAGGGATGGCGCGGCGCATCGGCAATGCCCAAGGAGCAGCGTGACGAAGCGTCCAAAACCATACAGAACACGGTGTGGAACCCGCAAAAGGTCGGGAGTCGGCTGAAGGGCGGCGATCAGGCGTGAGACCTTCTCCCGCCGGAGTCTATCGATCCGACTGCGATCAATCCCATGGGCATGACGTAATACGCGCGGAAGTTCACAGATCCACCAGTTCCAGCGGCGACTGCATCATAAAAAGCCCGTATATTCTAAGCGTGCCGCGGTAGACCTTCACATTGGTGGGGCCGGGATCGCGCATCGTTCCGGACGCCGCCCCTGCGGCGTCGAACTCCCAGGACGAACCCGCGGCCCAGCGGAGCACCGCCAGCGCCTCGCGCACCTGTCTGACGTTCTCCACCGACATGAGCGCGACGAGCGTCTCGACGATGAACCGCGAGTGGAGCGGTTCTCCACCACATCGTGCGAATGCCCCTCCTCGTGGATGCGCTCCCCGGAAACGCCCCGCGCGACAAGCCACTTGCGCATTTCCGCCGCCTTCACCCGCCCCGCTTTCGGTACCCCGCCGCGAGAAGCGGTTTCAAGCGCGGTCGATGACGGAAGGGAGACATTATTTCAAGCCTCTGTCGTAGTTGAAGCGGAACAGGTCGCCGGTCGGTTCGCGGAATTCGGACCAGGCCGCGAGCGGCGATGCCTCCCCTGCCAGATAGACGGCCAGGTTCGCCACCTTGATGGAGCGGTTCCTGATGCCGGCGAGGCTGAACGGCGACAAGGCGCGGAATTCGGTGACCGAGCTTGCGGTCCTCGGCGACAAGGCGATGCCCCGCCTGTCCACCCAGCGGCGGCCCGGGTCGTCGCCGCTCCCGCTCGGGAGTGATTCCGCCACCGCGACGCGAGTGTAGGCGAGGGGCGGTCTGGCGTAGACGACGAGCGTCAGGGGCGTTCGCGAGGCGGCGGTAAGATCTTCCATTTGTCCCCGGTCCGCTTCGATGGATATGGTGGCGCACTCGGCGCCGAGCTCGGCGAGCAGGTCGGCGGCGACATGGTTGAGAACGGCGAGCTCCGGCCCGGCGGTGAACGGGAGCCCATACCGGCGCGCAAGCTCCACCGCGCCCCAGTCGTTTGCCTCGATGCGGTACGACAGGTCGCGGCAGGCTTCGGCGAGGCGCGACAATTCCTTCGATTCGAAGGGAAAATAGACGGTCGGGAAAGCGAGCGTCGCGGCGCCGGGATCGAGAAAACGACCCACCGTGTCCAAGTCGGCGACGGTGGAAACAGCGACCACCATCTCCGCCTCGCGGAAGAGGGGGGAAAGGGCCGGCGTCAACTGTTGCACGGAAAGCTTGACCAGGTTCGGGCGCTCGCCGAGGGGACGGCAATTGCGCGGATTCGACGGACCCGCCTTGGCGGCTTTTCGCATCGCGTCCGGCAATTGGATTCGCGTCATCGCCTCGTCGTCCCGCTTTCCCGACGAGCGGGAAAGGAACGACCCGAGCATGACGTGGAGCGCCTTGACGTTCCGGGGCGGCAGCATGAAGTCCGGATCGTTCGACGCCGCCTCGACAAGGCGGACGCCGTGAATCGGGTTTTCCCGCAGGCCGGCGAAGAGCTTGGCGACGGCCGTCGCTTTTCGTTCGCGGCGAATAACGCTTTTGGGCAATCGCCGCTCCTCGGTCACGCCCCGGTATGTCGCGCGGCACAGCACCCCGCGGTCGGCGACGGCGATGTCGAGCGAATAGCCCGCTTCCTCCGGCTTCGCGACGGATTGGGGAGCGGGGCGTCTGGCCTTTTCCTCCTCCTCGAACAGGTCGTCGAGGGCCGAGCGGGCGGCGTCGCGCGATTTCCTGGCCGCGATGCCGGTAAGACCGGAAAAGACCCCGCCGAGATAGCCCACCGTAATGTCCCGCCCGGCGTAGCCGGCGAGTCGTTCCGCGCGCCGCAGCGCCTGTTTCATGTCCATGGCGGGGATGTCGCTTTTTTGCTCCGCCGATTCGGTCCGTCGCGGCCCGAGCGCCTCGCGGTAGAGGGTGACGGCTTCCGCCACCCATTCCGGCTTTTTCAACCTGCCTTCGATTTTGAGCGCGTCGACCCCCGCTTCCCGCAGTTCCCGCAAGCGGGCGACGACCGCGAGGTCGCGCATCGACATCACAGTCCCCATCGCCTCGCCGTCCACCGACCACGGCGCGCGGCACGGGCTTGTGCACAGGCCCCGATTGCCGCTCCTGCCGCCGCCCCACGACGACATGAGACAGCGCCCGGAGATAGAATAGCACAGCGCGCCTTGCGCGAATACCTCTATCTCGACTCCGGAGCGCTCCTTGACGCGGCGGATCTCCGGGAGGGTCAGTTCGCGCGCAAGCACCACGCGGCTGGCGCCGAGTTCTCCCGCGAGACGGGCGGCCTCGGGGTTGGTGATCGCCGCCTGGGTGCTGAAATGGAGGGCGGGGCAGGCGATGCCGCTCCTGGCCGAGAGGTCTGCCAGGATGCGCCATAGAAGAATGGTCGCCGGGTCGCGGACGATGACGGCGGCGACGCCGAGGTCGCGGGCGAGGACAAGAGAGCGCGCGGCGGCGCCGACTTCGCGCCTGGAGACGTCCGTATTGAGGGTGAGGTAGACTTTTACCCGCTTGCCCGCGGCCGTGTCGACGGCGCGCTCGAGTTCGCGGGAGGAGAAATTCCGCGCCGTGCGTCTGGCGTTGAGGAGGGACAAACCGAGATACACCGCGTCGGCGCCGGCGTCGACGGCTGCTTCAAAGGCGGCGAAATCGCCCGCCGGGGCCAAAAGCTCCATCACGGACCTTTGCGTCTATGGCAGTCGTTCCGACGCGACGTCGCGCGCCAGGTTGTACGCCTCTTCCAGTTCTTCGAGGTCCTCCTTGAGGCTGATGCGGTCCGAGGGCCCGACCTTGTCGACGAACAGCATGCCGTCGAGATGGTCGATTTCGTGCTGGATCGCCCGCGCCGGCAGGCCTTCGACCTGGTATTCGGTGATGTCGCCGTCGAGGTTTTGCGCTTCGCAGACGACGCAGTGTGCGCGCTTCACCTTGCTGCGCAGACCGGGAAAGCTGAGGCAGCCTTCATCGGCGGTGTCTTTTTCCCGCGAACGCTTGGCGACAACCGGATTGATGAGAACCCTCGGTTCGTGGTTTTCCGGGTCGACGTCGACGATGACCATGCGCAGTCCGACGCCGACCTGCGGCGCGGCGAGGCCGACGCCGTTGGCGTCCTGCATCGTTTCGATCATGTCGGCGGCGAGCCGCCGGATATCGTCGTTTATGATCTTTACCGGGGTCGCCTTGGCGCGGAGCACCGGATCGGGGTAGCGGCGGATGGAAAGAATAGCCACGTTGCACCTCCGTTATGAAAACCATCCGGCGGCGTTTCTCCGCCGGCACATAAACCGCGCCATGACGCGCAAATCCCGCGCGTAAACACATATACACTGTCCAAAGACGAGCGCTTGAGGTCTTCCGGATCCTCGAGTTCCACCGAGAAGCGGATCATTTCCGACGATACCCCCGCCGCCGCATTTTCCACGTCGGAAAGCTGCTGGTGCGTCATGCTCGCAGGGTGCACGGTAAGCGATTTTGCACCGCCGTGCATGGCGACGAACCGTTTCTCCAGCACGGCGTTGATGGATTTGCCATGCTTGGTGTAAAGGTTGCCCTCTTCCGACAGAGCGAACCGTTTGGCCGCCGTTTCGGCGGAGGGGAAAGCATAGCTGGCGGTCTGGTAAATCGGCGCCGCCCGCGATCCCGTCTCCAAGTCGGGAGCCTGACCGGCATGCAGGGCGAGGGTATCCAGCCCGAAGTCGCCCTCCATCAATCATCCTTTCAGGGGATAGAAATGCAATATGCCGAACCATTATCGTTTTTGCGGTCGGGGTCGTCAAGAAGACCCGGCGGCCAGGTTCGGCTGTAGCGTAACATAGTGTAACTTCCATTGATTTCGGGAATGGTATGTCGATAACTAATACAGGTTCATGATGAGCCGGGATGTTTTCGCGTCCGAACGCGGCAAGTGGCGTGGAAGCGGCGAATTATCAGGGACATCCATCCATAGCCGGAAAACGATGCGTCAGCCGCTTGACCGCCCGACCACAGGCCGGGCGGGGAATTTATCGATATCCAGGGGAGGATTGGAATGCTTGGCCGTTGCCGTCGTTCGAAGCGGGTGAAAAGGGCGCTTGTTCTTTTCGTGATCGCCGCGCTCAATGTCGTCGCCTATTCAGGCGTGTACAACTATCCAATCCGCTTCTGGCCGAAATGGAATTATTCGCCAAGCTCACAGGAAGCCCTTCATGAATCCGGTCGCGAACCGGACAATCTTGTCCTGGTCGCCGCCCGCGACATGTCCACGATGATGACCGTTTCCTGGCGCACTTCCGAAGACGTGTCTGACGGAGTCGTGCAGTGCTTTCCCGCCGACGCGAACGGTTTGGCCGAGACGATCGAGGAGCCGGCCTGCAGCAAACTTCTTTTTTGCGATGAACTGAAAACCGACAAGACGGTGTATTGCCATTCGGCGACATTGGCGAACCTCAGACCCGGCACCACCTATTGGTACCGCGCCGGCAGCCCAACGGAAAACGCCTGGAGCGAGTATCGCTCTTTCAAAACCCCGGAAGCAAAGCCGGATTCGTTTTCCTTCGTGTTTTTCGGCGATACCCAGGTCGGATTCGACGCCTTCAGCGAACTCCTCGCCGACGTCGACGAAAGGCATCCCGATGTCGCGTTCTACATGATCGGCGGCGATCTCGTGGACCGGGGCGAATTCCGCAACCTGTGGGACGAATTCATGACAGGATCCGGTTTTTTCTTCTCACGCACGCCGTTTGCGCCGGTCATGGGCAACCACGATTTCGGCAAAGGCGATGTCGGCGCCAGGCTTTTCAACTCCTATTTCCCGATTCCCGGTTCCGCCTGCAGGCCGACCGAGCGTGCGGTGAACTATAGCTACCAGGCCGGCGGCGTGTTCTTCGCCGTCGTCAATGATCCAGGCGCTGAAAGCGGGGCGGAATGGCTGGAGGGCGAGCTGGCGGCGGCCGAAGAGATCGGATATGATTTCAAGGTGGTGGCGAACCACTACCCGATATTCAATGTCAAGCCAAGCCGCGATGACCGCACGCGTCAGGAACTATGGATGCCGATCTTCGACAAATACGGCGTGGGTCTTGTCCTTTCCGGCCATGACCATAGCTACATGCGTTCCCGGCCGATCCATGCCGATCGGCGCATGGGCGGCGACGACAGCGGCACCGTCTACGTCGTCGCCAACGCGAGCACGAAACACAACGATTTCAAACGCATCGATGTCGCGGAAGCGCAGTTCACCGACCAGTCGACCTATCAGGTAGTCACCGTCACCCGGGACAAGGACGGCAAGGCGTCGCTGCACTATGCGGCGTATGACGAAAACGGAACGCTGGTCGACGAAATCCGGTTTGGCGAAAGGGGAAAGCGGTTCCTGCGCGCGGAATCGGAACAAAGGAATGCGTTCGCGGATATGCTGGCGATCACGCTGCCGTAATGCTGTCTTCATGTCATGCCGGGCGCGGCCAGAAATTGTGAAAATGGAGAATGGGGGTTGTCCTGTTCCGCATCTGCCCCCGCTGCCACTCTTTTTTGAATGCACCCTCTTTCTGTACACGATGATGCGTTTTTGTTGACAGTCACGAATGGCGCTGAAATAAGTCCATTATCTTCTCGTTTCAAGAGTTGTGGTTGTTTTTTCAGTAGTGGTATCTTGGCAGCGTTTTCTTGATTTCGTGTCTTGGTCTTGTCATGAGCGAGTA
>JAIRTL010000035.1 GCA_031254915.1 Planctomycetota bacterium
CCGGCGACCCCATCATGAACGTCCCCGCCGGGATCAATTGAAGATCAAGCGGCACCCCTCCGGGAAGCGTCACCCGAGTTGCATCGCCAGCGAAGGCGGCGCATGGCATGTATGCCGCGTACAAGCAAACGATAAGGACGCCAAGCCGCAACCATGTGATTCTTCCCATCGTCACTCCTCCTGAAATGGCGTATCGTCCATAAAACCGAAAATTCCCGCTTACGTGCGATGGAATCATATTGCCACAAGCGGGGAAGCATTGCACGGGAAAATGGGGAGAAGAGGTTGCCCCGTTCCACGTCGATTTCCCTGAACCGTCTCTTGCCGCGCACGGTCGGGGGAATCACAACTCCTGACCGTGACCGGTACGGAATTATTTTGGAAATATTGCGCCACCGGGATGCAAGGCGTCGACGTCATTAGCAATTGCGGCCGCCTTCCTTCCTGCCCAAAAAATACATCCTCGATTGCTCCTTTCAGCGACCTTATCCGGGTCAATCCGGAGCAGACGGGCAACGTACGCCGCATCTTCGACCTTTACGCCTTCCATCGGCACAGCCTGGACAGCCTTGTCGCCACCCTGCGCGACGAGGGTCGAATCTACAGCGAGAAACACCCTGACTTCGTGCGCAGCAAGCTCCACGGCATTCTGACCGACCGCTCCTACATCGGCGATGTCAAATTTCGCGGGCAGTGGCTGGAGGGCAAGCACGAGCCGATCATCGCCGCATCCACCTTCGACCGTGTGCAGGTGCTCCTTGGCAACAAGACCATCGTCGCCACCAGTCGGTTTACGGCAACGGCCTGATCGTCTGCGGCCACTGCGGCAAACCCGTATTGTGCGAGACGAAGTACAAGCGTAGCCGGGAGTATCAATACTACCGCTGCACCAACTACAACAAAGGCGACCATACCCCGCGAGCGCGCCACCGGCATCGAGTTGGACAAACAGATGCTTGCCCTGTTCGACAAGCTGCGGATCGACGACAAGCGGGTGTTGCACTGGTTCCGGCGGGTCATCCGCGCCAAAATGAAATCGGAGGTCGAGGACAACACGGCGCAACTGCACGAGATCACCAACCAGATGGCGCGGATCAACAAGGACAGGGACGCCTTGCTCACGTTACGCATGCACGGGGAGATCGAATCGGAGACCTATGCCCGGAAGGATGGCGACCTGCGGCGTCTCCTGCAACGCCTCAAGCTGCGGCTCGACGGGCAGGAACAGCAAAAGACCGAAATCGGCGACATTGCCCTGAAGGTGCTTGAACTCTCGCAACATCTTAGGGAGAAGTGGGTTAAAGCGGATATCGCCGAAAAACGAACTATCCTGGAAATCGTCTGCTTGAACCTCACCTTCAAAGACGCAAGTCTTGACATTACAATGAGAAAGCCCTTCGGCGCCATCGCCGGAGGGCTCACTTTGAAACTTGGTGCAGGCTGCTGAATTCGCAACGTTCAGATTATTCTTCCATCGGTACGTGCGCTTTTCTTTCCCGCCCTTTGGCGCTACGTCAATAGTGTCGTAACAAAGACGCTGGAACGGTAGAGCCTTTTGTGGTCACACGTCCATAGGCGGTGGTCTTCTCAACCCAATACAAGCAGTATAGGATACATGGCATTGTCGGCCGTGACTGGAACCGATGATCCGAAAATCCGGGACCAATGCGAAACCATCAATATCGATCAGGCGAAAGAGATCGCCGAATTCCGGCGGTGGCTGGCTCTGCGGTAAAAAAGAAACATGGTTGAATACAGCGAATCGATGTGGGAGACCATGTCGCACCGGTCTCCCCCGATACGTCATCAATGCTTTTTTATCAATTCACAACGACATTACTTCTTTCCCATCGGCATGGCGAAAAGAGGCACTTCGCCCTGCGCCAGCTTGAAGCGCTTCGCGGCTTCGTCGCGGTTAATGGAGTAGATAAGCCTGGTGCCGACATTCACGCCCTCGCAGGCGAGATAGATGTTTTGGCTCATGGCGCCGGCGAGCACGCCGCACCATTCGGCGGCAAGGTCCGGCTGGCGCAGATCGGCGAGAGACGGGTTGTCCGCGATCACGTACAACACCGCGGGCGCGTCCTTCGCAAAATCCTGCATCGGAATGTCCTTGAGCACGTTTTCTGACGATACCCATCTCAGAACATGCGTCATCCAATCATACAGATAGACGCCATCGGCGGTGGTAACGTAAACCTTGCAATACGGAGCGCGACCCATTCCCATGGGGACGGTCCATTTTTCGCCGTTCCGATTGCTTCCGCTCGCCGACCAAAGGATGGTGGAGAGGTCCTGCGTATCGAGCCTCCCGGAGGGGAAGCCGGCTTGGCCGGCCGAGCCGCGCGCATCGATCGCGTCGAACAGCGCCGGACCGCCGGACTTTTGCGGCGCCGGCAAGGTGATGTCGCCGGCGAAGGCGGCGCACCGGACGCCGATCGCCAGGCACGCCAAAACCGCAATCGGGGCATATTTCATTTGTATCGTCTCCTTATGGCATACACCCTCACCGGATGACAATCAATTATAACCGGAAGACGGCGCCAGGCAAATATCGTTATAGAAAAAATCACCCCATGCCGAGTCGATCCCACTGCTTGCCATAGACGCGGACCAACTCGCGATGAACGGGAATATGGTCGCGTCGGGTCAGACCGGGATCGTCGGCAAGCGTTTTTCTGGCAGTCTCCCTGGCGTCGGCGATGATGTCGATGTCGCGGACAAGGTCGACGATCCTCAGCGGCGGCAGTCCATGCTGCCGGTCGCCGGCGAGATCGCCTGGACCGCGTATCCCGAGGTCGGCCTCGGCGATTTCAAAGCCATTGGCGGTGGAGAGGAGAGCGGCGAGGCGCTCGCCGGACTCACCCTGGCGGAAGTCGGAGAACATGAGGAAATATCCCTGCTCCCTTCCCCTGCCCACCCGCCCGCGCAACTGGTGCAATTGCGCGAGCCCGAAACGTTCAGCCGACAGCACCGCCATGACGGTGCTGTTGGGAATGTCGACTCCGACCTCGATGACGATCGTACTGACGATGGCGTCCAGTTTTCCCGTCCGGAATTGATCCAGAATGCGTTGTTGCTCCGGGCGTTTCATCCGGCCATGGAGAAGCCCGAGGCGATACTCCTTCAGTTCGCCCTCGCTCAGGTCGCGGCATGCCTCCTCCGCTGATTGCAGATCGAGATCAGCGTTTTCCTTCACCAGGGGACAGACGACGAAGCCTTGCCTTCCCCTCGCGAGTTCGTCGCGGACGAGCCGCCACCCTTTTCCCGCCTCGCGACGCGAGAAAAGCAGCGTTTTCACCGGCTTTCTGCCTGGCGGCATCTGGTTGATGACCGAAAGGTCGAGATCACCGTAGGCGGAAAGCGCGAGACTTCGCGGAATGGGAGTGGCGGTCATGACGAGCAGGTCGGGCCGCACCCCTTTTTGAACGAGAAGATTGCGTTGCGCTACGCCGAACTTGTGCTGTTCATCGATGACGGCGAGACCGAGGTTATTGAACTCCACTCCTTCGGAAATGGCGGCATGGGTCGCGGCGAGTATGTCTATCGCGCCGTTTTTGAGCCGCGTCAAGGCTAGCTGCCGTTCAGTCCTCGTCATGCCGCTGATAAGCAACCCCAGCCTGACACGGGCGTTGGGGCTGTTCTCGAGGTATTGGGAAAACGTGTCGTAGTGCTGCCGGGCGAGCAGCCCCGTCGGAGCCATCACGCATACCTGGGCGCGGTTCGCAACCGCCGCCAGCGCGGCGTAGAGCGCGACCGCCGTCTTGCCGCTGCCGACGTCCCCCTGAAGAAGGCGGCACATAGGAAGCGGCGACGTCATGTCGCGCGCGATTTCGCGAACGGCTCGGTCCTGCGCAGCTGTCAATTTGAATGGGAAGAGATGGCGTATGCGGTTGTCAAGTTCCGGTCCGAGACGGAAGGCATGGCCGGGAAGGTCGTGCTTCAGATGCGCGCGCGCGGCGAGAAGGGCGAGCTGGAGGTAGAGGCTTTCCTCCCAGGCGAGGCGCTCACGGGCGTTATGCCATTGGCGGGAGTCGTCGGGGAAATGCATGGCGCGCACGGCGGAACGAAGGTCGGGAAAGCGCTTCGACTCGAGGAGCGTTTCCGGAAGCGGATCATCGAGCAGATCGAGCCGCGTATCGAGGGCATACGCCATCGCCCGCCGCCAAGCCGCCTGATTGAGGCTTCCCGTCATCGGGTAGATGGGGACGATGCGGCCGACGTTGAGGCTGTCTAGCGGCGCGTCGTCCGGAACGACTTCATATTGCGGATGATCCATCCGCAAACGCTTGCCGTCCCGAGCCGCCTTGCCGTGAAGTGCGAGGCGAACTCCGTGAAGCCGATCCTTGAGCCATGACTGGTTGAACCAGACCGCTTCGAGAAGTCCTCCCGACTCGTCCGTCATTTCGAATGTGGTGATGGTAAGCCGCGTTCCTCCCCTGCCGCGTCGCTGTCCCCGGCGGACGACTTTCTCGCTGACGGAGACGGGCGTGACAACAAGCGAAATCGGCTGATTTTCCGGCGCTTCGGCGATTGTGAATATGCTCGACCGGTCCGACATGTCCCGGGGAAAGGTGAACATCAGGTCGCGGATCGTCCTGACGCCGAGCTTTTCGAAATCGCGCGCCCGCGCCGGGCCGACATGTTTAAGGAACCGGACGTCGTCGTCGAGCGAAAGCGGCATGCGAAAATCCCGTCTCCAACACGAATTCCGTTCGCAACCGAGATTGAAAATGATATACTGTAAGTCGGTAGGCCCGGACCCGCGTTTTTGGGCACGGCCTGTCGCCTGAAACGCGTAACGGCGAATGATCCGCCATCTGCGGAGCGTTATAGTATAGCCGACCCGCCATGATAGTTCGAGTCGGAAAACGGACAACCTGAAAAAGACGCGCCCGCCGAGGGTGCGTCTTATTGTATGCTGTTCGCGTCCTGAAGCGTGCGGGCACGGACCACGGAAATTACGGAACAAACGCCATGAATACGCTTGACAGCGGCCCTATCGCCAGCGTCAGGGCGGGAAACCTCAGGGAGGTGTTCCTTGTCGCCTTTCCGCTCATCGTTTCCTCGAGCACGCAGGCGGTCAAGCTGTTTTCCGACCGCTTGATGATGGCCTGGTATTCGGACGTTTCCATCGCCGCCGCCCTCGGAGCCGGTACCGCAGCCTTTATGCTGGTCAGCTTTTTCATGGGTCTCGCGAGTTACGCCAACGCCTTCGTGGCCCAGTACCACGGCGCGGAGCGCCACAGCCATACCGGGCTTTCGGTATGGCAGGCGATACTGTTCAGCATTGCGGCCGGCGTGTTCCTTGCCGCCCTCGGCTATACGCTACGGAACATGTTCTACTGGTTCGGGCATTCTGCGGAACTTGCCGGGCAGGAAAGATCCTACTTCATGATCCTTATGGGAGGCGGCGTGTTCGCGCTCCTGAATTCGGCGATCATGTGCTTCTGGACCGGGCGCAACAAGACCTGGACCGTGGTCGGGGTGAGCTTTTTCACCATTTTCCTCAATATCGCCTTCAACTGGGCGCTCATTTTCGGTGCCGAGGGCAGCCGGCACTTGAGCATCTATCCCTGGCCGCTGCACTCGATCGGCGGGGCGCTCAACTGGCTCGCCCGCACCATCGATTCCGCCCGCCTCGGCGTCTCCGGCGCCGGACTCGCCACCATAGGAACGGACGCGGTCGGATTCCTTATTTTCTTCGTCCTTTTCCTGCGAAAGGGAAGCCGGGTCGAATACGGCACCTGGCCGTCGAGGATATTCGATTCCTCCCTCATGTGGCGCATGATCCGTTTTGGGTTCGGAAACGGCATGCAGATGATTCTCGACATCGGCGCCTTCGCAGTCTTCAACATCATCATGGGCATGTACCCTTTGACGGCGTTTGGCGGCAACATCGGCGCCGCATCCGGCATCGCAATCAGCGTCAACGGCGTCGCCTTCGTCCCGATGCTCGGCGTCGGCGCCGCCGCATCCATCATGGTCGCGCACGGCATCGGTTCGGAAAACATTCCCTTCGCGGAGCGGGCGGTCAAGAACGCGCGCATCCTCGTCACCCTGTACATGGTCTGCATGTGCCTGTTGTTCGAGGTTTTTCCGCATTTTCTTGTGTCGATATTCACTCCGGAAGGCCACATGAATCCGGAGACGGCGCGGATGGCGGTTCATTTCGTCCGTTTCGCCGGATGCTTCTGCATCGCTGACGGATTTTTCATCCTCTATGGGAACGCCATACGCGGTGCCGGGGACACGAAGTTTTCCATGTGGATGATGGCGATCATGGCCTGGGCCTTTTTCGCCATTCCCTGCATGATCGCGTTCGCGCTCGGCGCGAGTCCCTATGTTCTTTGGAGTATCATCGTTTTCTACGCCGTCATCTCCGGCGCCGTTTTCTCCCTCCGGTACCGCCAGGGAAAATGGAAGAAGATGCGCGTCATCGAAGATTCCGGCCGATTCCCCGCCAGGCGTCCGGCAAGCATTCGCATCCTTCCCGTCGATATCGCCGACGCCAACGTGGTCGTGACCGAGGAAAGCGAGGACGAAATAGGAGAGAACGCAAGCGACAAAAAGCGCTCAAATTAGTATAAGCGCAATACAAAAAGGGGATGCGACATAGCGACGCTTGGTGGGTAATTATAACTTACAGATCGGGGGCCGGCGGTTCGGGAACCGGCGGCGGCGCGAAGCCACCGCCCGGGCGGGCCGGCAGGCTGCCGCCGCGGATGAATCCGCCCGGCATGGGCGTTTCGCTTTCGGCGGCTGGCGTATCCTCGACCGTAAGCGCCGACATATCGCCGAAGCGCAGCAGTCCATACAATCCCGACCGCGTGTTCGCGCCGCGCGTATCCACCCATTGGCTGACGACCGGCGGCGGCTTGTCGCGGCCGCGACGACGCTCAACCTCGCGCGCCGCCGAATAGTCGCGGTGAACCAGCTGCATGCCCCATTCCGCACCCGAATCCGGAGGACCGGCGAGATCCAAAGCCGCCCACGGAATCAGGAGTTCCGCGTTCCACGTTTCCCTGCCGGACGCGCGCCCAAAGCGAACAGTATGCGGCCATTGCGGATTGTACGCTATGCCGTCACGGCTTGATTCGTCATACACGACGTTGCGGGGATTGATGACGAAGCGGTAATAGTCGCGTCCGCGCCTGGTCGGATCGAACCAGACCTCAACCGACTCGTCCCGCAACACAGGGCCGTCGCGGTCACGGTCGGGATCCGAGGCGGGGGGATTCGAGGCCGAGGCCAAATCCGCCTGCATCGACAGGGCGACGATAAGTCCGCGGCTGTCCGCCATGACCCTGGCTTCGGTTTGGTTTTCGACCGCCTGTCCGTCCGCGACGTTGGTGAAGCCGACCAGAGACGGCAGTTCCTGCCAATAATCCTTGTCGCGTACGCGTCCGTCTATTCGCACCCGGGTGGGAGCGACCCTGACGTCATACCCCGCCTCTCTCGTCAGATGGAGAAGATCGTCCGAAGTGCCGACATCCATCGCGGAGGCGACGATTCTCGGCGGCGTTTGCGGATTGCCGGGAGTTACCATGAATCTGGCTATGGCACCTTGTCCAGGCTGGAGGTCGAACGGCATGCTCTGGGGTTCAATATGCCAGCCGGAACCGGGGGGGATGTCCCAGTCGATGGCGCCGGCAAAGCCGCGCGTTGTCGGATTCGCGAAATGAAGCGCAAGCATCTGCTGGCGTTCCGGAGACGGCACAGCCTTGGCGGCCTGCCTAGCGATGCGAATGACCTCCTTCTGAAGGTTCAGCGTCGCCTGAGCGTCTATCATCACATCGTGCTTAGACAAGCCAGGCTCTATTGGCCGGCGTTGGTAGTCGAGAACCAGATGATCGACAGGCCGGCCAGTCAGATCCACAACCTGCCACTCCAGCGTTCCCTCATCAGCCCATAACCTTGCAATGTGCGGACTTCCGGAAATAGCGGCGACGTATTCGCGCGGCTGGAGCCCGGGCGGCGGTCCGGTCGGCGTGTCGGCGACCGCGACGTATCTCGTCTGGCCCGATCCCGCGGTCTGGAACGGCCGGGTGCGCAGATAATACGGCGATCCGCCGCAAATCACCAGGTCGACGCCGCCTGTCTCGAACTTGTCGCCAAGAGCGTCAAGGATGCGGCCGTCGGCGATACGGGCGTCGAAAACCGGACGCGGCAGGACGACGACGGTCCACGCTCTTTCACGGTGCGCCGGGTCAAGGTCGCGGTCAAGGCGCGCGAGGGCGTTTTTACGCGAATTTTCGAACGAGAACGCTCTCGCGTCGATAGCGATGATGCGCAGCGCCCCGACGTCCCGCTTCCAGTAGCCGCCTTCGCGGCTGTGTTCCGGGAAAATCTGTTCAGGCAATCCGGCGCCCGGGGTGAACCACAGCGGACCCAATGCCGTGGTCGCCCCCAATGGTCCCATGAACAGGGTGGCCCAATCCTCGGGGCGCTCGGGACGGTTGCCGTCAAAAGGGGGAGTGAGAAAAACTACCGCATCCGGAGCGATGGAGCGCATGCTCTGCCCGACGGACGCAAGCCTCGCCGGTTCGGCGCGGCCGCCGGCGAAGCCGATAGCGACGCCCTGCCCGATCGCCGGCAACCCTTTTATCCGATGGATGCCGCCGTCGCGGTCGTCAAGCCACAGTTGATATCGCTTCACTACCGACGGCGTCAGATCGGGAATGGTCAATGAATGGAAAAGACTGAACGATCCCTGGCGGCTCACCTTGCGGATGCTGGAATCGAAAGCCTGAATGCCGGCAACGCAGCGCCGGTCCGAGATGAACCGCAATACCGGCTGCATCTGGTCGGCACTTGTCAGATAGGGGCCGAACACGACAGAAGCGTCACCGATCGGCCGGTCCTCGCCGGGAGGCGGTTCGATGATCGGCATGTCGGCGCATCCATGGGTCAGGAGAATGGCGGCAAGGAGCGCAGCAAGCGCCATGGCAGCGCAAGTTCTGGTTCCCTGAATCTTATGTGGCTTGTCATTCATAAAAAGAACCGTCCCGACTCAATGGCTTAAAAAATCACTCGCTTGCCGAAACCGGGTCCGCGACGTCCATGGAAGCGGCCGTGATCCGCAAAACATGGCGATGGTGCCTTCCCCAAAAAAGGGGCACACCGTGCGCCAACGTTCGGCGGACGTTCCGGCCATATGCTGCGACGGGGTATTTATCCAACTTCACCCGTACAAACGCAAGTTTTTATTTTAACGTTTTGCGCCGCACCGTCATATGCTGTTCACGGTCCGGAGCCGTGATCTACTCGACTATGCGCGGCCATGAAATGGCTAGCGCATTTCGGACCTATCCGAGTAGGGCGAGATGGTTATTGTAACCCATTATTTTTCAATGAGTCCATTTCAAAAAGCGACCCTATTTGGATAGGCTCTTAACCAAATGTTGCTAAAGACCCGGCATTTCAGGATACGATGTGACAAGCCGAAATGCGCAATGGGATGTCCATTCAACTTCGCAAAACGCATTCAGGGAAACATATGTGAAACAGGGCAACCCCCGACCCCCATTTTCACAATTCCCGGTCGCGCCCAGTATACCGCCCATGCGGCAAAACAGGAAAGTTTCACGCCGATCGGACCGATAAATGATTTGGGTGTCTTCCCTTCGGCTCCGACCGGAGGGAGGTTCCGTATGCGACGGGACACGATGGAAGATGGCTCATGATCAAATTGACGCGGCGAAGCGGCAAGGAATTCATCCTCAACGCCGAACTTATCAAGTTCGTCGAGGAAGTCCCTGACACTATTATCACCCTGCGGGACGGCGAAAAAGTGCTGGTGGCGGAGTCGGCCGACCAGGTGGTGGCTAAGGCGCTCGCTTATGCGCGCAGCAGCCGCTTTCTTCCCGAAGGCGGCGGTCCAGGAGGGGAGTTGTGGAGGGTGCCGGTTGAATAGCGGAAAAATTGTTCAGGTATTACTCGCGGCTGGGAGCGGCTTGGAGACGGTATGGATATAGGCACACTCGCCGGATTCGTCATCGGCGGTCTCTGCGTATTCGGCTTCGGCATGCAATGGCAGGTCGGAACTTTCGTCGACGTCCCCTCGCTCGCCATCGTTTTTGGCGGATGCGCCGCGAACCTGCTCATCTCCCTCTCTCTCGATACGGTGAAAACGTTCCCGAAAACGCTGCCGCTCGGCTTCAAGACCAGCAAGGACGACCCGGTGGAAGTTATTAAAAAGCTGGTCGAATTTTCCGAAATGGCGAGAAGGGACGGCATTCTCGCGCTGGAAAGCGTGCTCGACCAGATCCAGGACCCGTTTCTTCGCCAGGGTCTGCAACTCGCGGTCGATGGCACCGATCCGGAGCTCATCCAGGACATCATGGAAACGGAGATGGACAGCATCGAGGCCAGGCACTCAAACGGCAAAAGCGTATGGGATCTGTTCCGCGGCGGCGGCCCGACGTGGGGCGCGCTTGGCACGGTCATCGGCCTCATCCAGATGCTCAAGGGCGGCGTCGAGGACCCGAACGCGCTTACCCAGGGCATGGCTGTCGCCCTCATCACCACGTTCTACGGATCTCTCATCGCTTCGCTCCTGATCGGTCCCTTGACGGACAAGCTCGGCGTCAAGAACAGCGAGGAAATGGAACTCAAGACCATCATGCTCAAGGGGGTCATGTCCATTCAGGCCGGCGACAACCCCCGCATCGTCGAGCAGAAACTGAAAATTTTCCTGCCGCCCTCGGCGCGCGGGTTCGGCAAGGACGCGGAGGCGGCATAATGGGAAGGGCGATCGTGGCGCCGTCGCGACAGTAATATCAGGAATGGACATCGGGCATGGCGCGAAAAAAGAAAGACAGCGGAGGAGGCGGTCCCTCGGTAGCGGAATTTTCCGCCCTGACCTCCTTTTCCGACATGATGACGCTCATGCTCACGTTTTTCGTACTGCTTTATACAATGTCTGAGCCGAAAAAGCCGAAAATCGAGGCCACGATGCAGGCATTCATGAAGCAACTCGGCGTCCTGCCGCAACAGCAGAGCCCATCCCGCCCGCTCCTGACTCCACAGCGAACCAGCCAGGAGGAGGCGAGCATCCTGCGTCGCGGACCGCCCGGGAATCGCCCGGAAGTGACGACTCTGGTCGAGGACGACAGACAGAAGATCATCATCGGTGGCGAGGACCTGTTCAGACCAGGTTCTGCGGAGCTATCGGTCCGAGGCAGGAGGATTCTGCAAAACGATGTCGCGCCGGATATAAAAGGCTTTAGAAACCGCGTCGAGGTGCGCGGCCATACAGCCATGGCAACGGACGAATCGCAGGACTTATGGGGACTCGGATACGCGCGGGCGTACTCCGTCATGCGCTATCTCGTTGATGAATGCGGCGTGGATGAACGCCGTTTCCGCCTTATCAGTTGCGCCGACAACGAGCCGAGAGATCCCTTGAATCCGGCGCTCAACCGCAGGGTGGAAATCATTATGACCGAGGTTCAGGTCAGGGGCGTGGGGGTGCAAAGTGGCCCTTGACGACGATATGCCGATGGAGGACGGAGAAGACGTCGGAGAGCGGCAGGCGCCGCGTCAGGCGACGTTGCGCGAATGGTTTTTCAACCGCGGCTGGATCATTATCGGCGTCATCGCGCTCCTTCAGGCAGTATTCGCGTCGGTCGTGTTGTCGCTGCGCGGTTCGTATCGTCCGGCCCGAATCGCGCCCCATGCCGAGGTCCGGCAGCTGGCGGTGGATATGCTCGGTCGGGAAGTCGGCATATCCGGCATCAACCAAGTCATCTCCGGATCGCGCCGCCGCAGGATGACGATCGGTCTCGACCTGGTGCTTGTCCTCGGCCAATTGCCGGAAGAGCGGATCGAAGGCGCGCCCCGTCCCGCGGAGGAGGAGATGGAGGAGTTCATGGCCGCCATCACGGCGATGGATTCCAAGATCCGAAGCCGCATGATTAACCTCCTCCAGGGGGTGGACTACGACGACTACGGCGGTCCGGAAGTGCTGGAGACGTTCAAAACCGAGATCGCCGACTATGTCAACGGCGAGTTGGAGAAATTGAGTTTTCCGAGCGTGCGCCCGGACATCGGCAGACGACGGGTGACGGAAGCCCTGTTGCCGATGTTCGTGCGGCAAACGTTTTAGAAAGGTGCACTCATGCCTGAAGAAACCGCACCCGAGGCGGCATCGACGCCTCCCGCGTCGGGGAACTGGTTCGCGGGCTGGAAAGCCTGGGCCGTGGTGATCGGTTCCGCCCTGCTGCAGGCGGTGTTCTGGATTTACCTCATGCATGTCCGCGAACCCGGATCGGCGCCGGATCCGGTGGAGCAGACCCGAGTCTTTCTCGAGGACACAAAGATTCTTCAGAGCAAGGTCGAAATCGACAACTTCGCCGCGACCGTCCCCGGTCCCGCCGGCGATCTGCGCCCGCTCAGCTTCAACGCCGTTCTTGAGTTGCATTACCTTCCCGAGGAAAAGCGCCCCGGCGCGCCAAGGCCGACGGACGCTCAAATCGAGGTGTTCCGTACCGTCGTCGTTCAGTTGGAATCAAAGGTTCGCGACCACATGAACAGCTTCCTCGCCGGACAGTCTTTCACAAACCTGGTCGGCGATCGCGGTCCCGATCTGGTGAAATCGGAAATGATGCGCTTCGTGAACAACGAGCTCGAACGCTACGACTTCGAACGGTTGAACATCCCGACCACCATCTCCCGGCGCAGGGTCACCAACGTTCTTCTGCCGTCGTGGACCATAATGTAGGCGTGACTTGCTGAACGGAGAACGGCCATGGCCGACGAAATGACCCAGGAAGACATCGACGCGCTGCTTTCCAGCGGTAATCTCGGCGCCGAGGCGGAAGCGAAACTGGGGCCGGCGCAGCCGGTCGCGCTGCAAAAACTCGCCGAACCGCCGCCGCCCGCCGATCCGGGCAGCGTCGACATGCTCTATGACGTCGAACTCGAGGTAAAAATCGAGCTTGGTCGCGCCATGCTGTCGGTAGAAGACATTCTCAGGCTTCGCGAGGGTTCCATCGTCCAGTTGGACAAGGACGCCGGTGCGCCGGTGGAGATCCTCATCAACGATCGGCTGGTCGCCGAGGGCGAGGTGCTGGTCCTTAACGATTATTTCTGCGTCCGCGTGACGAACATCCTCTCCAACAAGGATAGGGCGATCAACAAGACGATGCGCTGATACGCGGGCCCAAGCCCCGCCTCAGCGGTCGAGCGTCGCAAGCGCGAAGCGGCCGTCAGGGTCCTGCACCGCCGCCACGGCGGTGACGGGGTTGGTGAACAATGCGAACGCTCCCTTTCCCATGACGAATTCGCACGCGTCCGCCGCTGTTTCGGCGTCGAAGTCCGATACGTGCCGCACCGAGGGCGTATTGTGGTCATACGTCGACAGGTGGATGACCTTCCCCGGCTCAAAGGCGAACGAGCGCACGTCGAGCCCGTTCTTCCGGACAGTCGCCAGCCAGCCAAGCGCCTCCTTCGGATCGGCGACGGCCGCAATGCGCGGCGTCGAATAGTCGTCCTTCTCGTAATCCATCGCCAAGAGCGACAGCGCCAAAGCGTCCCTGACCGGCATACCCATCGCGATCTTTTCCGCCACCGGGTCGGCGTGCGACCCATTCGCGAGGACGGCCTTGCCGGCCATCAGCCTGGCGCAGTTGTAGGCTATATACGGATTTTTCCTGATATCGGACTCGAATTCCGGCTTCGGGACGATGGCGACGCTTTCGCCGTTCGCGGCGATCTCCGCCTGGCGGTTTGGAAAACTGCGGGACGATACGCGGTAAAGGGCGGCGGCGCGCCCTGACGGCGTCGCGGCGACCGCCACGATCCTTCCGAGATAGATTTCCGACACGGCTTCCTCCCTCGTTATTTTGCCTGTTCAGCGGTTTGCCTCGCCTTCGCCGCGCCCGAAAGTTCCCCCGCCCAGCGGTGGAAAAGGAAATACTTGTCGCGCGGCGCGCTTTCGAGAAAACCACGAAAACACATTCGAGCCTCGATATCGCGGCCAAGTTTGAGATAAGCCTTGCCAAGATTGAAATACACAAAATCGTAACACACCGTCCCCAGACCGTCCTCGCCCGGAACCAGCCGCCTGGCGAAAGGTCCGTCCAATGGCCGCAGATTGGCGGCAAACCAGTCGTCGCCGATCTCGCCCCGCACCGGATCGGGCGGCCGGTCGTCGCCATGCCGTTTTTCGATCGGGGTCAAGCACATGGAAAACGCGACGACTGCGGCATCGTAATTACCGTCCAAAGCGTGCATCAACCCGGTGAGATGCTGGTCGATATGGTCGTCCGCCCCGCTCCGCTTCTCCTGTATCTGCGACGCCTGGCGGCGGAGCATGGCTTGCGAAACCTGATCGTACTGGAAGGCGCGGCCAAGAGTCTCGGCCTGCGTACGAAGCGTCTCCATCTCGATCGACACCTGGCTTTCCACCGTCACAAGCGCGGTTTTCAGATCCGGATCGTCGTTGAAAAAGCGTTGCAAGAAGGCGAGCGCCTTGTGCTCGGAAATCGGATCCGCCTTGTCCTCCAGCTTGGCGAACGCGCTTTCGAGGCTGACGTTGCCGCGCACAAGGCCCGGGGAAAGATACTTGAGGTGATCGCGAAACGCCGCCCAGTCCTTTTGGAGCATATTGACCGCCAACAGTTGGCGGTCCAGCGTGTATCGCGGGCCCAGGTACCAACGCCACATAGTTGTCCTGCGCTTCGAGGTGGCTTCGCCAAACAGTTCGAGCACCGGCCGATACCTGAGGGGGACGAGAAACGCGGGCGATCCGAGACGGCCCAACGCCCAGTCGCGAAACGCCCCGAAGTCCGGCGACTTCTCCGGATCAGGTTCGGTCCCGGATCGCATCCAGCGCACAAAACGTGCGACCAGTCCGGCCAGAGTTTTTCTGGCGTGATGCGGCGACAAGTCCTGCACCGACACTCCCCCGGGCGGCTCGAACGATGCGGGGATGATACGCCGGACTTCATCGAGCGCCGTCTTGAAGTTGACAGGATAGGCGGCCTGGTTGAATTCGAGCCATGCGTCGGCGATGCCTTCGAGAAGGGTGTCCCGCGACGTCCTTGACGGAACGACGATGCAGTTGATGGGATAGCGCACCCGCCTGTCAACCTCCATCTCGCGTTCCCTCACCGCGAACGATTTTGTTCTCCCTTTGCCGTCGTCCTGGTCGGCCACCGCCAACCTGCGAATCTCGAGGCAATAGCGCGGATCGCCGGCGCCGGGGGCGATGATCACGGACAGTGGCCCGTAGCGGCGCATTTCATTGCGCGAAAGGGAGGCTTCCATCCCAAGTACGATATCCTGAAGCATAACCGATTGGAACGCGTCCACGACATCGTCGTAGGCCAGACCGCTTCCGGACTCGTCGGCGGCGAAGATAGGCATCTGCGGTTGAGGCTTCGGCGCGTCCTCGGCGGAACGGGTCAAAGATCCCTGGACCGCGCCGAGCAGCCCGGCGAGATCCATGATCCGATCGTCAAGACTGGTGCCGGCCCACAGCGTGCGAAGCTCCCGGGTATATTTCATCATTTCATAATTGGCGTTCTTCCAGAAATCGAACAATTCGCGCACGGCGGAACGCCCGGTCGCCGTGGCTCCGAGGGCGCGATCCGCCTTTTCGAGGATTTTTTCGATTTGCTGCGTCGTGTTGACGAAGTTCCGCCGGTCGGTGAAGCTCATCTTGTCGCGCTCGAGCTGATGCGCCGAACCGGTGATGGTGCGAAACAGATTGAACGAGTCCATGACGCCTCTGGCGAGTTTGCCGGTCAGACCGCTCGCCTTCAACGCCTTGGGAACACCGTCCATGTACGCGTTCAGCCGATCGATCTGGCGTTGGAGATCCTCGGCGTAGTCGACGTCGAGACAGTCGCGATACATTTCCTGAAGCCACGGCTCCAGATTGTATACCCGCGCCGCCGCGTGGCTGCGGCCGAAAACGCGCGCCGCGCCGGCGAGTTGCGAACGCCGCGTACGCTCCCGGTCGGGCGTCAGTTCCGTGCCCTCCTCGGCGGGCGGTCCTCCGCCGCTCGCCTCGGCTTCGATCCAGGCGTGATCCAGGCGAAGCAAGCCGGGGGTCGTGCCGAAATTGATGAATGAGGCGTCGTCGGAACTGAGGTAAATGGGGCGGTCGGGAAAACTGCATCCACTGATGACGGCGTTACGCATATATTCGAAGGCGTTGTTCGCGATGGTGCGCAGTATCGCCCAGTAACTCGACAGGAGAGCCGGATTCGCCCGCACCGCCTTGGACGCTTTGCGCCTGGCGGCCAACTGCTTGGGGATTTGGTCGAGATATCCGCCCATTATTTTTCCAACAGTGAGGCGAGACGTCGCCGTCAACGCCGCGAATCCGCCTAACCCATTGCGGAGGCGAATGTATCGATTTAACCGGGGGAGCTCGATATGTCAAGAACTTGAAGCGAATCGCACCGCAATCAGGTAAAAATTTACGTCATCATCAAATCCTAAAACATTTCATTAATAATTATCGCATCCTCATACACTATCATTTCACACCATGAAGTCGCCGCGCATATCGAAGGCAAGGGATCGACGACCGCTCCTACGGCCCTCGCCGCCAGCGCGACCCAGATCGGGCCAATGTCCCGCATGAACAGGCTGATCGACAACCTGAATCGCTTCGCGCCCGAAATATGCGCCTTGTCGAACGCAATGTAAAAGACGCCGCCCGCGCCTTCATCGAGCTCGACGTTGAATTGGCGCACCAGGTGATTGAGGCGGTTCGCCTTATCGATATGATGGAAAGCCGGGAAGCGGCCATCATGGACAATCACGCCCTGTGCCGCGAGTGGCTGATCGTCATCTCCGCTTCGCGGAATATCGAGCGTTTGGCCGACATGGCTTCGATCGCGAATGGGAGCAGGCCGGCGACGCCGGCAAAAGGGACCGGGCATATGGAAAAAGGCGAAATCTGCATTCTTGTCATCGAGGACGAAAGCGACATCAGGACGCTTCTCCTCCATCAACTTCGTAAAGACGGGTATATCGCCTCCGGCGCCGCGAACGGCGAGGATGGTTTGAAAAGCATATCCGGGCACTGCCCGCAACTCATAGTCCTCGACCTCATGCTTCCGGGAATGGATGGAATGGCGGTGTGCCGAAAGGTGCGGAACAACCCGGACACGAGAAGCATACCCATCCTCATGCTTACCGCGCGCTCCGAGGAGGAAGACATGGTCTCCGGATTGGAGGCGGGCGCGGACGATTACGTCGCCAAACCGTTCAGCAACCGCGTTCTCCTCGCCAGGGTCAGGTCGCTCCTGCGGCGAAGCGGCGTTCTGGGCGAAGACGGAGGCGATTCAAAGACGTTGACGGTCGGTGAAATTCGCCTTGCTCCAGAGATGCGCGAAGTGACCGTCCACGGCGAGCAGGTGGATCTGACGGCGGGCGAATACAAAATGCTCAAGGTGTTGATGCGCCGCCCCGGAGTGGTGTTTACGCGCAACCAGCTTCTCGACCTGGTTCACGGCCAATTCCGTGCCGTCACCGATCGTGCGGTCGACGTCCAGGTGGCGGGCCTGCGGAAAAAACTTGGAAGCGCCGGAGCTCGCGTCGAGACGGTTCGCGGCGCCGGCTACAGAATCTCTCCAAGATAAGGAACCTGCAATGAGCGGAATCAAATATATGTGTTGTTGATCGTGGCGGTGTTGTTCAGCGGTCTTGTCGCCCTGCAGCCCTACGCCTTGTCGGGCGTGGATGCGATCGAGTCGTCGTATCGCGGATACGCGGTGCGCGACATGACTGCGAACGCCGACCTTTTCGCGCTGTCCCTCTCGTTCGATTCCGAAAACAGGCGGGTTGACGATCTGGCGGCGTTGGCGAGACGCGCCTCTGCCGGGAGTGAAACGCGCTTCACCGTTACCGGGAGGATCATTCTGGTGAATCGCGCGATGCAGGAGATTCTAGGCCTGTCGCGTGAAGCGAAGGAGACTCGCCTTGAGGAGATTCCGCGAAACGCGGAACTTCTGGACGCCATTCGGGAAACGGCCGACTCCGGAGAGTCCCTGGAGCGGGAACTGCGTGCGGGCAGGGACGCCGGCGGGGAATCATTCGTACAGGCGTACACAGCCACGCTTCCCTGCGTCGGCGGCGGGGGCGACGTGCTTGTGGTGCTTCGGGACGTTCTCAGACTGCGGTAGTTGGCGATTATATTCCGCGACTTTGTCGCCAACGTCTCGCATGAACTCCGCACGCCGATCACGGCGATTCAAAACTGCCTCGAGACCCTCCAGGACAACGAGAGCGGCATTTCCGCCGAAAACGACGAATTCGTCGCCATGGCGCTCTGGAACACGAAGCGCATGGGCGCGATCATCGACAACCTGCTTTTCCTCGCCGGCATGGAATCGGGCAGCGCGAAAAGCGACGAAAGAACCGTGGTCGTTCCGGTTCTTCCGGTCATAGGGCATGTCAGGAAATAACTATAGCGACTTTTTTATGGAAACGTAGCTACAACGCATTCGTTAAAGACCCCGGTGCGACATTTATTCCCTGACAAGCCCATAGAGGAGCGGTGGCGCTGTGCCGCGAGGGCGCCGAAGCGCACAGCGCCAAAATCGTCGTCGATTGCGACCCGGGCCTGACCGCGCGCACGAACCCCCGGCTCGTGGTTCACACCCTTGTCAACATCCTCGACAACGCCGTCAAATACGGTCTCGATGGCGGGCGCGTCGATGTCGTCGCCAAGCCTGATGGCGACGCAATGCGCATCACCGTCGCCGACCAGGGTCCGGGTGTACCGTCCCGGTTGCACTCCCGCGTGCTCGAGCGTTTCTGCCGCGTCGACGGCGTCGGCAGAGTGAAGAAAGGGTCCGGCCTCGGACTCGCCATCGTCAAGCATATCGCCATGGCGCAGTACGCCGACATACGGATGGAAAGCGACATCGGCATCGGCAGCAAGTCCATCCTGAGCCCGCCGCGCACATGATACGTCCCGCGCGCTTTTCCGGATGGGAAAAACGGAAACGCGTCAAAGCAGGAAATCGGACGGCTGGATGCCGAATTCCGAAGGATGGACGCTGCGCACTATGTTTCGTTTGAATTTCTCGCCGTCCTCGGCGCGCTCGGACAGGTCGACGCGTTCGCCGGCGACATAGCCGTCGCCGGCCTTTTCCAAAAGCACCATGATCGGGCGACCCGCTTCCGCCTTTTCCGGCATTTCGGCGACCAACCCGATTTCTCCGGTATCGAGATAGAGGCAGCTTCCGACCGGAAATACACCGACCATATCGATAAACACCTTCAAAAGGATGGGGTCGAGTTTCGTTCCCGAGGATTCGACCATGATGCGAAGCGCCTTGTCGGGACTGAAAGGCGCCGCGCGATAGGCACGATGGGAGGTAAGGGCGTCATATTGGTCGGCGATCGCCAGAATGCGCCCGAGAAGGCTTATCGCTTCGCGATGCCCGGTTTGCGGATAGCCGGTGAAATTGATCCCGAGGTGGTGCTCGAACGGCGAAAGCACGAATTTCGCCTTCAATTCGTGCTCCACGGCGAAATGCATGATTTGCCTGATGCTGTAGATGGGATGCTTCTTTATGAGGTCGAATTCCTCGTCCGTCAGGCGGCCGGCCTTGGTTATGATTTCAGTTGGAATATCGACCTTGCCCAGGTCGTGGAAAATCCCGCACAATCCCACCTGTTCCACCAGCGTCCGCGACAGGCCGAGCCGTTTGGCGAGACACATGGAGAGAATCGCGACGTTCACGGAATGCGTATACGTATAGTCGTCATAGTCGCGGATCGTCCCCAGGCCCAGGAGGATGTTTTCATCGGCCGAGAGGATGTCGATCATATTCTGGATCACGCGTTTCGTGCGTTGCAGGCTGACGCGCTTCTGGGACGGGAGTTTCCCCGTAGTGCTCTGGGTCGCGGTCAAAACTTGCGAATACGCCTCGCGCGCCGATGCGGTCAGCGGCGACGTTCGGCGTCCGCCGTCCGTGCCCGCCGCGCTGGGTCCAAGTCCGCCATCCTGCGCAATGAGTTCGAAATCCTGTTCGACAAGCAATTCAACCCAGGAGTACACCTCGCCGCGCAACTTCGACTGCAGCCAGGACACGGGATCCTTTTCGCGCTCGGCGCGGTTCAGCAGCTCGATAAACGAAATCACCTGCTCGTCCCACAGCCGCTCGGATTGAAGAAACCTGAAGCCCTGGATGTTGCGGACATTGAAGTAGTCGGCAAGCTTCAGCGAGTTTCCAAGCACCGCAGGCGGGAAGGTCAGGAGCTGACGGTTCAGATAAAACCGGTTGCTGTGCACGCGAAACATCACTTGCCCGGTTTCCGCGTGAATTTCCTCGATCGCTTTTCTGAAAACGTCTATCGTAGCGAACAGGCGCGGATTGCTGGCGTGGAAGATGGTGACCGCTCTGGTCATCGCGAACAGGGAGGTGAGCAGCCGTTCTCCCGCCGGCGCGGTGTGCGCCTCGCTTTCGCTGATCATTCGGAACTCCGCTTGAGCATTTTCTGGGCCGTCATTTGCGCGCGCGTATGGGCACGGCGGATTCCTATGACGCGGCTGTGTTCCGCATCCTGCAACACCTTCCGCGCCCCCCACGACCGGGGCATGAGCGACAACGCCATCGCCGCGCCGATGCGGTGCACGGAGCGTTCGAATCCGAAAACGGCGGCCCAACTCTTTTTCATGAGAATTTCTCGGAGAAATTCTATACTCGCTTTCGAGGCGCAACGCCCGAGGGTCCGATAACACTCGAAGGCGAATTCCTCGTCCCGAACTCCACCCTTCCGGCACTCCTCGGTCAAATATTCGATAAGCAGGTTCTCGGCGACCGGATTGCGTTCCTTTCCCAACTCGGACAGAAGCCACAGGCCGATCGTCCGGTCGGGATCATTGATCATGTGAAAGATCGTTTTCAGATTTTCCGGATTGTCCACCACAAGCGCTTTTGCGGCCGCCTGCCGGACAAGCGGCTCCCTGTGACGGGTGAGCTTGGTCAAAAGATCCACCGGCGGCGTCAGGCCGCGCGTCGAGTATACGCCGATCATTTCGCTGATGAAGCCTGGCGGCATGGAGCTGATGAGGTGGCTTACGTCGGAGCGGCTTTTCCCGGCATGATAGGCGATGGCATCAAGAAGAATCAGCATGATGCGGGGATCGCTCTCCCGGGCAACCATGGGAATGAGAGAATCGAGCGCGATCGGGGGCAACATCAGAAGCAGACGGCGCAAATTATCAAGGGCAAGCCTGGGGACGGTCGGGAGCAGGCTCCACATCCGGTTCAACGCGCCAAGAACGCTTGGCCCGGCAATCTTGGCGACCGTCTCCTCGGCGAAGCGCGCATCCTCTTTGTCGCCCCCTGCCCTTGTGGCGATCAACCGCTCGACGAAGGAACGGACGCACGTGAAGTCGGCCTGGAAAAGCAAATGCTTCACCGACTCGCAGATGAAATCCTGCAGGATGATCTTGTCTTCGCCGGAAAAAGAGTCGCAGGAAAGAACCAAGAGCACGTTCAGGCAATCCTTGGTCGCGTCCCGGCGCTCCTCGACGGTGATGAGATCGCGAAGCTGCGCCTCTTCCTCCAGGGTCAATTTCCAGAATTGGCCGACAATCTCCGTATCCGATTCGATGGCCGAGCTTGTCTCGGGATTGACGTGGACACGTACGCCGCCGGCGGCCTGGGATTGCTCGAGCCTGGCGAGGAACATGCTGGCGTTCTTGTCGAGCTTCTTTTTCGGCGCCTCGGCGCCGCAGCCGGCCTCGGAACCAACCGGATCGCCGCCTTCGCCAGCGTCATCCACGCCCGGCCCGAAGCCGCCCTTCAACGAAGGATCAGCCGCCCCGCCGATCGCTCCCTCCCCTTCTTCCCCTGGTTTTACCACCTGGAGATTGGAAATGCTGATAAGCGTCTTGGATTCCCAAAAATTGTCGACCGCCTTGTGTTTGATGCAGGGGAAATCCGCTTCCCACAGGGCGGTGACGAGATCATTCTCCGACTCCTCCCGGAGGTCCCTGTATTGACATATCAGCTTGACGAACTGACGGACCTCGTCCATGGAGACGCCGCCGTGGAACTCGAACCACTGCATGCCGTCCCGGAATAGCGGGAAAATGAGGCCGCCTCGCTCGCCGTCCTTTTCCTCCTCGACGACTTCGCCCTCGTAAAGAAGCCGGCTTTTTTCCACTGTGATGCGAAGAACGCTCCGGCGGGCGAGAAAACCGCCGAGCCATTCGTAGAAGGCGGTGATTGATTGCTCGATGCTGGCATTGCCCTCGGGATAGAACGCCTGCTTTTTGAGAAGGGCAAAGAAGAGATCGAAGCCATGGCGTACATCGGCAATGACGTTCTCTTCAACCAGCCTTGCGGCAGTGCTCATCCCAACACCCCTCAACCCGGCAGAATATGTCTGGCGGTAAAAAGTTGTACGCTTGGTGAATACGCGAATATAATACACCGATATAATACCACAACATCTTTCCGCATCAAGATATATA
The DNA here is from genome assembly GCA_031254915.1 of Planctomycetota bacterium. Lineage (GTDB taxonomy): Bacteria > Planctomycetota > SZUA-567 > SZUA-567 > SZUA-567 > JAIRTL01. The sequence goes on from JAIRTL010000035.1 coordinate 22,460, forward strand.
CGGAAGTCGAAGAGGGGATTTCGATAAGGATTGCGATGATCTGTCAACGAAGCCGAGACGGCAATCACGATCACCGCAAACGCATACACTTTTACCGTATCAATCTTGGTTGGATTATCTCTTGACTGGCGGGGAATTATCGCTATCGAAGAGATATTTACCATCGCATGCCAATGATTTTTTTCCTACATTTATTCTCTTTATATTTTTATTTATTAATTTCATTATTCATTCTGCACAAAGTGCTTCTCCCACGCCAAATCAAACGATCCCGGCAATAAATAATATTTCAAATCGCGCATGATTCGTTTTCCCGTCGCAATGCAATATGTCGCAGACAACGCGGCTCGCGTCGTCTCGGAATCGAAACCGCAGGGCGGTGGCATCGAAAATCGACCGCTTGCGTTTTATGCGAAATTCGATGTTACGTCTAATCGATATAAATTGCGCGACGCATTACTTGCCGCGTCTTTCCTCGCACAACCGGTCCCAATAATCCATGCGGCGGCGGATGTCTTTTTCAAAGCCGAACGGACCGGGGGCGTAATACTTGTGGCCCTGGAGTTCGTCGGGGAGAAAGGTTTGTCCCGAGAATCCGTCCGGGGCGTCATGATCGTATTGATATTCTTTTCCGTAACCAAGCTGCTTCATAAGCTTGGTTGACGCGTTACGGATATGAAGAGGAACGGGATCGTTCCGCGTTTCCGCCACATCCTTCATGGCGGCGGCATAAGCCGTGTACAAGCGATTCGATTTTGGCGCCGTCGCCAGATAAACGACCGCCTGGGCAAGCGCGACATTGCACTCGGGCATGCCAAGAAAATGTACCGCGTCCTTGGCGGCGATCGCCTGCGCGAGTGCGTTTGGGTCGGCCAGACCGATATCCTCCGATGCAAAGCGTACAAGCCTTCTAGCGATATACAATGGATCGGCTCCGCCCTCGAGCATCCGCGCCAGCCAATAAAGCCCGGCCTGCGGATCGCTGCCGCGCAGGCTTTTGTGAATGGCGGAGATGAGGTTGTACCATTCCTCGCCCTTGTTGTCGAAGGCGACGCGACGCTGGGTGAGGACCTCTCGCATGGCGCCGACGTCTATGGTCTTGCGCCCATCCCCGCGCGCCGTTATGCCTCCCGCGGCCGTCTCCAGCGCGTTCAGGGCGGTTCTCGCGTCGCCGTTGGCGTAGTTGACGAGCAGCTCCTGGGCGTCCGGATCGAGATGGATGTCTTCACTTCCGAGGCCGTGCCCGCTATCCGACAGCGCCGCTTCGACGATGCGCGCGATATCCTCGTCCGACAGCGCCTTGAGCACATAGGTGCGGCAGCGCGACAGAAGCGCGCCGTTGACCTCGAAGGACGGGTTTTCGGTCGTCGCGCCAATCAGGGTAACTGTTCCCGCTTCGACATGGGGAAGAAAGGCGTCTTGCTGCGAACGGTTGAAGCGGTGGATTTCGTCGACGAAGAGGATGGTCCCCCTGCCTTCGGCCGCCTGTCGCTCGCGCGCCTCCTCGACGATCGCCCGCACCTCCTTTACTCCCTGCAACACGGCGGAAAAGGTAACGAAAACGCGCCTTGTCGTATTGGCTATCACCTGCGCGAGCGTCGTTTTACCGCTCCCCGGCGGGCCCCAGAGTATCATTGAGGGAATGACGTCGGACTCGATCGCCTTGCGGATAAGCCGTCCCGGACCGACGAGATGCTCCTGCCCCGCGAATTCGTCGAGACTGGTCGGTCGCATCCGGTCGGCGAGCGGCGCGTGGGACTGGCTGCCGCTTTTTTTACGAGACATCATTCTTCCTCCAATCCGGGACTATTGGCGCGGACCGAAATTCTCCGTCCGCCAAGCCCCCAATACCGGAACGCGAGCGCAGTGATGTCGTCCTCCTGGTCCTTGCCGGCGAGGAAGGCCCGAAAGTCCTTCTCGACGCCTTCGATGATGTCCCGACAGTTTGCGCCGCGGAGGGAATTTTCGACAAAGACTTCCTTGACGCGATCATATCCAAAATCGGCATCGTCCAGGTTTTTCGCCTCCGGCATGCCGTCCGTATACATAAACACCGAATCTCCCGGATCGAGGCGGAGATCCCCTTCCGGGAACTTCGTCCCCGCCTTCATGCCGACGAGCGTCTCGTGCGGCTCTTCGATAAAGGAGGCGTTGGGGGCATTGCGGCGGTGAAGAAGCGGCGGGACATGGCCGCCAAGCGCGTACCGGCATTCGCCAGTCGGCAGATTAACGAAAAAGCAGGCTAGCGTGATATACATGCCGCTTTGATTGTCCCGGATAAGTTGGTCGTTCAGTTTGGTGAGGAGTTCCCCGGGACCGTCCGCCTGGAGCGCGAGGGCGCGAAAGGCGGTGCGGCAGACAGCCATGTAGATAGCCGCCGGAATTCCCTTCCCGGAGACGTCGCCGACGACGAAAACGAAGCGGTTGACGTCGCGCATGAAAAAATCGTAATAGTCGCCGCCGACCGCGCGTTCCGGCGACAGGAACGAATAAAGGTCGAATTCGCGCCATTCCGAATACGGCGGAAAACGCGATGGAATCAGGCTGAACTGTATCTGCCGGGCCACGCGCAATTCCGAATCCGTCCTGGCGCGCGAATCCGACCTGAACCGCGTCTGCACGCGACGCGCCATGTCGCGCCATCCAGTACGGCCAGTCACGTCCCGGGCGGTTTTCCTTCCCCGGCTTCCCTCTGCGGGAACATCGAACAAATTGCGGATGTCCTCCGCCTCCGCCGCCTCCAGGCCGGGCATGGGCGAAAGAAGCCCGGCAAACGCGGCAAGAAGCGCCAAAACGACGAGAAAAACGACGACGCTCCAACCTGAAACAGTCGGCGCTTCCGGAGCGGCCGGCTTGACCACGAGAAGCCAGCCGCTATCGATGATGTCCGCGGTCCAGAAGGCGGGAGAAACGAAGTCGCGTATTGAGCCGTTGGATATGGATGTCCGCCTCTTTTGCAAGACAGGCTCGCCGTCGAACATGACTGTATGCGCGTCGTCAATCGCCAGGCGATCGCCTTCAAGCCGCACGAGCAAACCGTCCGGTGAAATGGCGCAGCCGGCGAGATCGCCAAGCTCCTGGATCGCCTCGAGCGCATCCTCGAGCCAACGTACCGACGCCTCCACCGCCACCGCTCCCGAAAGTCCGGCCGTCCGTGCCGGGACGACAAGAAGCGACGTCGGTGGCCAAACGCCGCCGACAGGAGAGGAGGTCACCAGCTTCCATGCGGGTCGGTCGATAACGGTATCCGAAGAAAATCCGAATCTCTGTTCCAGATTGTCTTTCAGATCATCGGCGTTAAGCCATTCTATCGCGCCCGCGCCGCGATAGGCGTAGGCGCGCGCGGAGTCGGACGCCCCGGATCCGTCGTCCGCATCCAGTACGATGCCGAGCGCGCGCACGCCGATTCCTTCCGATTCCATCACGTCCGCGAGAATCCGGCGCAGTCGCGCGCCGTCGGGCGCATCGGGCAGCAAAGCGAGCGCAGCGGCAAGCGCCTCGCCGAGGTTCAACTGGTCCTTGACGCCTTTTCCCGCATTTTGCGCGACTTCGACATAAGCGCGCACGACAGCGTCGCGGGCGCCAAGCGCCGCGTCCAATTCGCGCTCGGCGACGTCCGCTTGCCGGTAAAGAAGCGCGACGGCCAGGACGAGCGCGACGGCCGCGAATGCTACAGCGAATTTACCGAATGCCGAAAAAATGTGGACTGGCGTATTCACGACGGGTTAGTTCTTCCTTTCCAACAGATAATCGGCGAGAAGGCGGAGATACAGAGCTTCACGGCCGAAATCCTTGATCGCCCTCTTCGCCTCGGCGCTCTTTTTCACGGCAAGCTCCCTGGCCGCCTCGACGCCGATGGCGGCGGGATAGGTCTGCTTTTCACGTTCCTTGTCCGCGCCACGCGGCTTCGCGACATCCTGTTCCGTCTCCGCATGATCGAGGAGATCGTCGCAGATTTGATACATTACCCCCGCCGCCTCGCCATACTCGTTCAATTTGGCGTATTTCTCCCCGTCGCCGCCGGCGAAAATGCACCCCATCCGACAGCAACAGGCGATAAGCGAGCCTGTCTTCCATCTGTCGATTCGTTCGATAATCTCAGGATCCTGATTCTTCCCTTCCCATTCGAGATCTAGAGCCTGACCGCCCACCGTCCCCAGCGAACCGGCCGCTTTCGCCAGTTCAACGACCGTCCGATCCGCCTTGTCTCCCGAAGCGGCGGCAAGCGTCTCGAAGGCTAACGCCTGGAGCGCATCCCCGACCAGGATCGCGAGGCCTTCGCCGAAAGCCTTGTGGCAGGTGAGGCGATTGCGGCGCATGGCGTCGTTGTCCATTGCCGGCAGGTCGTCGTGAACCAACGTATAGGCGTGAAGAAACTCTATCGCACAGGCGGCGTCGACCACCGCCGTTCTGCTTCCGCCGCCGGCGGCGAGGAAGGACGCCAGAGTAAGTGCGGGACGCAACCGCTTGCCACCGCCCAACACGGAGTAGCGCATCGCCTCGTGAAGCGATTCCGGGCGCTGATCCGCAAACGGCAACAGCTTCGTCAGCCGGCCTTCAATCTCCGGACCAAGGCCTTGTAAGAATTGCATCAGTCTATCCATTCAGACGGACCCTCCGGCATTTTACGCCGCAAGTCTATTTGAAATCAGCATATACGAAGGTATGGTCGGACGGCCGCCCGGCACGGCGCGGCTCCAGATCCACAACGCATCCGGTCGACTTCTTTGCGATCGGTTCGCTGGCGAGAATATGATCGATACGCCAGCCGCGATTGCGTTCGAGCGCGCCGCGCTGACGGTAATCCCAGAATGTAAACCGCTCCGCCTCCGGAATGTGTTTGCGGAAAATGTCCTCGAATCCCCATTCCGTCACGGCGCTGAAAGCGTCTATGACTTCCTGGCAGTGGCAGACGTGCGGCCAGACCGCCTTTGAGTCGTAGACGTCGACGGGATGCCTGGCGACGTTGAGATCGCCGACCCAGATCAGGGGTGCCTTGCCGTCGGCGAAATGGCGTTCGAAATAATCTCGCAGCCTGCCCAGCCACTTCAGTTTGAAAACAAACATGCCGCTGTCCAGCGCCCTGCCCTGGGGCACATAGGTATTGACCACTGTCACTTTTCCGATCCGCACCCGCGCCAGCCTGGTCTCGGATTCGCCGTCGTCGTCACCAAGCCCGAAAGAAACGTCGTCGGGTTCCTTCTTTGTGACGACGGCGACGCCGTTATAGGATTTTTCGCCCCGGAAGGCGACATGCCAGCCGCTGTCCGTGAATGCGCCGGCCGGAAAATCCTTGTCGGTCGCCTTTGTTTCCTGCAAGGCGAGGACGTCCGGTGAATGATCCCGCAGCCAGTCGAGAACGATGGGCAGGCGCGCACGAATCGAATTGCAATTGAAGGTCGCTATCCGCATAATGGGCCCCGTTGTTCACTCCGCTTCAGAATCCTTCGACGATTTTCAGAATCAGGAACTTGCCGCCTCGGCGGGATCATTTTACCATGTCGGACGGCGAGGATAAAGCAAAACGTTTGCATTGCTTGACCGGGTAATAATGATGGCGAAAAAGAACGTAACGATGCGAATCGAGGAATGGCCGGAGCGCTTCGCCGCCGCCGTGAAGGCGGGGGACGCGCTTCTCGCCGGCCTCAAAGGTTCCGCCCTGGCAAAATGCCTGGCCGGCCTCGGTCAGGATTTCGGCAGGCCGCTGCTCGTCGTCGCGCCCGACCCCGAGATCGCCGTCGACATTCACAATGATATCCGCTTTTACGATTCGGGAAATCCGGTTCCTCCCCTCAATTGGCCGGCATGGGACATTCTTCCGACAGAAACGGACCTACCGGACGTCGATACCGCGTCCGAACAGGTCGAGGTGCTTCGCCATTGCCTACAATCTACAAGGCCGCCCCGGATCATCACCGCCGTCACCGCGCTTCTCCAACCGACCCTGGCGCCGTCGATACTCCAACAGGGCGGCCTCCGGGTTAAAAAAGGCGACGAAATATCTCCTGAGGCCGTCGCGGCGCATTTGATCGAAGGCGGACTCGAGGCGGTCGCGCAGGTGGACGGGCCGGGGCAGTTTTCGCGCCGGGGCGGCATCCTTGACGTTTTTCCCCTCCTAGGCGACGTTCCGTATCGCATCGAGTTCTTCGGCGACGAGGTGGACACTGTCCGCCCATTCGACCCTGGCACCCAGGAGAGCGGACAGGAACTGGCGGGAGACGCCGTCCTGGCGGACATCTCCAGAGACGCGTTCCGCCGCGCCCTCGACGGCAAAAAACGCCACAGCCTTCTCGATTACCTCGGCGACGACGCCGTCGTCGTACTCTGTCATCCGGAACGGATCGAACGGGTGGCGGGTTTGTACGCAAGCGGGTTTTCGGGCCGCGACGGACTCATTTCCTTCGAGGAAGCCGCCCGGCGCATCGGCGATTTTCGACTCGCGGCATCGCCCGACCTTGACGGCGACGGCTGGCCAGGTTCGCCGTGGCGCGCGCCTGAAAACGAAAACCACCTCGATTTCGGCGCCGTCGGCTGGGAACGACTCTCGGGCGGGTTCGACACCTCCCTCAAGGAACTGACCATCCTCGCCGAAAAAAAGATCGACATCGTCATCGCCTGCAACAACGCGGCGGAGGAAAAGCGCTTCCGGCAGGTTCTCGAGGAAAAGCGCCCCGCCCTGCTTCGCCAAGCATCCCTTGTCATCGGCAAGCTGTCGCGCGGATTCATTTTTGAGGGCGCCAACGGCGTCGCATATGTGTCCGACCACGAACTCTTCGGCAGACAGACGCCGGTAAGGACGACGCGCAAACGATACTCCGGCGCGCCCATCACCGATTTCGCGGAGCTTCGCGAAGGCGACTACGTCGTCCACGTCGCCAACGGCATCGCCAAGTTCGAAGGCATCCGCATCCTTGAGCAAAACGGCGCCGAACAGGACTTTCTCGCCCTGCGCTTCGCGGAGAACGCGCGAATCTACGTGCCGTTGTCCCATATCGATCTGGTGCAGCGCTATATCGGGCTTGGCGACCACCGCCCGCAACTCACCAAGCTCGGCTCAGCGGCGTGGGGGAAACGGAAGGCGGCGGCGGAAAAAGCGGTGCGCGACGTCGCCCAGGACCTGCTCGCGACGCAGGCGAAGCGTCTTTCCGCCACCGGCATCGCGCTTCCGGAGGACGACAACCTGGTCCTCGAGTTCGACGCGTCCTTCCCCTACGAGGAGACGCCGGACCAGCTCACCGCCCTCGACGACATCCGCCACGACCAGCAGCGCACCGTCCCCATGGAGCGCCTCCTGTGCGGTGACGTCGGTTTCGGCAAGACTGAACTGGCGGTCCGGGCCGCGTTCCGGGTCGCGAACGCAGGCAAACAGACGGCGGTCCTCGTTCCCACCACAATCCTCGCCGAACAGCACTATCGGACCTTCTCGGAGCGCATGGCCGACTATCCGGTGACGGTGGAATGCCTTTCCCGGTTCCGCGGCCCGAATGAACAGAAACGGATTGTCGAAAACGTCCGCGAGGGACGGACCGACATCGTCGTCGGCACCCACCGGCTGCTTTCGGAGGACGTGTCGTTCAAGGATCTCGGACTTGTCGTCATCGACGAGGAGCAGAAGTTCGGCGTCGAAAGCAAGGAGCGGCTCAAGCGCTTGCGCGCCGACGTCGACATCCTCACCACGACCGCCACGCCGATTCCACGCACGCTGCACATGTCGCTTCTGGGGCTCAGGGACATCTCGAACCTGACCACGCCGCCGCGCGAACGCCATTCCGTGAAAACCATGGTCGTCCGCTGGACGGACGACGTCATCAGGCGCGGCATTCTCAGGGAACTGTCGCGCGGCGGGCAGTGCTTTTTCCTGCACAACCGGGTATACAGCATCGACGAAATGGCGGCGCGACTTCAGCATCTCGTACCGGAAGCCCGATTCGCGATCGGCCACGGCCAGATGGGCGAAGGCGAGCTTCTCGAAGTCATGACCCGCTTCCTGGACGGCAAGATCGACGTGCTCGTCTGCACCACGATCATCGAAAGCGGCGTCGACATCCCGAAGGTGAACACCCTCTTCGTCAACGACGCCGACCATTTCGGGCTTTCCGAACTCCACCAGCTCCGCGGCCGGGTCGGCCGCTATCGACACCAGGCCTACGCCTATTTCCTTGCGCCGAAAAACCGGCCGATCACCCCCGAGGCTCGAAAGCGCCTCCAGGCGCTCCAGGAATACACGGAACTCGGTGCCGGCTTCCGCATCGCCATGCGCGATCTGGAGATTCGCGGCGCCGGCAATCTTCTCGGCGTCGAGCAGTCCGGACATATCCACATGATTGGCTTCGATCTCTATTGTCGGTTGCTGGAAAAGGCGATCTCCGCCGGGAAAGGCGAGACGCCGGAGGAGGATGTCCCCGCCGACCTCGACATCGGCGCGGGCGCCTTTATTCCGCCTGAATATATTCCTTCCGAGCCGCAGCGCATCGAATTCTACCGCCGGCTTACAAGGGTGCGGACCTTGCGGAATCTCGAAGCGACGCGGGAGTATGTCCGCGACCGTTACGGACCGCTTCCCTCCCCGATCGAAAAATGCTTCCGCGACCAGGAACTCAGGGTACGGATGATCGCGGAGCGGGTCGAATCGATCTCGTGCATGGACGACGCGCTCGCGGTCGGGTTCGACCCGAGGGCGCTGAAACGCGGCGTCATGCTTCTCCGGCACGCCGGCTTCAAAACAACTCCCTTGACCAAAAACCGCTGGCGGGTGGAGATCGCCGGGATAGAAAAGCATATCGACCCGGGGGAAACGGCCGCGCGCATGGCTGACAAGATTCTCTCCATTCTCGAGGACGGCAAACAGGAACGGAAGCGCAGGGAATCGGGCAGGCTGGAAAAACAAAAAGCCGCCGCCTCGCCGGAATCACCCGGCGAGGTGGATGCCGGCGGCGCTGAGCAGCTCGAGTTTTTCAGTTCCGACCAGCTCGACGAATCGCTCCCGACTCCGAAAAAGACGACACCCGAAGATGCAGACGCCGAAGCGGAGTCAAAGGCGGCTGAGCCGATTCCGCCGCAAAAGACCGACGAAGCGGGAAAGAAAACGCCGGCGCGCAAAACACGCGGAAAATCCGGCGCTGTCGTCAAATTGAAGGCAAAACCGCGTCTGAAAAACATGGACGATGTCAGCGCCGGCGGGGTCAAGAAGACGCTAAGCCTGTCATCCTCCGCCAAGGAAGCGGGAATTGAATCGTTGTCGACGATGAAAAAGCCGGTCGCTCCGGCGATGCCGGCAAAGAGAACGACTGAAAAGGAAACGCGGCTGTTCTCCGCTCCGCCGGTAGATGAAGGCTCGGGACGCCGCGTTTTCGGCGTCGAACCGTATATTGCCCGAGACGAGATCGGGGTGGTCGTATCGGAACGCTCGTTCGTCAAGGAGCAGTTCGGGCCGATGACGCTCGCCATCGGCGGTGAAAACGAACATCGCCATTTCCTGCGTGCGATCGGAACCGGGCAAAATCCTTCCGGCCGCATGGTGCTTATACTCAAGACATCCGGCCCGGACGAGGCGCAACATATCGCCGAACGCTATCTTCGCGCCGGCGAGGCGGTCCTTCACGACGGCGTGGTGGAGTGACGCCGTCCGGTCACTCCTTTTCGAACGACCCCTTGTAGACGAGTCCGGCCAGGATGGCGCCGATGATCGGCTCGAAACCGGTCGGCGCACGCGTATCGGTGGCGCCGAGAATGCCGAACAGGAATATGAAGATCATGACGATTTCGCACACGAGCACGGACATGCGACTGATATGTAGCAAAAAGTAAATTGAGTAATTCGAAAAAGAACAGGACACCATCGAGAGGCGTCCTGTTGAAAATGCAATCGGGTGGAAAAATCGACGCAAAGACCGGTCAACTCTTGCCGCCCTTGCGATGTACGGAGGCATTCTTCGGCGGCGGCGGACATGCCTTTTGGGTGAGTTTGTCGAGACCGGACGGCGGCGAGATCGACAGGCCGCCAAGACCCTTGAGGCCGCCGGACAGCTTGTTGAACGCGGACGGCGGCGCCGCCGGAGCGCCCGCGTCCCCTTTGAGAAGTTGGCCAAGACCGCCGACGGCGGATTGGTCCGGTATGCTCTCGCTCGCGGCGGCGATGTTTTCCGCCTGGATGGCGTCGTAAATTTCTTTGCGGTGGACGGACACGCTTTTCGGCGCTTGAATGCCGAGGCGGACAGTGTCACCCCGGACGTCGACGATGGTGATCTCCACATCGTCGCCGATCATTATCGTCTCGTCCTTGCGACGACTAAGCACCAGCATTGGCGTCCTCCTCCCCAACCTCCTCCGGTTGCGGATCCCCCGCCTCCCCTTCCTTGGGTGCATTCGGATCGGTGAACAAACGGTACTTGGTGGTGTATTGAGGATTGACGACCACAACCTGCATGCCGAGCCTGGTCTCGACGTTCATGACGAGGGGTCCGAGAAGGTTTGCTGTCGCGTCCATCGGATTCTTGGGGATGACGAGAATCAGGCACACCACCGCATCCGCGGCGCTTTCGAGCTGGAGAACCTGGCGCTCCTTTTCCCCGATCACAATCTTGTAGGTGGGAACGATGACGCTCGCCTCGCAGATGACGAAGGCCAGCTCCGGCCGGTCGCATGATTGAAGCCACTTGAATATCCCGTCGTCGGAACATTCGAACATGATGAAGCGGGTGGCGTCCTTGAAGCCGATCACGCCTTCTGGAAAGGTGATGAGGGCTTCATCCGGCACCTCTTTGTCGCCGAAGCGACTGGTTTTCACAATCATGAGCTTCAGACCTCCGGTCACTGCGAAGCCGCCCCGCCGCTCCACGCGGTCCCGGGCGCGTACCGCCCTCACGCGCTCCGTTGAGGGCCTCGTGGTTTCTATCGGTCGCGGATGAAAACTTCTTTATCCAATCCAGGCCATTTTCGTCCGCAAACTGTGGACGCCGCCGTTCTTTTGACGATAATAATCCCTTCTTCGCGGAAGTGAAGCACCCCCCACGTCGGAGGCGAACGGTTATGGGTTTGACGGTTACAGCATTGGGAAACGCCGGCGTCCGCCTTGAAAACGCGGCCGGCGTCGTCTATATCGATCCCTTGTTCCACTTCACGCCCGGCGTCGGCGGCAGGCCGCATCTCGACGCGGCGGGGATTACGGACGCCGATCTCATCCTCGTAACCCACGCCCACGGAGACCATCTGGATCCGGTGAAGACGCTTGCCGCGCTTGCCAGAACCGGAGCGGTTCTCGTCGGACCCGAATCGGTCACGGACCAATTCAGAAACAGGATCCCTTCGAACAAAGTCGTGACGCTCGAACCGCCGGAGCGGCAAAAACCGCCGGCCCGGGAATCAACGACCGTTCGCGGCATCGGCGTCGCAGCCTTACGCACCTACCACGGTCGGGGACACAACAGCTACCTTCTTGAGATGGATGGAATCCGCATCCTCCACGACGCTGACAACGAGCGCACCCAACCCTACGACCTGGACGCACTCGGAAAAATCGACGCGCTTTTCCTCTGCCCCTGGCAAGGATCGGGGGCGGGACAATTCGTCGACCGGCTCAAGCCGGGAAAATGGCTCCTTATCCATATGACGGAAGAGGAAATCGCCCTGCATCGCAGGGGACGCTTCCTCCCGCCCATAGTCGACCCGGCGCCGGAGAGCGTCGTGGCGCTATACGGAGGAGAAAGCATCGACCTTCCCTGAACCCACTTTCCAAATGGAAGCGTCTATGGCGGAACTGATCGAAAACCTAATCAGGCTCAAGCGAACGCATGGCGTCGGTAACGTCACGATCTGGCGGCTTCTTCAGCACTTCGGCAATTCGGACGCGGTCTACGGCGCCAGCGTCCGGGAGCTCACCGAAGTCGAGGGCGTGTCGCTCGCCAAGGCGGAACGCATCCTCGCGTCGTCCAGCCACGATCCCCGGCCTGAAATCGAGAACGCCGTCCACGCCGGGGTCGATATCATCCCCTACGACGATCCAGTCTACCCGAAACCGCTCTTGTCCACCTACGACCCTCCCGCCCTCCTTTACGTCCAAGGCGCGCTCGTCCCGGACGATCAGATCGCGGTGGGAATCGTCGGTACGCGCAGAGCCTCGTTGTACGGAAGGGAACAGGCGGAGCGCCTTGCCGGCGAACTGTCCCGCCAGGGGTTCACGATCGTCAGCGGCCTCGCGCTCGGGATAGACACATGGGCGCACGACGGCGCGCTTGACGCCGGTGGCCGCACCATCGGCGTACTCGGCTGCGGCTTCAATCATATGTATCCGCCTGAAAACCGCGACCTCGCCCTGGAAATCACCCGGAGCGGCGCGGTGGTGACCGAGTTCTCGATGGCGACGAAGCCGTCCCGCGAAACGTTCCCGGCGCGGAACCGCATCATCGCGGGCTGGTCGCTGGGCGTGCTCGTCATCGAAGCGCCGTCCAGGTCGGGAGCGCTTATTACCGCCAACCAGGCGAACAACATCGGGCGGCAGGTGTTCGCGGTCCCGGGCAGAATCGGCGACGCCGCATCGGCCGGCTGCAACGAACTCATCGCCGCCGGCGCGACCATGGTCACCGGCGTCGACGACATTCTTCAAGCCTTGAACCCCAACCTCCCGCCGCCGACATTCTCCAAGAAGAAACGCCCGGCGCGGAGCGGCAGGTTTTTCGACACGGAGAAAAAGTCCGGCGCGCCGGCGCCCGCCTCCTCGAATCGGAGGCGGCCGGAGACGAGTGCGCGATCCGTGGCGACCGGAAGCGCGGTCAAGGCGGAATCTGCTGGTCCCGCGTCATCCATGCCCATCCCCACGAGCCCCAAATTCACGCCGGAGCAGGAACAAGTTCTGCGCGCGGTCGGCCCGGATTGGCTGACGATAGACGACGTCACGGAAGCGGTCGGCCTGCCTCCCGAGCGCGTGGCGGCCACCCTCGCCATGCTGAAGCTCATCCATGCGGTCGAACAGGGACCGGCGCAAACGTACCGCAGGTGTTCGGGGGGACGCTGACATGTTCTCGGGAATGCGCTGGGACACCTGGGAGCTTTTCGGCCTTGTCGGCGAAGGCCTGTTTTTCGCGCGACTGGTCGCGCAGTGGCTTGCCTCCGAAAAGGCGAAAAAACCAGTGATACCGGTAGTCTATTGGTATTTCTCACTCGCCGGCGCCATCATCCTCGTCCTGTATGCGCTCCATATCGGCAGCTTCGCCGTGCTGATTCCGCAAGCCGTAGGCGTGTTTTTCTATGGTCGCGGACTGCACCTCGAATATACCCACAGACGCGCGGAAGAGCGGCGGCGCGAACTCGGCCTCGATCGGCCGGATTATTCCTGGCCGCGGATGTCAGTCATCATTCCGGCGCATAACGAGGAAAAATCGCTCGCCGACACGCTTCGCCCTCTGGTCGACCAGAACTATCCAGGCCCCAAGCCGGAAATTGTCGCCGCACTGAACGGTTGCACCGACGGCTCGCGCGCAGCGGCGGAACGATTCCCGGTCACAGTGAAGGAAAGCGAACACTCCGGAATGTCCTTCGGCAAGAACCTCGGCGCGGCGACCGCGTACGGAGACATGCTCGTCTTCGTCGACGCGGACACCCGCTTGCCGGAAAACGGCCTGCGGCTGCTCGCCGAAGCCGCTTCCGGCAAAGCGCGCTATATCGGCACAGTCGCCGGCGCGCCTGACAGAGGCGGACTGGTGGTGCGGATATGCTTCGCGGCGGCGAACAGGGTAACGAAACGCCGCCGGGCGCACGCGCCCGGCGGCGTTATGCTGATGGACAAGGGCACATTCACCGCGATCGGCGGCTTCGACGAATCGCTTCCCCAGGGAACGTCCACCGACTGCATCTGGCGCGGGCTTAAAGCAGGCGCCGAATACGTTTTCGTGGACTCGTTCGCCGCAACGACATCCATCCGCCGCTTCGAAAAGACCGGCATCATCCGCCAAATGTTCGACTGGCGGAAAAACCACCAGGCGCTTTCGGTGGACCGCCGCGATGAAGTGGCGCAAAGGGAATACGACAACTCGATCCGCTGACGCACCTTCTTGCCGTACGCCCTTGAGGGTCTCTAAATGTAATTGAGCAGGCTCATTCCAAGAATTTGCCCCGCCGTTTTCTGCGCCGCGTCAAACGCGTTTAACGCCGCCTGGTACTTGAGGAGCGCTTCCGAAAGCGCTTCCGTATCCATGCCGACGCGCTTTGTAAGAACGGTATTGTAACTGATGAGGCTGTCCTTATGCCGTTCGGTAAGAAGATTGAGGTGGTCGGCGCGAGCACCGACGTCCGCCCTCGCTTCGAGCAGGCGGTTCCTGTCGACCTTCACGGTTCCGATCAGATCGTGCAGCCTCTCCGCGTCGCAATCGTGCAGCGCGTCGATGATGTCGTTAATGGTGGCGAACAGGTTGTCCTGGCGATGCTGCGCCGAGTGGCGGACCGCGCCGGTCTCGAGCGTAAAGCTGTCCGTCATTCCATCAGGCAACTGGTTGTTCGCGACGACGATCGATCCGGAGACGACCTTGTTATTGTACACGTCGTAGGCGATTTCTCCGTTTTCGTCCACCTCGTACAAGGTCACTCTGCCGTCCGACCCGATAGGCTCTGTGGGATCGTTCCGGGCCGTGATCTTCGTGTGCGACGCATCCTTGTGAAGGCGGACGTCAAGTTGGCCGTTGTTGTTCGATATCGTCCCGTGGAAGGCGCCGCCGTAATCGCAGTTCCGACCCGGTTCGGCCGCGATATCGACTTCCTGGATCGTGGTGTGCGGCGTTCCCTTAGGACGCATTCCGCCAGGGAAGACGGTGATGCTCGAGTTGTTCCACGGCTGGTATTCGATATAGTCGACGAGTTCGTTCTTTTCGTTCAGCCTTTGCCGCCACTCCGCCTGGACGCCGTTGTTGCCGCCGTAGTAATTGAGGTCCACCCTGCCGGACACGCCCGAATCGTTACGTTCCCTGAGGGCGAGGCCGGTCGCGGATCCCATGGTCGTCGCGGGAGCGATCGGGCGAAACGGTTCGTTCCCCAGGCCGATCGGCTGCGTATCGTCAAAGTCCGGGTTCCATTCGCCGGACGGGAGGAACCCCTCGGCGACGAGCTTTGAGTTGTCGCGGTCCTGATAGGCGGACTTCATTTGGTCGGGGTCGCTGTAGACGCGGACGTAATACCCCGCTTCGACTTCGATGAGCGTCCCGTCCTCGCCGACGATCGTCGCCATCAACGGGCCTTCCGAATATTTCTGGACCTTGTCCGGGGGATAGTAGATCGTCTCCGTATAGACGTTCCCGTAGCGGTCGGCGTTCACGCCCTTAATCAATCCATCCAGGTCCAGCGCCGAAAGCTGCTGGTGTTTGTCGCCTATCTGTTCGAAGCAATCCGTGTCCTCGCTCACGGTCAGGTACGCGCCGGCGAGGGTGGAGACGAACTCGATCGACTTGCCGTCGCTGCCGATTCCGGCGGTGACATGCATGCCCAACTCCTCGACCTCGCGCATAAAGTCTTCGACCGTCGCGAAGGTGGCGGTAAGATCGAATCCGCTTGGCAATACCTGGGGCGTCCTGCCGGTGACTGGATCGGCTGCGGTCATGCTCATGCCTTCGGCGGGAAATCCGGGACCGCCGTCGTAGTACGAACCGCGCGGAATGACGGTCCCGACCGGCAGTTCCGCGCCGAGAGTCGCTTCCTGACCGGTTGCCAGGACGGTGCCTTCGAGCAGCGTTCCGGGAGTGACTTTCACTCCTCGCGGGAAGACCGTGTCCTTGCGGAGAGCTTGTCCGGGAAGAATCACCGTTCCGTCCGGCAAACGCACTTCGCTGGCGAAAGTTTGCCCCCTCTTGAAAAGGGTGTCGCCGGTCAGGGTCATTTCCCCTGTCACCGCCTGGTCGGCGACAAGGACCATGGCGCCGCCTAACACGATCGTGCCCGCCTGCGCCGGGTCTTTCAGGGCATAGGTGACGCCTGTGGGGTCGTTCGCCGAGGTTCCGAATGCGCTGCTGCTGAACTCGGCGCCGACCGGCAATTCCATATACACGGATCCGGTTATGCCTTCAAATCCTTCCGCACCCACCAACTCCACCCTGCCGGAAGCGGCGACTTTGCTCGGCGACGTCTGTCCCGCGGCGCCAACGTCCATCTTGCCGCTGGCGATAAGCCGGTCAGGCTGATCGTTGAACGACGGCCGGTAGAGTTCGATGTGGAAGGAGTTCGTTGCCTGGTCGAACCGGAAGTTCACCGACACATTGCCCTGGAGATCTGTGGAGAAGGGATGGTTCATGTCGTAATCGGGCGCCGGCGGCTTGTCGAGTCCCTTGATGTTCCATCCGGAGGCGATATTGAAGCGGTCGCGACTGGTGCCGTCGTCGAGGACCTCCTCGCGGAACGCCTCCATATGCACTGTTCCCTGAAGAGAAGTGCTGACATCGGCCGCGAGGTTCACCCTCGCCTCGTCCATCGACGTCGGGAACACAATGCCGACAGTGCCGCCAAGCCCGGAGGAATTGGCCTCGCGAAGCGTCATGAGGCCGCCTTCGGGCGACTGGCTGTACACGCCCGTCGCGACGAGGTCGCTGGGGCGGGCCTGGTCGATCGGGACGGTGTACAGTTCAAGGAATATGTCGTCCTCGGGCGGATCGCGATGGACGATGCGGGCGTGCAATTCGCCGTTCTTGCCGGTGTTGACGCCTTTCGTAACGCCGGTGAGATTCCACTGGTTGAAAACATTGTTGACGTCCTGGGTGGTCTCGCGGACCGAGATCTGCTTCGGCTTCGCTCCGTTGAAGAACGTATACAGCGCGTTGTTGAAGCCGTCCAGGTCAGCGAGAAGCGTGCGCGAGGTGAGCGTCGGCCCGACGTCGCGGCCGTGGAGGAAGCCGTCCATGACCGGATCAGGACTGCCGGGATTGAACCGGTTGCCGGTCCCCTTGATGCCGAGCCCTTCCGCCACTTTGTTTTTGGAGACGTCGTCGACGCGGATCGCGGAGGTGTATTCCGTTCCAAGGCCGTAGATAAAGTCGAGCTTGTCGAAAACAGGCCCGCCGCCGGAGCCTGAACCACCGATGCTGTAGTCGTATCCCGCCACACCCGGATCCTCGTAGGTTATGCCGTCGTTGGCCTCGTATTGGTCCGGAGGCGGCAGAGTTTCGCCGAGGTCGTATTCCCGCAGCGAAATGCCGTTGTGGTCCGGGTTGATCGTCACCTTGACGTAGCGGTCGGTTAGGTCGCGCCAATTGAGTTTCGAGCCGTCCAGCCAGGAGTGCTCGGCCGCGTTCAACTTTCGGGACGCCTTGAGCGTTTCCTGCTCGATCATGTCCTTGATGTCCTCGAGCGTGGCGCAACCCGACAGATCGACCTCCAGCCCCTCCGGATAGGCGCTATAATACACCTTGATTTTTCCCTTTGGCACGCCGGCGCCGTCGTTCAGATCGGAGAGGCGAGTGGAGGTGTCGGTGCCGAGATTGACGTTTGGGCGGTAGTCCCGGCTTTTCAGCACAGTGAGAAGGCTGCCGTAGGCGTCGGAACCGGTGACGTTGACCTTCTGCCCCGTGGCGTGGTCGACAAGCATATTGATGGTACTGTCGTTGCCGATGTAATTCACGTACCGGTTGTTGACGATAGTGAAGGGCGGCGTTTTCGTATTCTGCCCGCCAAAGAGATAGCGGTCGCCGTCGTAGCCGTTGGCGGCCGAGATGAGTTTTTGCAGAATGGTGTTGGCCTCAACCGCAAGGGCGGAGAACTGCTCCTGGGTCGGTTCGTCAGCACCCTTGATGACGAGGTCGAGGAGCGTGTCTAGAGAGGTTTTGCTTTCGGCAAGCGACCCGTCGTACAGCCTGAGCATGGCGCTGCCGGCCTGGATATTCCGGACGTATTGCTCGGTGCGGGAGGCGATCGTGACCATGCGCATGCCGAGATTCGCGGCCAGCGGGTCGTCCTCAAGGTTGATGACCTGTCGCATCGCGGACACCTGGGCATCGATTTTGGCGTAATTGCGATAATTCCGCTGCAAAGCGTACAGCGAGTTCTGTTGCACTATTTTCGCGGTTGCGCGCATGGCGATCTCCGTATCGCAATCCGTTGACGGGTCCAATTACATGTTGATAAGCGTTTCGTAGAGCACATCGACGATGCTGATGTACTTCGCCGCGGCCTGGAAGGCACGCTGGTAGGCGATCAGCTTCGCTGTTTCCTCGTCCTCGCTTACGCCCGACACTTCCTCGCGCTGCACAAACATGCGATGAAGGATGTCTTCCTGAAGATCCTTGAGATTGGCGGTCCGGTTCGCTTCGCTTCCGAGCCGGCCGGCGACGGACTGATAGTACTCGTCCAACGTCATGCCCTTCCCCGCCACCACCTTGGCGTCGCGGAGGGCGATAAGGTCCATGAGCCCGTCGTTGTCGCCCTCGCGGAAACTGTAGGCGCAAGCGACGTATTCGGGCGTATCCTTGAGGCTTTTATTGATACCCATATTCTGGGCGTTGTGCCCGGTGAACATGACGTTCAGCCCGAAGGCGGCGACCACGCCCGAAGAGTCCTTGCCGAAGGCGAAACCATAACCATTCGATTTCGACTTGATGCTCACCCGGTAGTCGCGGCCGATCGATACTTCGAAAACGCCCGGCGCCGCGTCGTCGAGAGCCTTTTGCAGACGGTTGATAAGAGAATTGGACGCCTCCGGGTTGTTTGGGTCCCACAGGATCATGTCCGGTTCGCCACCGGGAGCGAGCCTGCCGTCAAGATCGATCTCGATGTTGATGGTTGTTTCCACCGGAGGTGTCGTGTTCCGGTTTTCGATAATCAGTTCAAATTCGCCATTCACGATCTTGAACGTACCGGGGGTGATCTTGTCGTTGAAGACAAGCTTGTCGAGGGTCGCCTCCGGATTCAACGGAGGGTTCTGCGACGTTATGCTGTCGAACGACTTCAGCCCGCGCATTTGCGAATACGCTCTGTTGAATTCCCAGATGAAGGTGCCGGCCAGCTTGTCGAGTTCGTCCATATAGCTAAGAAGAATCTCGTCGCGGATCTCGATCTGCGCTGCGAGCTGGCCGTCCTTTGGTTCGAGCGGATAGCGGTCGGAAGCGAAAATCGGCATGGCGACTTGGAGGCCGTTGGAAAGCCGCTGTTCCATCTCGATCGCAGAAACCTGGTCGAAATACACCAAGGTGCGGCCGTGAACGGAGACGATAGCCGAACCGTTGGGTTCCTCCACGACGTCGATATCCATGTAGGTGTACAGTTCCTTGATGGCTTCGCCGCGCTGGTCGCGGAGGTCGTTGGCCATCATTCCGGTGGAGCCGCCCATTTCGGTGGCGACGATGGCCGAATTCAATTGGCCGATTTCGCCAAGCAAGCGGCTGATCTGGTACACCGATTCCCTGACTTCCTCATTCACTGTAGTGCGATAGGTGTCGAGTTGTTCGGCGATGCGGTTGAAGCGCATCGTCATCGCTTCGGCGTTATTGAGCGCGGTAACGCGGATCGGAACGTTTTCAACAGCACCGGACAGGTCGGCAAGGCCGTCCCAGAAGGAATTCATGGCATCGGATATGGCGTTCCCCGAGGCGGGTTCGTTGAAAAACGATTGCACGTTGCTGTAGCAGTTGCGGAGATTGCCGTAATGCACGTCGGTTGAGGTCGCCATGCGAAGCTGTTTTTCGACATATTCATTGGCGACGCGCTTGATCGATTTGATGCCGACGCCCGTACCGACGACGGCGTTATTGAGGCCGGCGTTCCAGCCAAGGGTCGCGTTTTGCGTCAGCCGCTGCCGCGCATAACCAGGGGTGTCGATATTGCCCAGATTCTGGCCGGTGATGTCCAGCCCGTAGCGGGCGGTCAGGAGGGCGCTGGTGCCGATAGCCAAACTGTGAAAAGCCATTCTTGTCTCCGCCGATCCGTGAAGGAGGCCAGCTACGATCCAATACATGGTTCGCTCAAACGAGAGAAGCGCTTTCATCAAATTCATCAAATGCAACAACCATGCCAAAACGACCGTCGCCATTTCTTCATTTCCCTTACGAATTACGTAAAAAGCGGTTATAAAAACAAAATGACTTTACATTTCCGATCTAAGGTATATCCTTACTGGATCGACGGCAAATTCTGCCGCACGACGGAGAGAGTTGATGGAGACTGGAAAGCATAAGCGAAAACGGTATGTTCTTCTCGATCGCGACGGCACGATCATGGTCGACAAGGCATACCAATCCGATCCGGCGTTGACCGAACTTCTCCCTGGTGCGCTTGCCGGTTTGCGTACCTTGTCGGATGCGGGATATCGGCTTGTCGTGATCACCAACCAGTCCGGCATCAACAGGGGCCTGATCAAGCCGCGGGAACTCGAAGCGGTAAACCAGAGCCTTGTCGATCTGCTCGCCAAGGAAGGGATCGCGGTCGAGCGGGTGTATTATTGCCCGCATACTCCCGAAGATGGATGCAATTGCCGTAAACCGCGCCCGGGGATGGCGCTCCGGGCGGCGGAAGAGTTGGGATTCGACACTAGGGACGCGTATGTCATCGGAGATCGGGAGGCGGATATGCGGCTAGGCAAAGCGGTTGGCGCGACAAGCGTTCTTGTCCGGACCGGCGGCGGCCGTGAAACGGAAGAATCGGGTAATACCGCCCCCGACTATATCGCGGACGACCTTGCGAATGCGGCGACGTGGATGGCGGCGCGGGCTTGAAACTAAGCGGTAATCTCAAAAAAGGGAAAACCCGCGACCGGCCCTCCCGTTCAATGCAATCCAGGCAAGTGGAGATGATGCACTTGACGGGCGTTTCCATTTCTGCTATGCTGAGTCCATGGAACGACGCGGCTATGCCGCGTCGTGTGTTTGGTGTTTCTTTTTTTGACGGCCGTTGAATCCGGACGCTCTGCCGACTCGGGTGAGCCGGTTCAAGACATCCCTTGGACCACGGCCGGAAAGGGAAAGTATGGCAATCGCAACGCTGAAGGAAATGATCGAGGCGGGAGTTCACTTCGGGAGCGCCGCGTCGCGCTGGAATCCGAAAATGAAGCCCTACATCTTCTCCAAGCAAAACAAGATTCACATAATCGACCTCAGGGAAACGTTGAAGTCGCTCATCAGGTCGTGGCATTTCCTCGCCCAGACGGCCGCGCAGGGCAGGCAGATTCTCTTTGTCGGTACCAAGCGCCAGGCCGGCGACATCATCCGCCAGGAAGCGACGCGTTGCGAATCCTACTTCGTCGCCAACCGCTGGCTGGGCGGCACGCTGACGAACATGAACACCATGCGCCGCCGGATCAACCGCCTTCAGGAACTCGAAGACCTTGAGACGAGCGGACAGATCCAGGAGTTCTCGAAAAAGATGATCTCCTCCCTGACCCGCGAACGGAAGAAAATCTTCCGCAATTTCGAGGGCATCCGCAACATGAAGGAAGTCCCTGGCGCGCTCGTCATCGTCGATCCGTCGACCGAGCACATCGCGATCGCCGAAGGCATGAAGCTTGGCGTTCCCCTCATCGGCATCATTGACACCGACGACGATCCGACCAATCTCGATTTCGTCATTCCCGGCAACGACGATGCATTCTGCTCGATCCAGTATCTTGTGTCGAAGCTCGCGGACGCGGTCATCGAAGGACGCAAGAACCACGCCATCCAAGGCGCCATGAAGCAGCGCGCCGAGGCGGCAGAAGGCAAAACGCCCGAGGCGGACAAGGGTATTGAGACCCCGGGCGATTTCACCCAGGTCGGTGGCTTCTCGTACGGCGGGAAGGAAGAGGAATAGACCGGCGGGCGCGCCAACGCAAGAAATACCGTACCCATTACCATCCACAGCACCCAGGAGATAGATTATGGCCATTGATGCCAAATTGATAAAGGAGTTGCGCGAAAAAACCGGCATGGGCATCGCCAACTGCAAGAAGGCGCTCGAGGACGCGAACGGCGACTGCGAACGGGCCGAGATGATCCTCCGAAAACAGGGACTCGACAAGGCGGCGAAGAAAGCCGATCGCCCCACCGGCCAGGGAGTCATCGCCGTGAAGGTCGACGGCGACAAGGCCGCCATGATCGAGCTTGCCTGCGAACAGGAACCCACCACCAACAATGAACGCTTCCTCACCATGGTCGCGCTCGCGCTGGACACGTCGCTGCGCGAAAACGTCCAGAAGTTGGAAGACCTCCTCGCCGCCAAATCAGACGATGGCACGATCGCGGATTCCGTCAAGGCGCTTATCGGCGTTGTCGGCGAGAACGTCCAGATCCGCAAGGCGGTGACGTTCACCGCTCCGGCCGGCGGTCTCATAGGCAGCTACGTCCATTTCAACAAGAAGGCGGGCGCCATCGTCGCCCTGAAGCTTGACGGCGCCGGCAAGGACAGCGAAAGCATGCGGATCGCCGCCAACGACATCTGCCTTCACGCCGTCGCCGCTCGTCCCCTCGCCTGGCGTCGCGAAGACATCCCCCAGAACGTCCTCGACAAGGAAAAAGAGGTCTTCATGGAGGAGATCAAATCAAAACCGGAACAGATCCGCGGGAAGATCCTCGAAGGCAAGCTCCAGAAGTTCTATACCGACAAGGTCCTCCCCGAACAACTCTTCGTCAAGGGACTCGAGGGCACGGTGAAGGAAATGCTCGACGCCACCGCCAAAGAAGCCGGCGGCAAGGCCGAAATCGCAGCTTTCGCCCGTTTCGAGCTTGGCCTGTGAATCGGGTGAATCCGTTTTCCGCACAGTGGTAAACTTTTAACGCCTTTAAAAGCAACGGGGCCGGGAGCGACCCGGCCCCGTTTTCAGTTGTTTGGACAGAGCGAAAGCTTCGAAAACACCTTCAGGAGAATACCGTGACGCAGCGCATGTATCAGCCCGAACTCGAGTCGATGTCCCGGGATGAAATCACTGATCTTCAAATGCGTCGCCTCCGCGATATGGTCCGCTACGCGCGCGACAACAACGATCTTTTCCGGCGGCGTTTTCAGAAGGCCGGAGTCGAACCGGAGGACATCCGCATTCCGGCCGACATCATGCGCCTCCCCATTATGGACAAGGAAAACCTTCGCCTCGCCTATCCCGACGGCTTCCGATGCGTCGACATGTCCACGATCCGCGAAATGCACATGTCCTCCGGCTCAACCGGCAGCCCCATCGTCATGCTGTATAACGCCAGCGACCTCCAGCAGTGGGCGGAGTGCATGGCGCGTTGCTACGTCATGGCCGGCTGCGACGCGGGCGATCCCGTCCAAATCACGCCGTCCTTCGGTCTCTTCAACGGGGGCTTTGGCATGTACCATGGCGCGCGCGAAGCCGGGTTGTTCGTCATCCCGACCGGCGCGGGCAATACGGCGCGCCAGATCAAACTTGCCAAGGATTTCTGCACCCGCATCCTCACCGGCGTCGTCTCCTACGGCATTCGCGTGCTCGAGGAGCTCCAAAAGGGAAAAGAGGAGTTGCCGAAGTTGACCATCGGCATTTTCGGCGCCGAAACGTTTTCGGAAAGCATGAAAAAAACCCTCGAAGACGGTCTCGGACTCGAAGCGTTCAATATTTACGGCATGACGGAAACAGGCGGCGTCGGCACCCTCGGACAGGACTGCCCCGACCACTCCGGCATCCATATCTGGGAAGACCATTACATCGTCGAGGTTCTCGACCGCGAAACGCGCGAACCGCTTCCTGACGGCGAAGAGGGTGAAATCTACATCACCGCCCTCACCCGCCAAGCGCTTCCGGTCATCCGTTTCCGCACCGGCGACCTCGCGCATGTCGTGTCGCGGGACCGCTGCGCCTGCGGTCGTACGCACATCCGCGTCTCCCCGATCACCGGCCGCGTCGACGACATGCTCATCATCAAGGGCATCAATTTCTTCCCGAGCCAGGTTGAACAAGCCCTGATGGAAATCCCCGGCATTTACCCGAACTACCAGATCATAATCGAAGAGATCAAGGGCGTGAAGGATGTGCGTATCAACGTCGAGGCCGAGCCGACGATCACCGGCTTCACTGTGGAAAAGCACCTCAAGGAACGGCTCGGATTCTCGCCCAAGGGCGACGTCTTCCCGCCCGGTTCGCTTCCCCGTCAGGAAGGCAAGGCGGTACGCGTTTTCCACAAGAAGGGCGACTCGTGATCAAACCCCATCGTTGATGGGCGAAAGCCCCGTTCGGGATGTTTGATATCGTTCACGGTCCGGAGTCATGATTCCCTCGACTGTGCGCGCCATGAAATGGCTAGCGCATTTAGAGTCTATCCGAATAGGCGTTTTCCTTTTTCAATTTGTTGAGGATGATGACCGAAAAAGCGAATTCAATCGTCCATAGGCTCTCCTCTCCCCTAAAGATCGGCAACCCCACATCATCCAGACAAACGCTCGGGACCAGAATATTGACGCCGTTCCGACGCGTCTCCCATCTGGTCCTGTGTCCAATGCCAAGGTCAACGGCTCATTCGCGAGCTTGCCGATACACCCCATGAGAAGCGCGGCTACGGCATTGAAGTCCAGCGGCGCCTCGCAGAACCCGTCTTGCAGACGCCGGAACTTGGAGGCAGTAGTGGCGTCGGGATGCGGGTGGCGGGTTCGGACAGCAACGCCGACTTCGACTCCGCCGCTCCTATGACAATGCCGGCCAAACACTTGGCACGGGCCTTGTTCAAATGCAAACCTACAGCCAGTGTGCCTGCAAGCCTTTCGACGCATGTAGTGAACATGGCGGTCTCCTTTCGGGTGTTCCGATCGAAGTTGATACCCGTCATGTTCCTCGTTATTGCCTACCGTTCAATAGGTTGTATCAATTTAGATGATTTTTAATCGTGTACTGTGATGCGCATACAGACAACAGTTCACTCTCCGTTGGAATTGACTCCGGGCGGCGGATTCAGTTCGCCAGCCCATGCCTCGGTCTCGAGGCGCTTGAACGCGTTTTCCACTTCGTGGGTCACCCGGAGCTGCGCGTCCTTCCGCGGCTCGCCTTCGAGCATCGGTTCGATCGGATCACCAAAAAACGCCTTCAAATGATGGCGTTTCGGGTACTTTTGCCCTCTTGGCCAGCTTTGGTATGTTCCCCATATGTATCCAGGCAGAACTTTGGCCTGGTTCCTGACCGCGAGCATGCCGACGCCGGTCTTGATCTCGCCCAGCGATCCGTCCTTCGACCGCGTTCCCTCCGGGAATAGCACCACCGCCTCGCCCTGTGCGAGAAGTTCGCCGAAGGCGCGCAAGGCTTCGCGGCTGTCCCCTTCCCTGTTCAACGGGAATGCGTTCACCTGCCGGATCAGCCAGCCGAAGACCGGTTTGTCGAACAGTGTTTTGCGCGCCATGTAATGGAGCGGGCGGTCGAGCGCTGGACCAAGCACCATCGGATCCCAATAGGAAGCATGGTTCGAGACGACTATCAGGGAGCCTTCCGGAGGAGCTTTCTCCCTACCCTTGACCTCGAGACCGCCCCAAACGCTGAACAGGCGCCTCAGCGACCAGCGCGCGATTTTATACAAAACATGCGCCATAACTGAACATCCGGAATTTACATGAGATCAAGGCCGGTGAAGGTGCGCGGGTCCATATCCATGCGCTCGTTCCGATCAAGCGCGTCCATCGCGGCGACATCGGCGTCGTCGAGGACGAAATCGAGGGCTTCGAAGTTTTCCCGCAAACGGCCAGGATTCGCGGACTTGGGAATTACGATCCTGCCGCTCTGAAGATGCCAGCGGATAATAATCTGCGCCGGCGATTTCCCGTATTTCCTGGCCATTTCGATGATCGCCGGCAATTCCACCGACTTGCCCTTGCCAAGCGGACTCCAGGCTTCGGGGAAAATTCCCTGATCCCGAAGGATCGTCGTCAATCCCTTCTGCTGGAAAAAGGGATGGATTTCTATCTGGTCGAGAACCGGCTTCACTCCGGTCTCGCCGATGATCCGTTCGAGGTGTTCTTCCATGAAATTCGACACGCCGATCGATTTCACCCGTCCCGATTCGCGCAGTTTGACGAACGCCTTCCAGGCGTCGACGTATTTTTCGCTCCCCGCGACGGGCCAGTGGATAAGGTAGAGATCGATATAGTCGAGGCCCAGGCGCTCCATGCTTTCATCGAACGCCTTGAACGCCTCGTCATAACCGTGTCTGGTGTTCCAAAGCTTGGTCGTGACGAACAGGTCCTTGCGGTCGACGCCGCATTCCCGTACGCCCCTCCCGACCCCGATCTCGTTTTTATAGTAGGCGGCAGTGTCGATCGAGCGATAGCCGATGGATACGGCTGTTTTAATGACTGCCGCTGCGGCGGCGTCGGAAATCTGCCAAACGCCGAATCCGAGTTGCGGCATGGCCTTGCCGTCATTCAGAATGAAAGTGGGGGCTGTCGTCATGGTGTCCTCCTGAAAGACCGGGTAAATGATGACAAAACGGACGCTTGCAGTATAAGCCTCCGGGAAGAAGAGCGAACCCGAAAATGAGTGAATGACATGGTGGCGTATTATTCGGCGCTGACCCGATTGACTATGCGCCTGACTTCGGCGAGTTGTTCGCGGGTAATGCTGGAAAGATTGTAACCCAAACGACCAAGCTCGTTGAGGATCCTGTCCGCCCTGAGCCGCATTTCCTCATGCGTCGCCTCCGATCCGCCGAAAAGCCTGGTGCCGTCGGCGCGCGTCACCCGGAAGTGGCCGTTGGAATCATCAAGTCCGAATCCAACCAGAAGGGCTCTGCCGCTTTTGGTTCGGTTAGCCGATGCGCTTTCGTCCTTTTCACCCATCCGCATGGATAAAGACCTTTATCAACAATTCATGTGGGTTCCCCCGGCACGTGCTTCCGACTTGTGGGATTATACGAATCCGATGGTCGATATCAAGCCCGACTCGATCAAATACGGCATTTTACCGCTTTTCCCCGTTCATTACTGAAATAGCCGCAGCCGAGCATTGACTATCTCCCGTCAATGCAATAGGATGGATGAAGACGTTCGAGACAGGGGACAGAAAAGCGATGGCAAAAAAGCATCCCGCCGGAGAGGCGTCGAATTCAATCGCCAAGAACCGACAGGCGTTCTTCAATTACGAGGTAATCCAAAAGCTTGAATGCGGGCTGGTTCTGTCTGGCACCGAAGTCAAAAGTCTCCGGGAAGGTCACGTCGCGTTCGCCGACAGCTTCGCCGCTGTCCACGATTCGGAACTGTATCTGTACAATCTGAATATTTCCGAATACAAAATGGGAAACCGGTTCAATCATATCATAACCAGAAAACGCAAGCTTCTGGCCCACAAGAGCGAAATACGCAAGCTCAAGGCCGCCGTCGAACAGCGCGGATTCACCCTTGTTCCCCTCGGCATGCACTGGAAGCGCGGCATGGCGAAGGTCGAGATCGGCGTCGTCAGAGGCAAACAACTCCACGACAAACGCGACGCGATCAAACGCCGCGACGATCAACGCAGCCAGCAGCGGACAATGCGCGCCTATTCGAAAGGGTGAGGCGCGCCTATTCCCTTGCGCTCCTTCCTCCCCTTCCCTCGCCATGACTGCCATGACGCCGCGTCACACAATATGCGGATTCGCATAACAGTAACGACAACCGTGCTGGCATGCCATGTCGTACGACCCGATGTCAGTCGACTTCATGCAACCGCACGCCTCGCGTTGACCGGGGTCCTTGCCGAGGTCGCCAAACGCCGTATCGTACAGCCGGTTAAAAAGCAGGTTGTCGACGCAATGCGCCTGTTCGACTCCGGGAAACCGAAGCAATTCGGGTTCGCAACACAGCCGGAGAGGCGCCGGCAAATCGGCATAACCCTTCACGCCGAATTCGCCAGACATAAACTCGATGAGGTCGATTTTTTCCGCCATGCCAATGGTAGGCCAGGCCAGTCCCGCCGCCTTTGCCCGATCGACAGCCTTTTTATATGGATCGGGAAAGCTGACTGTAGCTCCATCCACCACGCCGAGCGTTTTCCGAAGCGTCCCGAGCACCCTCCTGAAGCGCTCCCGCGTATCGGAGGACGGCAATACAGGATCGAAACGCCAACGAATCGCGCCCTCGGGGAATAGGGACTTCAACTCGCGAAGCGCATCCATTTGGGCGGCGAGGGGCGGTACATTCGGTTCCCATGCGCTGCCGGCCAGCCCAGTGACCGTATATTGCACAATAGCAGGATACTGTGCCGCAACCACGCGAAGGCGGGGATGAAAGGCAAGGTTCCGGATGTCTTTCGTCCAGAAAACGATGCCCTCGAGTTTGCGCGAGCGGGACACCTTGTCGCATATGTCATCAGGCCGGAAGGCGACCATATCGCTTCGGCGGGAAGCTGAATATATCATTTGCGATCGCGATCCTCTTCATAAAGGACAAACCCCTTGCGCGGGAGGCGCGTCCAACTTATCATAGAGAATGATAGTATAATTGTGGCGCTGTGGCCGCTATAGGTCAACCATCCCGGTCGCCGGAGCCGGGCGCTTTGTGATTCTTGGATGGAAAGAGGAAAGCATTATGGGCAGACGCACTTTTTTTGCCTCTGAAAGCGTTTCAAAGGGACATCCCGACAAGGTCGCCGATCATGTCTCCGACGCCATTCTCGACGCCATGATCGCGCAGGATCCGAACTCCCGCGTCGCGTGCGAGACGATGGTCTCCACCGGGTTATGCGTCATCGCCGGAGAAATTACCTCCAACGCGCAGGTCGACTTCCAGTCGCTTGTCCGCAAGACCATCCTCGACATCGGCTATAACGACGCCTCCATCGGCTTCGACGGCAACACCTGCTCCGTCCTCGTCGGCCTCGACAAACAGTCTCCCGATATCGCCATGGGCGTCAAGGAAACGCTGTCCGAGGACCAGGGCGCGGGCGACCAGGGCATGATGTTCGGCTACGCGATCCGCGAAACGCAGGAGCTGATGCCGCTGCCGATCCACCTCGCGCACGAACTTATGCGCATCGTGACGATGGCCCGCGAATCCGGCGACATCAAGTATCTCCGTCCCGACGCGAAGAGCCAGGTGGTTGTCGAGTACGACGATCGTAAGCCGGTTCGCGTACACACCGTTCTCGTCTCTACCCAACACAATCCGGAAGCCTCGCACGACCGAATTTACGACGACATGGTCCAGCTCGCCAAGCAGACCATCCCCGAGGGCCTCCTCGACAAGGACACCATCTACCACGTCAATCCCACCGGCCGCTTCGTCATCGGCGGACCACAGGGCGACTGCGGGTTGACCGGCCGCAAGATCATCGTCGACAGCTACGGTGGTCGCGGTCGCCACGGCGGCGGCGCATTCTCCGGCAAAGACCCCTCCAAAGTCGATCGTTCGGCCGCTTATGCGGCGCGTTGGGTCGCGAAAAACGTCGTCGCCGCCGGACTCGCCGATGAATGCGAACTTCAGGTTTCCTATGCCATCGGCGTCGCGAAACCGCTTTCCATCAACGTCAACACCTTCGGTACCGGCAAGATCAAGGAGACGAGGATCGAGGAGCTGATCACCAAGCACTTCGACCTTCGCCCGTCCTCCATCATCAAGGAGCTTGATCTTTTGAAACCCCGCTATTTGATGACTGCGTCCCTCGGCCACTTCGGCCGCGTCGAGCCGGAGTTCACCTGGGAGCGGACGACCAAGGCGGAAATTCTTCGCAAGGATGCCGGTTTGGCGTAGCAAAGTGATGGCAAGCGTATCCCAAACAGACGATTCATTGGGAAAATGGCGAAACGCACAAGTGGGCGCGCCGTTTATAGAGAGAGATGATACCATGAAGGAAAAGGTTTCCCAGGTTTTGGATCAGATCCGTCCGATGCTTCAGGCTGACGGCGGCGATGTAAAACTGGTTTCGATCGACGAGGAATCGGGGATTGTGACTATCGCCTTGCAAGGCGCGTGCGCCGGTTGTCCCCACGCCCAAATGACCCTCAAGATGGGCATCGAGTCGAAGATCCGCGAAGAAGTGCCGGAAGTCAAAGAAGTTGTGGCGCAGCGCCTGTAATTCTGTTCGCTGCAATACCGTTGTCGCTCAACACCTTTAGTGAGCCCAATTTACCTTTTGCTTCATCGTTATCGATGATGTTGGGAGCGGTTGGGGGGAATGAATATATCCTGCTGGAAAGGGCGTAACCGTAGACTGTCAGCCTTTTCCAGGCAATGGAGTAAGCCATGCCCGACATTAAGGAACCCATCGCCCTTATTTCGGACGTGCACGCAAACCTTGAGGCCCTGACTGCGGTTATCGACGATATACGCGGCCAGGGCGTCAGGAGCGTCGTCAATCTTGGCGATACCGTCGGTTACGGCCCCGATCCCGAAGCCTGCATCGATCTTGTGGATGCTGCGTGCAACGTCACGCTCTGCGGCAACCATGATTACGCTGTTCTCTACGATTCGGAGGGCTTCAACCCCATCGCGCAAAAAGCGGTCGATTATCACAGGCACATACTCCGCCCCGCTCCAGTCAATCCCGACCCTGAAGCGGTTCGTCGCTGGGAGTGGCTTGGCAATCTGGAACCGATGCACGAGCGCCCCGAGTTCGAGGCAATGCACGGT
The DNA here is from genome assembly GCA_031254915.1 of Planctomycetota bacterium. Lineage (GTDB taxonomy): Bacteria > Planctomycetota > SZUA-567 > SZUA-567 > SZUA-567 > JAIRTL01. The sequence goes on from JAIRTL010000035.1 coordinate 52,919, forward strand.
TCGCCTCGCCAACCGATCACCGAATACGTGCTTCCCTCCGATCCCGAGATGGATCCGATGAAAATCGCGGATATCTTCTCGGCAATGAGCAAACAGATCGCCTTCGTCGGACACACCCATTTTCCCGGCATCATCGAGGAAGACAGCGAATCATTCCTAATGCTGTCCGCGATCGACAACCATTACGCCATCGACCCGCAACGCCGCGCCATCATTAATATCGGTTCCGTCGGCCAGCCCCGCGACCGCAACCCAAAAAGCTGCTACGTCATCTTTGACGGCGTAGACGTGACCTATCGGCGGGTCGAATACGATGTAGAAAGGACGACGCAAAAAATCCTCGCCAACCCCGACGTCCACCCCGCCAGCGGGCTCCGGCTTCGTGAAGGAAGGTAATAAATCTCCATCACATTTCAAGAGCTTCGGCGACCGCCTTGAAATAGCCGTCAAGATCGGCGTCGACGATATGAACGCCCGGGCCGGACGCCGCACCGACCGCACCCTTGTTGACGACAACCACCTCGCCGCCGGCATAATAGGGAATGGCGGCAGCCGGGTACACGGTCAGGCTTGAGCCGAGAACCAACATCAGGTCGCTCCGTCGCGCCAAGGACTCGGCTTCGACCAAGCAGCGGACGTTTTCACCGAAAAACACCACGTCGGGCTTGAGGACGCCGCCGCACTCCGCGCAATGCGGCACCGTTTCTGTCGCCATGCCTTCCGAAAGCTTTTCGCCAGAAACTTCCCGCCCGCAGCGGCGGCAATGCGCGGTCGAGTAATCGCCGTGCATGGCAAGAACGTTCCGGGATCCCGCCCGCCTGTGAAGGCCATCCACGTTCTGGGTGATAATGCCTCCAAGCGTTCCATTCTCCTCGAGTCTCGCAAGGAAGCGGTGCGTGATAGTAGGCTCGACCGCTTCGACAAGAGCGAGAAAATCGCGGGAAAAGCGGTAAAACGGTTCCGGATCGTGGTCGAAGGCGGCGACCTCGAACACTTTTTCCGGATCGTGGGCGCGAGTGACGTACAACCCCTTCGGCCCCCGGAAGTCGGGAATGCCGGCGGCGGTTGATATTCCTGCGCCAGTCAGGGCGGAGACGAAGCCGGCCCGGCGGATTGTATCCGCGCATGCTTCGGGAGAAAGCGATTTTGCCATTTGAGGCTCCGGGATTTATTGACGAGGATCGAAAAACTCGCCTGGCGGTGGTTCAATGACGACCCCGCTGACAGGAAATTCCGGCGCCGGGAACGATCCCATGGCGACCAGAGCAAGATCGCAATGCGGCGATGCGAAACGAGCCATGCCGAAAGGCAAATCATCCGAGACAAGTCGAACGAACCCATTCCCGGGATCATCGCAACGTTCGAGGGACACCGGATATTTCCGGCTCCCTACCGCATGCAATAGACGGGTGAAATCCTTTTCGACAACCGCATCCGGATTCGCGGAGGCATGCCCGGCAAGCGCGTCATCCCCGCCCGGGACAAATGGCAGCGGCAGCGCAGAACGGTCAAGGGGAAGAAACGACTCGTGCGCAAAGCCCGGATAGGAGGCGAGTACATCGAGTCCGCCCTCCCGCACGGCCTTGATTTCGAGACGGAGAGGCATAACCGTCCATCGTTGTTTCGGTCGGAAGTTTGGGGAGAAACCAGCATCGTACCCAAGTGCGCGCATATCTCGCGGTTCGCCGTTTGTCATGCCGCCCGTCGCATTGTCTGCGGCTTCGCCGAGCGTATCGCGAATAGCATCCTCGAGCGGATCGACGGGAAAAGCGATCCGGTATTCAATCCAGTCGCCGGGCGCGGGAATCTTCCGAATTTCCGATGCGTCGCCGAAAGCGGCGACGACCATGAGACATAACGCGAGATATGACGGCGCGGCATACTTCATTTTCTTTTTTCCGGCGGGATAAAGCCAAGCGCGAGAACATACGTTTCCGTGCTTTCGTCGCGGGATGCGTCCGGCTTCCGGATTTTCACCGTATCATAGTCTTTCGCAAGCGAGGCGCGAAAATGTTCAGTGTCGGGGCCATAGAGAATCTTACACACCATGCAGCCACCTGATTTCAATATTCTTTTCGCTATTTCAACCGCCTTCTCACATAATTCGAGGCTTCGGGCCTGGTCGACGATTTTAATCCCCGATGTGTTGGGGGCCATATCCGACAAGACGACGTCAAACCCGTCCACGATTTCGGGAAATTCGTCGCCTTTCATCTCTAACACGTTCATTTTCTTGAAGTAAACCCTGCTCTTGAATTTCTTGTTGATTGGTTTTAGATCGACCGCGTACGCGATTCCGCCAGAACCGATCCTCTCGATAATGTATTCGAGCCACGATCCGGGGCTAGCACCCAGATCCAACACTACGTCGCCTCTTTTGAGTAATCGCTCGCGCCTGTCCAACTCTTCCAGTTTGTAAACGGAACGGGCGAGTTTGCCTTCGCGTTTGGCTTGTTTGAAGAATTTATCGTGAAGTTTTTTCATGTCTCGGATTTCGTGAAATGCGCCATGATTAAAAAATATTTGCCGAATTATAGTGGTCACGCGGGCGTTTGTCCACGATTCAGCGACACATAATTGATTGACAGGGCAACTGGCGCGGCTACAATCGCACATCCGAGTTCCCAAGCTGCCCGGTGGATTTTTCCCCGGCCGGGATGCACTGGTCCCGGTATTATTACCAGAGTGCTCAAAACTCTTGGCTTCGGGATACGATTTTCATTGCCCGCGACCGACTCCGGTTTGGATCACAGGTTGGAGAATGCCTTTTTTTTCGCAGGACTTTCTGGAACGGGTCAGATCGGCGAACGAACTGTCCCAGGTGGTGCAGAACTATAACGTCCACATGAAGCGGGCGGGCGTGAACCTTATTGGACTCTGCCCATTTCATAACGAGAAAACCCCCTCGTTCAATGTAAGGACCTCGGAGCAGTTCTTCCGGTGTTTCGGTTGCGGCGCCAAAGGTGATGTGTTCCGATTCGTTCAAATGATGGAGCGGGTCGAATTTCCGGAGGCGGTGCGATTGCTTGCGGAACGCTCTGGGCTTGAGCTTGAATACGTCTCCTCCGAGGGACGCAAAGCGGCGGAAAAACGTAGCGAGGCAAAAACCGCCCTGTTCTGGTGTTGTTCGCGTGCGGTCGACTATTTCGAGGGGGCGCTACGGCGCGACGGTGGCGGCGCGGCAAGGGAATATTTGCTGTCGCGCGGTTTCAGCCAGGAGACGATCCGCAAGTGGCGCCTTGGCTGGGCGCCGGATTCATGGGACGGATTAAGCGGTTTTTTGCTAAAAAATGCCAAAGAAACCGCGTTTAAAGAGCAAGTATTGGAGTATGCGCTTCGCGCCGGCGTGCTGCGGGAGCGGATAAGCGGCGACGGATCGAAGCGCAGGTTGTACGACGCCTTTCGCGGCAGGGTGATGTTCCCGATTCTGGACCCGCAACAACGTCCGGTCGGGTTCGGCGGCAGGGTGCTCGAGGAAAAACCCGAAGTTGGCGGCAAGTACATAAACTCGTCCGAGGGACCGCTGTTCGAGAAGCGGCGAATCCTTTTCGGCCTTGCCCAAGCGGCTAAAGAAATCGGCCTCCGCAAGGCGGCGATAGTGGTCGAAGGCTACACCGACGTCATCATGTGCCATCAGTACGGCATTGAAAACGTCGTTGCGACGCTCGGGACAGCCCTCACGGAGGAACACGTTCAGACGCTTCGGCGTCACGTCAGGGAACAGGGCCGGGTGATCGCTCTTTTCGACGCCGACGCGGCTGGCGAAAAGGCGACGTTGCGTGCCATCGACCTGTTCATGGGCCACGATGTGCCGCTTTCGGTCGCGCGCGGCCTCGATGTCAAGGACGCCTGCGAATTCCTCCCGAAATTCGGTGCGGAGGAATTCGGGAAAAACCTCGACCGGGCCGAAGACAGTTTTTCGTACCTGCTGCGGGAAACGGTCGGTAAGGCCAAAGGGCGGGACGTCATGGCCGCCGGCGAAGCAGTCAGGACGATAATGAAAACCGTGTACCTTTGCCCTGACCCGGTGAAGGTCGCGTTGATGAAAAAGCGCGTCGCCGCGATGGCGGAGGTGCCGGAGGAAGCGATCCCCCGCCCCGAACCGAAGGAACCGTCCGGCCCCATACGCGGACGAACGGCGATACGGCCCCCGGCTCGACCGGCGGTGCGAAAAGGATTGGCCCCGCCGGCGAGGCGACCGGGAATGGACGAGATATTACAGAGCGCCGGGGAGGCGCACAAGCGACGCGAAATGCGGTTGCTGCGTTACATGTGGGAGAGCCCGGATTGGTGCGCCCGCGTGTCGGACGCCTACCCCCCGGACGAATGGCGGGACGCCGCCGCCGCTGAGTTGGCCGCCATGGCGCGGGATGGATGGGATGAATCAAGGGCGCCGGCGATAAACGACATGCGCAGCAGGGTTGAACACCCGGATGCGGTCGAAAAACTCGCCGACATGGCTTTTCCGGACGCGGAGCCGCTGTCGGAAAGGGACCTCTCCCAAATCCTGAGGCTGATGGCCAACGAACGCCGCAAGGAACGCGCGGAAGCGCTGTTGAAGATGCTCAAGGAAGCGGAAGGAAATTCGGACGAAGAGGCGTTGGATCGCTTGCAGGCGGAGTACATCGGCTTGCAGGCGGCGATGAAGGAACGATGACGCGCCGACGGCAGGGTGGGGACCGGGTCGGCTGCGTCCGTGGCAAGGGCATGCAAACGTAGGAAACGATGGATGAGCAAAAAAACCACGAAAAACAAGAGCGGTTCGACCGCGACCGCCAAATCCAAATGCGGGAAGGCGGACTCGTGCGCCGCCGAGGATGAAGCCGACAAGAAAACCTCCGTCAGGAAACGGGGCGACGCCGCCAAGGCGAAAGCGTGTCCCGACGATGAACTCGAGCCGGAGGTCGCTCTTCTCGACGACGAAGAGGGAGCGCTTGCGGAGCCTGCCGGGGGCGAACCCGCCGAGGAGCGTCCCGCCCTCGACGAAAAAGCGATCGTCGCCATTATCCGCAAAATCAAGGGCAGGAAGAGCATCACCTATACGGAACTCAACGAACTCCTACCCGAGGAAGCGATCAATCCCAATGAAATTGATCTTGTTTTCACCCGTCTCACGAAGGAGGGAATCGAGGTCATCGATTCGGACGAGGACATTTCCGTCGACATCGACGAGGAAGTCATCGAGCCCGAAGATCCGGAAGCCGAGGCGCTCGTCATCGGCTCCACCCTCATTCCCGAGGCGGACGTCGGCGACGTCCACGACCCCGTGCGGATGTATCTGTCGGAAATGGGGTCGATACCGCTTCTCACCCGCGAAGAGGAGGTAATCCTCGCGAAAAAGATCGAATTGTCGTCGTCGCGATTCCGGAGGCGCACGCTGGAAAGCCCCATCGCCATGGCGCACGTCTTCGACCTCTACGAGCGCGTGAAGCTAAATCGGGAAAGCCTCGACAAGATCATGCGGAACTCGCACCCCGCCGGCGCGGAGCGCAACGACGTGCTCACCCGGCTTCCCGAACATATGGAAACGCTCCACAAGATCTACGACTCCCTCGCCGACCTCTGGCGCCGGATGGAGGATTCGTCGACTTCGAACGCCAAACGCGCCGCGTATTTCTCGAAAATGCGCGCCCGCCAGCGCCGCATGGCCAAACTGCTCGAGGAGCTTGGCCTGCGCACCGGCAGGATGTTTTTCATTCGCGACCGCATCATCAAGCTGGCGGAGGACGCCGACAAGATGCTAAAGGAAGAGGCCCAGCTCAAGGCACGGCTCGATCGTCTCACGCCGCAGGAGAAGCGTCGCCTCGAAATGACCCGCGACAAGCTGCTTCGCATCCGCATGGAGGCGAAGGAACCGCTGTCGCGCCTGCTCGTCCGCGCCAGGCACGTCGGGAAGCGCTTCGAAGAATACCAGACTGTCAAACAGAAGCTGTCGAGCGGAAATCTGCGTCTCGTCGTATCCATCGCGAAAAAGTACCGCCACCGCGGCCTGTCCTTTATCGACCTCATTCAGGAGGGAAATACCGGCCTCATGAAGGCGGTGGAGAAATACGAATACCGACGCGGCTACAAGTTCTCAACCTACGCGACCTGGTGGATCCGGCAAGCCATCACCCGCGCGATCGCCGATCAAGCGCGCACAATCCGCATCCCGGTGCACATGATCGAGACCATGTCGAAACTGCGCCGCATCACCAAGCAGCTTGTTCAGGAAATCGGCCGCGAACCGACGGTCGAGGAAATCGCCGCCCAGGCGGACATCCCGGTCGCCGAGGCGCGCCGCGTGCTCAGGATCAGCAAGCACCCGATCAGCCTCGACAGGCCGATCGGAGCGGGAGATGCCGACGACAGCCACTTCGGCGACTTTATCGAGGACAAGACGGCAGAAAGCCCGGTGAACATGGCGAGCTATGAAATGCTCAAGGACAAGATCGGCAACGTCCTCCAGAGTCTCACCTACCGCGAGCGCGAAATCATCAAGCTACGTTACGGCATCGGCGACGACTATACCTACACGCTCGAGGAGGTTGGCCGCAAGTTCAACGTCACCCGCGAGCGCGTCAGGCAGATCGAGGCGAAGGCCCTCCGGAAGCTGCAACACCCGGTGCGCGCCCGCCGCCTGGAAGGCTTCCTTGAGGATGCCGCACCGGCGTCGTGACACGCGAAAAACACTCCATGAGAAAGCGCCCCCGGGTAGATTCGGGGGCGCTTTTTCGGCATCACATGGTTGAAACCGACCTGTCTGATTACGGGGCGGCATATTCAAGTCCAACGTCCTCGACGAACGCCTCCCATGCCCTGTCTATGCCGAGCGATTCGTCGGTCGAGGCGTTTTTGGTGAACGCCTTGCGCCGCACATCCTTCCAGCCAAGCCACGCGGTGCCGCGCAGAGCCTCCGGCGTCTCGAAGCAGCGCACGTCGTCGATGATGACCCGCGTCTTCGGCAATGCTCCGGGACCGTTGCGTTGCCCGCGCAAACCGTCGCCTGGCGGAGCCATGAACTGAATGTCCTGGCGAACCGAATCCAGCCGTGCTTCCGGCGCGCCTTCGAAACCTTCGCGTGCCGACTCGACGTCTCCCGCATGTCCATAGGACAAGGAGATGGCGGCTGCCACGACCAAAACCACCGAGAGCGCTCTTCGCGTAAGCATAATCATTCCCCGAATGCGGCTGATCGACGGCGCGGCGAGACGCGCGCCACTACAAAATTGCCGCTCAAAGCGGGATCCTTTCACGACAGATTGCAAAAAACTTCCCGCTCCGCCGGTTGCATTCGTGCGGATATTTGCGATACTTGCATTATCGGACATTATGACACAATATGACAATGAAGGAGGCTTTTCCGCATCCGCATATTGACCCGGCCGTCCGCGACGCTATATATTGGATGCGATCGGCGTGCGAAAGGACTGATGGTTCCATGGTTTGCGGATCATCAGGGAGGCCGCCGAAAAACTGCGGTCACGGACAATACCCGCAAAGCGGATTTTGAAGGAGTCAGCACATGGCAACAATGTATTACGAGAAGGATGTCGACCGCACCGTCCTTGAGGGCAGGACGATTGCCGTCATCGGCTATGGGTCGCAGGGCCACGCCCAGGCGCAGAACCTGCGCGATTCCGGTTTCGACGTCATCGTCGCCAACCGGTCCGGAAGCAAGAACGCCCGCCTTGCCGAAGAGCATGGGTTCCAGGTTCACAGCGTCGCAGAGGCGGCGGAAAAGGCGCAGATCATCCAGATCCTCCTCCCCGACCAAATCCAGGCCGAAGTCTGCAAGAAGGACATCCTCCCGCATCTTGGCGAAAACAAGGCGCTCATGTTTTCCCATGGCTTCAACATCCATTTCGGCCAGATCAATCCGCCCGAAAACGTTGACGTGATCATGATCGCGCCGAAGGGACCCGGACACCTTGTCCGTTCCGAGTTCGAAAAGGGCGCCGGCGTCGCTTGCCTGATCGCCGTCCATAACGATTACTCCGGCCAGGCGCGGCAAATCGGCCTCGCCTATGCCCTCGGCATCGGCGGCGCGCGTGCCGGCGTCATCGAAACCACGTTCAAGGAAGAAACGGAAACAGACCTTTTCGGGGAACAGGCGGTCCTCTGCGGTGGCGTCGCCGAACTGATCCGCGCCGCCTTCGAACTCATGGTCGCCAACGGCTACCAACCGGAAATCGCCTACTTCGAGGTGCTGCACGAGATGAAGCTTATCGTCGACCTGTTCTATCAGGGCGGCATAAACTACATGAATTACTCCGTCTCGGACACGGCCGAATACGGTGGACACACCCGGGGACCGAGGGTTGTCAACCAGGCGTCCAGGGACGCGATGGCCGAAGTCCTCGCCGAAATACAGAATGGTTCCTTCGCGCGCGAATGGTTGTGCGAATGTCTGGTGAACACGCCCGTCCTTAATAAGATGCGCGAACGAGACCACGAGCACCCGATCGAGGTCGTCGGCAGGAAACTTCGACGGATGATGCCGTTCGTCAACCCGAAGGAGGTATGACGCCATGCTCCGGACGCACTTGCCGTTCCTCGCCATTATCGTCTTTGCCGCCGCGACCTCATGGCCGACAATCTGGTCCGGTGAGGGCGCCGACGCTCCCAAACCGCATGAATATCGAACCATTGCCGATTTCGATGGCCGGCACATAGGCGCGGTCAGGGGCACCATGCTCGCGGATGCGCTCAAGGGAAGAATCAAGGATCCCCAATTGCGCTTTTACGACAGCCTACAGTCTCTCATGGCGGCTCTTCGCGCCGGAGAGATAGACGCGATAGTCGACGATGAACCGATCTGCCGGGCAATCGCGCTCGAGGATCCGCGCTTCGTCGTCTTCGAAGCCATGTTGCAAACCGACACATACGCCTTTGCGCACCGGAAGGAAAACCTGTCGCTCGGCTACGAGGTGAACGCATCCCTGCGGGAGCTTATGGACGACGGGATGGTCGAGGCGCTAGCGGCGAAATGGATGGACGGACCGGTCGACGAGAAAGTCATGTCGCAGATTCCGACGCGCGAAGGGAAACGGCTTCTTCGCTTCGGAACCAGCCCCGTCTCTCCCCCGTTCTCGTACCTGAACGACAAAAACGAATGCATTGGCCTCGACATCGAACTCGCCGAACGGCTCGCTCTTCGGATGGAGCGCGACATCGAGATAGTGACCATAGACGATTTCGGCGATATGTTTTCCGCGCTTCTCGGGGGCGACGTCGACATGATCGGCGGCTGCATCACCGTCACCGAGGAACGCGCGCACGCCGTCGAATTCACCATTCCCTATTACGAAGGCGGCGTCACCCTCGTTACCATGTCCGCCTCCCTTCCGACCGAGGTCGATCGGAAGTTCACCGCCAGGCTCTCCGATCTGAACGGAAAACGGATAGGCGTTTTCGCCGGAACCATGTTCGACGCCGCCGCGCGCGAACATCTCGATGATATCCGCATCCAATACTTCGTCGACAACAAATCGCAGGTCCGCGCGCTCTCGTCAGGGCGTATTGACGCCATGATCACGGACGAACCGGTCGCCAGGCTCATCGCCAGCATGCACGACGACATCGGCATACTCGCCGAACGCCTCCAGGACGACGACTACGCCTTCGCGTTGCATTACGACGACCGCGAACTCCATTTTCAGGTCGGGGAAGTCATACGCGACCTGAAGGCGGACGGGACCATAGACGCCATGACCGGCAAATGGCTCGACGGCCCGATGTCGGAAAAAACACTGCCCGAATTCCCGGTCCCGGATGATGCGCCCCCGCTTCGTCTCGGCGTCGGAGCCGTCATGGAGCCGTTCTCCTATCATGACGGCGACGGCAACTTGACCGGCTTCGACATCGAACTCGCCCGTCGCATCGCCCAAAGGCTCGGCCGTCGACTGATAATCGTCACCATGGAAGTTGGTTCGCGGGTGCCGTCCCTGCTGGCCAAAACGATCGATATGGCCGGGACGTGCATGACCATAACCAGACAGCGCGCCAAACTGGTGAATTTCACGGAAAGCTACTACCGGGGCGGCGTGTCGGCGCTCGTATCCACAAGATAACGCCGCGTCCAAATTATGAGCGGAAGATTCCCAAAATGCTTTAAAACACGTAAAAAGAGTGCTCCATTCATCCAAACGCGAACATTTTGGAGGAATAGAATTCATGTACGACGATGCGCAAGTCGCCTATCCGGAAGCGACAATGCTCCATCCCGTCGCGGCGAACCGTTTGCTGCGAAGCGCTTTTTTATGGATGTTCATCGGTCTTGTCGTCACCACGGCGGCGGCGATGGTGGTCGCAGGCAGCCAAACGCTTCTTTTCGCCCTGTTCGAAAACCAGTGGCTGCTCTGGGGCCTCCTCATCAGCGAGATTTCACTGGTCGTCGTTATTTCCGCCGCGATCAATCGGCTTTCGGCAGGTACGGCGACGTTCCTCTTTCTACTCTACAGCGCGATCAACGGCATAACGCTGTCTTCGATCTTCATTGTCTACGCCTATACTTCGGTCATCCAGGCCTTCGCCGCCGCCGGGTGTCTGTTCGCCGCCATGAGCATTTTCGGCTATTTCACCCAGCGCGACCTGACGTCCTGGGGCAACCTGCTGTTTATCGGCCTTATCGCCGTCCTCGTCTCCACGCTGATCAATTTCCTCGTCGGCTCGGACATGTTCGGCTACGTCGTCAGCGTCACCGGCATTCTGGTGTTTCTCTGTCTGACCGCCTACGATACGCAAAAAATCCTTCATCTCGGCGCGAGCCTCGGCGGCGGCGACTCGTCGACGCGCCATAAAGCAGCCATCGTCGGCGCGCTCAAGCTGTATCTCGATTTCATCAACCTCCTCCTGTTCCTGTTAAGACTCTTCGGTAGAGCGAGGGATTAGGAGGCAACATGCCGGATTCGCCCGAAGTGCCGGAAGTGTTTTTCAACCGCGCCGAGCTGTCTGATCAGGGACGCCTGTGCCCGCTTCTTATGCAAACCTACGGACAGGTCCTGGAGAATGTTCTGGAACGCTCGAGAAGCGCCGCATTTCCGTCGTCAAGCGTCGAGGACGAGTTGATGGCTGCGGATGACTTTTACTTCAGCGCCATCGACCTGATGGATTGCTGTTGGCTCGCGAAAGCGGGGAACGACATCATCGGCGCCGCCTGCGTGAATCCATACGTGTCCGAGTTGCAATATGTCGCGGTGCTGCCCGAGTGGCGAAGGAAAGGCATCGGAGGCAAGCTGGTTGAACTCGCCCTTGCGGAACTTGTTAAGCGCGGCGTCGACCATGTTCGCTGTGAACTCGCCCTCGCGCTCGCCGACGACGGCGGCAGGATGTTCCTCGCCAACGCCGGAATGCACGAAATCGCGAGCAACATGATTATGGGAAGAAGCCTTTGAACGCGCTTGAGGAGAACCGGCCGCGCGCCCGGCGAGGAGATCGGCAGCGCCGTCTTCCACATCCTCGGCGAAGCGCTCAGCGACGACCATCGCGGCCACCGCGACCGCGGCAGAAGGCGCCGCGATCGAGACCGCAGACGCAGAAAATGATTCGGAGAGGTGAAACCAAAGTTGCTTCCCGCTTCAACCGCGACGATCGGCAAATATGCCGCTTCGCATGACAAGACGGCGGAGCGGCGGTGAATACATGACCCGGGCTTTCCAGTTTTTGGCGAGCATATTGAGTCGGAGCCGGCGGGTGCGGGCAGCGTAATCGGCAAGAATATTCCGTCCACTGAAACCGCCGAGGATCGATGCCGCCAACGCCTCCGCGGAGGAGAAGGCGTAGCTGAATCCCTCGGCGGAGCTGGGGCTGATGAAACCCGCAGCCTCTCCGACGCAGAATGCCCCGTTTACCCCCAGGAAAACGTCCTCCGGCTTCGGCCTGAGAGCGCATCCGCCCTGCCGTTTTGCCGGCCCTGAAAAAACATGCCCGTACCACGCGAGGCGTTCACGGATCGACGTCATGAGAAGCGGAATCGGATCGTTTCTCCGGGAACGCGAAGGAAGAAGCACGCCCAGAAGCGTCCTGTCGCGCTTGGGGATTACCCATCCATAAAAATCGGTGATCGTCGGATGGAAAAACGCCAGATATTCATCCCTGCCGCTCACACCGCGATTATCGGAACCGTTCGATTCAAAGACATCCTGTACAGCCAGATACCGACATTCCGGTCGCGGCGGCGAACCCAGCAAACGTCGCACGATGCTCCCCGCGCCGTCCGCGGCGACAAGTAAGCGGCTCCGCTCCTCGCGCACGCCATACGGTTCACGAACGCGTACATGCCATCCGGACGAGGCATCAGACCACAGCACGGAGACAACGCGGGCGTTTTCCCTGACGGCGGCGCCCTCCGGTAAAAGCGACAGCAGCCAGCGCTCGAACGCCGGCCGATCCATATTGACGTATTCGCGGGGGTACAGCCGAGATTGCCCGGTCGCTAGGTCGAGAGCGCGGACGGCAAGAGGTTGTCGGGAATCGAGCGCCGCATTCGACAGTTGCAGGTCTAAGCGCCGCAGCATTGCCTGGGCGTCTGGCGCGAGAAGGCCACCGCAACACTTTTCCCTTGATGTTCCGGACGGCGGAGCGTCGAGAATGTTTCGCGCTTCGAGCAGGAGCACGGAGCGCTGGCCACCGAGAAGGCGCGCAAGCGTCGAACCGGCGGGGCCGGCGCCGACGATTATGACGTCAAAGACTGCCATCGCGTCATTTCCTCGTCGATTCCCCGGCGGTTCGGGTCACAACGAACTCGCGCATATCGAGAATGACGCGCGAGCCTGGCGGAACGCTCTCTGTCAGCCAGACGCTGCCGCCGATCACCGACCCCTTGCCGATGACGGTGTCGCCTCCAAGGATGGTCGCGCCGGCGTAAACGATGACGTCGTCCTCGATCGTGGGGTGGCGCTTGACGTTCTTGAGACTTTGCCCCTTGATGGGCGACAGCGCCCCCAGGGTGACGCCTTGGTACAGGCTGACGTTGTCGCCGATGAAGGTGCTTTCTCCCACCACGACGCCGGTACCGTGGTCGATGAAAAAGCGCTTGCCGATCGTGGCGCCGGGGCTGATGTCGATGCCGGTGCGGGAATGGGCTCGTTCCGTCCACATTCGCGGGATGATCGGAATCTGGCATTCGTAAAGGATATGGGCCAGACGTTGCGTCGCCACCGCCTCTATTCCGGGATAGCAGAAGAGGATGACGTCCAGACTCTCCGCCGCCGGATCGCGTTCAAAATACGCCTGCACATCCTCCTTGAGGATTTGCCGGAGACCAGGGAGCTTTTGCAGAAGAATGTCGACGGCAGCTTGGGCGCGGTCGCAGGCATGGCAGGTTGTGGCGCTTTCCTTGCGTTGCCGGCAATCGTAGGCAAAGGCGCGCTCGACCTGTTTGGTCAATTCTGTTCGAACCCGGACCGCGAGATCGCCGAAATAATAAGGGAGGCTGGCTGGCGAAATCGCCTTGCCGTGGGTATAGCCGGGGAACACAATGGCGAGGAGAAGGTCGAGCACTTTCTCTACCGACATCTTGTCGGGCAGATCGTGTCCCTCGATATGGTTCACGGCAAGATTGTCGGCGCAGCTTTCCACCAGGCGCTCGACCAGGGACTCGATTTTGAAGCCATTGATGGCGACCATTTCCGTTCCTCCCGTGCTATGGGCGGTGGTCCAAAAAATTCGACGCGGCCTTTTTGCCGCTTCGGTGGACGAGGCCCGAAAAAATAGTATACTAACTGTATGGATTTTGCCGAGAAATGGAAACCATGATCTGCATATCGCTCAGCGCCGGAACCAATGAAGAGCTTCTCGAACTTCTCTCCCGTTCGGCCAGGGAACCGGTCGACGTTGTGGAACTGCGCCTTGACGCGCTCGAAGAAACGCCGCTTGTCGAGATTCTGGTCAAGGCCTCGCCGTATCCGGTCGTCGCAGTTTGCCGATCGGAAAAGGAGGGCGGCCACTTTTCCGGAACCGCAAAGGCGCGCCGGGAGACGCTTCGCAAAGCGGTCCTGGCCGGCGCCAAGTACGTCGACGCCGAATCCGCCGACCTGGAACATATCGGCGAACGCGAGGGGCTGATTCGGATTGCGAGTTTTCACGATTTTAAAAAGACGCCGGCCAATCTTGAAGCGAAAGCGATGGAACTTGCGGCGAATCCTCTCGCCGACTGGGTCAAAATCGCCGTCGCCGCGCAAAAAACCGCCGACAACCTCAAGATATTCGCCGCGCTTGGCTCGCTCCCCAAGCCGGCCGTCGCAGCCGCGGTGAACGATATCGGCTTGGTCACCCGGATTCTCGGCCACCGCTTCGGATCGAGAATGGCTATCGGCTGCCTCGCCGAGGGGCTGGAAACGACGCCGGCACAGCCGACCGCCAGAGACCTGAGAGATCTCTACCGGGTCGAAGCCATCACCGGCAAAACGGCGATTTTCGGCCTTCTCACCGGTCCCAACGCCCACTCGGACCGTCACATTTTCCACAACCGCGCATTTGCGGAAGCCGGGCTTGATGCCGTCAGCATCCCCTTCCGGGTCGCCGACGCGGGCGAATTCCTCGACAGTATTCCGGAAGCGTTGGGTATGACCCTGATCGAGGTGGACGCGACCCATCGCAAGGCCGCCCTCGAGTGGGCGGACACCGCGACCAAAGCGGCGTGGACCGAGGGGGAGGCAAGCGTTCTTATTCGGAAACAGGACGGCTGGGTGGCGGAATACAGGAATCGGCCGATCGAGGTGACGGAAGCGCTTCCTTAAAAACGCGAATTCCATCCGGTTAGGAAATCATATGCGGACTACCTGCCGCGCCAGCGGCGGAGATCGCTGGCGGTTTTTCGTTCCGCGATCGCCTCTTCGGGCTTGTCCATCCGATCGAGAAGCGCAGCCCGCATCAGGTGGGTGAACGGGTCGGCGGGATCGATCCTGAGCGCTTGATCGTACTCGTAAATCGCAGGGGTGAAATCGCCCAGACGCTCATGGAATTCCGCCAGGCGCAGATGCGGTTCGACGTCGTTGGGAAAAGTATCGATCGCCTTACGGTACGCCGTTTCCGCCTCCACGTTCCTCCCCGACCCGGCGAGCAGATCCGCCTTCAACAGCAAAAGGGAAATCGAGCCGGAATGGGCGAAGATCTCCCGTTCAAGCAGCTTGAGCGCCGTCACCACGTCGCCGGCGTCGCCTACGGAGCGGATCCATCTGGCGATGAGTTCCGGCTCGTCTGGATTGAGGCGCACGGCGGCGGCGAAATCGGCGGTCGAACCAAGCGCATCGCCCTGCCGCGATTTGAGTTCGCCGCGTGCGAGAATCGCTTCGACCAGGTCGCCGTCAAGCGCTATCGCCTGGCTGAGATCCCGCATCGCGTCCTCATACCGGCCTATCTCCATATTGAGCACGCCGCGTGCCGTGTAGATGTCCGGATTGCGCGGATCGACCCTGAGTGCGCGGGCGCAATCCTCGACCGCTTCCTCGCGCCGCCCCGCCATGGCAAGCGCTTCCGCCCTGCCGAGAAGTACTTCCGAACCGGCCGCGCCGAGCGCGATCGCCCTGCCGTAGGCGTCGATCGCCTCGCGCACGCGCCCGGTGCGCCAAGCGGCCTCGCCCATGGCGCATAATGCGCGCCTGTTGTCGGCGTCGACGCCGGTAGCGTGGGCGAGGTCGATGTATGCATCCTCGAAGCGGTTGAGGCGCATTGAAAGACAACCGCGTTCGATGCGAATCCTGGCGTGATCGGGGGCGATCCGAGCCGCCCGGTTTAATTCAAGTAGCGCTTTTGATTCATCGCCGAGCTTGAGGTGCGTCAGGGCACGGACAAACCGCGCATCGGCGTTGTTTGGAGCGAGCTTGAGGATGACGGACGCGGTCTGGGCCGCCTCGCGCACTTGACCGGAGTCGACAAGCGCCGTCGCCAACGCAACCATGGATTCGAGGTTACGGGGCGCCAATCTCGTCGCCCGTCTGTAGCTGTCTACCGCCCGTGTGAGTCGACCGATCGCGATTTCGATGTCGCCTTTGATGAGAAAAGTGCGATGCCAGGATGGATCGAGCGCCTCGGCGTGTTCGAGATACAAAAGGCTATCAGCCTCGCGCCGCGTCGCGGCGAGAATCTGTGCCATCATGACGCATGGTTCTGGGTTGGACGGATCGAGCCGCATGGCTGCGGAGAGGTCTGCTTCGGCTTCTGCGTGCCTGCCTTGCCTACGGAGACAGTCGGCCCGCGAGATAAGCGGTTCCGGATCTTCCGGCGACGCCATAACAGCGCAATCAAGCTCTTCGAGAGCGTGACACGGCAATCCCTCTGCCTGATAATATTCCGCGCGGCGGAGATGACTAACTATTCGCCTGTTGAACGGCGTGGTCATAAACAAACATTCCTGTTTTTCCGTCAACACATCCATGCCCGCAAGAAAAATCATGCGGCGAC